>JALOTE010000151.1 GCA_025458045.1 Rhizobiaceae bacterium
ACGATCCTGTTCGTCCTGATCGCCGAGGTGCTGATCTTCGTGCCGTCGGTCGCGCATTTCCGGCTGAACTGGCTGGAGGGGCGGCTTTCGACGGCGGCAACCGTCTCCACGCTGCTGTTTGAAGAAAAGATCGAACCGACGCGGCCGCTTGTCTCCAATGACGTGCTGATGGCGCTTGGTGTCAAGGCGATCATCATCCGTTCGCAAGGGCGCTCCGAACTGCAAATCCTAAATGATCTTCCGCAGGAGGTGAGCCACCGCACCGACCTGACCACGATCTCCGTCCCGCGATCGATCCTTGATGCGTTTGGCACCTTCTTTGCCGATGAAGACCGCGTGATCGCCTATTCCGGCATTGTCGACGCGGAGGGCGGCCGCGTCGAGGTTGTGGCAAGCGAGAAGCCGCTGCGCGACGCCATGCTCATCTATGCGCGCAATGTGACAATCCTGTCCTTGCTGATTTCGTTCATCACGGCGGCGCTGGTGTTCTTCGCGCTTGGGCGGCTGGTGCTGAACCCAGTGCGGCGGATGACGGACATGATGGCGCGTTTCGCCCGCGCTCCGGAAGACCGTGCCAACATCATCACACCATCCGTTCGCGGCGACGAGATCGGACGTGCCGAGCGCAATCTTGCCGACATGCAACAGGCGCTCACGCAGGCGCTGGAGGAGCGCAAGCGCCTTGCGAACCTTGGCCTCGCCGTCTCCAAGATCAACCATGACATGCGCAACCTGCTGGCATCCGCGCAGTTGATCTCCGACCGGCTGGCCGACGCAGAAGACCCGACGGTTGCAAAGCTCGCACCCAAACTTGTCGGCGCGCTCGACCGCGCGGTGCGCTATTCGGAAAACGTGCTTGCCTACGGCCGCGCTCGCGAGGCGGCGCCGGTGTTGAGACCGGTCGATCTGAGAGCCATGGTCGAGGATGTGTTTTCGCTGGTCGCGGCCGGAATGCCGGGCGCTTCGCCGCACTTGGCCTTCGACAACGCGGTGCCGCCGGGTTTCTCGCTGCATGCCGATCCGGACCAGATGTTCCGTGTGCTCCTCAATCTGGTGCGCAATGCGGCGCAAGCGCTCGGCCAGGCAGCGGAAGTGCAGCCGCGCATCCGCGTCGAGGCGGAGGCGGGCAATCCGTCGGTCCGGATCCGCGTCAGCGACAATGGCCCCGGCCTGCCCAATGCGGCGCGCGCGCATCTGTTCGAGGCGTTCGCCGGTAGCGCGCGGGCGGGCGGAACCGGGCTTGGCCTCGCCATCGCCCGGGAAATCACGCAATCGCATGGCGGCGAGTTGACGCTTGTCGAAAGCCGTCCCGGAGCGACCGTGTTCGAGATCAAGTTGCCCCTGTGAGGGACGCAGGCGCGATGGTCACGCCCCTTTGACCGGCACCAGCGCTTCGAGCTTCGAGAACATGAACACGAGCACGCCCGCCAAAATCATGTAGATCAGCGCAAGGAACAGCAGCGGCTCGTAGGTGAGGAACGTGTCCTGCCGCACCCGGCTGATGACGGCATAGGCGTCGATGACGGTGATGGTGGCGACGAGCGGCGTTGATTTCAACTGCACCACCGTCTCGCCCGACAGGGTTGGCAGCGCCCGATGCAGGGCGCGCGGCAGCCAGATGCGGCGAAAGGCGGTGAACGGGCTCATGCCATAGGCGCGCGCCGCCTCCAGTTCGCCCTTGGGCACGCCGGCGAACGCCCCGCGCATGACTTCAGCCTCATAGGCCGCAAACGAAATCGTCAGCGCCACCACGCCATAGGGCCAGGCTGTGCGCAGATAGGGCCAGGCCCAGCTTTGACGGATTTCCGGCCAGGCGGCAAACAGCGAGCCGAGCCCGTAATAAAGAAGCCAAACCTGCAACAGCAACGGCGTGCCGCGGATCAGCGTGCAGAACATCCGCGCCGGCGCGGCCAGCCACCACGGGCCGGTCACCTGCACCAGGCCGATGGGCAAGGCAAGCAGCATGCCAAGCACGCAGCTGACGACCAGCATCCAGATCGTCACCCAGACGCCTTCGATGAGCAGCGGGCCATACTTCGGCAGCCAATCCCAGCGCAGAGAGACGGCCATCCACGCGACAAGCACGACGGCGGTGACTGCAAGCCCGATGCGGTGCGGCTGCCAGAACTCGCGCGTCAGCATCGCATTCATGCCGACACCTCGGGAATGCCGCGCCGCGTGCGCCTTTCGGCATAGCCGATGATGATGTTGGAGACGAGTGTCACCATCAGATAGAGGAAGCCAGCCGCAAGGAAGAACATCATGTAAGCCTTGGTGGTGCCGGCCGCCTGCCGCGTAGCGAGCGTCAACTCCGTGAAGCCGACAACGGCGAGCAGGGCTGTGTCCTTGGTGGCGATCAGCCACAGATTGGCAAGGCCGGGGATGGCGTGCGGCAGCATGGCGGGCAGCGTGATGCGCCGCAGCACTTGCAGGCCGGTCATGCCATAGGCGCGCGCCGCCTCGATCTGCCCGAAGGGGACAGCCTTGAACGCCCCGCGCAGCACCTCGGTCTGATAGGCGCCCTGAACCACGCCGATGACGAAAATGCCTGCGGCGAGCGCACTGATCTCGACGGGTTCGCCGCCAAAGCCGGTGACGATCCGGTTCAACAGCCCGCTTCCCGCGTAATACAAAAGCAGGATCAGAACGAGTTCGGGAATGGCGCGCACCAGCGTGGTGTAAACCTCGAGCAGATCACGCGTGACCGGACCGCCATAAAGCTTGCCCGCCGCGCCGCCAATGCCGATCAGAAAACCAAGCAAATAGCCTCCGGCCGCGATTTCGATGGAGGTCGCCAAACCTTGCAGCAGCAAGCCGCCCCAGCCGGGCGGCTCAAGCGCGAGAAGGTGCCAGTCGGCGAGGTTGACGAGCCAGTCGATCATGTCGGCCTGAAAGTGAAGCAAGGCTCGAAGGCTGTGCGCAAACAGGGCCGGTCACAGCGGGAATGACCTTCATCCTGAAGTGCATTTTTCCTCGTGGTTCGAGGCTCGCTGTGCACGCGCCTCACCATGAAGGAAAAATGCCTCGAAGGACGAAGGTCACGCCAGGTTCGGTCTGTTCGCCAGCAAACATGCGAAAGCGGCGGGGTTTCCCCCGCCGCCAATCCGTTCATCACTTGCCGTAGATGTCGAAAGCGAAATAGGCCTTCGTGATCTCGTCATATTTGCCCGACGCGCGAACAGCCTCGATGGCGGCGTTGAACTTGTCTTTCAACGGATCGCCCTTGCGCAGGCCGACACCGACGCCGAGGCCGAGGATGGCGGGATCATCGGCGACATTGCCGACGAGCTCGCAGCAGGCCGCGCCCGATTCCGACTTGACGAAAGCATCAAGCGTCAGCGAGTCGGCGAGCAGCGCGTCCACGCGACCGGCGGCGAGATCCTGGTTTGCCTCATCCTGCGTCTGGTAGATCTTCACTTCGGCGGCCGTCGGCGCGAAATATTTCGCCGCGTAATCGGCATGGATGGTGGAAACCTGCACGCCGATGATCTTGCCTGCGAGGCCCTCCGGCGTCGCGGTGATGCCGGAGCCCTTGGATGCGGCAACCGCTGCGGGGGTATTGTAATATTTGTTGGAGAAGTCGATCGTCTTCATGCGCTCTTCGGTGATCGACATCGACGACATGATGGCGTCGATCTTGTTTTCGGTCAGCGCCGGGATGATGCCGTCCCACGCGACTGGCGTGACGACGCATTCCAGTTTGGCCTCGGCGCAAACGGCGTTCATGAAGTCGATTTCCCAGCCGACCCAGTTGCCTGCCGCATCCGGCGAGGTGAAGGGCGGATAGGGTTCGGCGGCGACGCCGACGCGCACGGTCTCAGCCATGGCGACCGAGGCCATCAGGCCGGTGGTGACGGCGACAAGCGCCGCGGTGAGCATTTTGGTCATGCGTAGTCTCCCTGTTTTGGTCTTGTGTTGGAAAGGCCGCGCGCTTGGGCCGGGCAGCCTTCGTTCATTGGACGGTCGCCAGAAACCTCTTCAACTTCTCCGATCGTGGAGCGCCGTAGATGGCATCAGGCGGGCCTTCCTCTTCGATCTTCCCGTTGGCGAGAAAGATCACGTGGTTCGAGACATCGCGAGCAAAGCGCATCTCATGGGTGACGAGAAGCATGGTTCTGCCCTCGCGCGCAAGATCGGCGATGACAGCCAGCACCTCGCCCACCAGTTCCGGATCGAGCGCGGAGGTCGGCTCGTCGAACAGCATCACATCCGGCTCCACGGCGAGCGCGCGCGCGATCGCGGCGCGCTGCTGCTGGCCGCCGGACAGAAACGCCGGATAGACATCCTTCTTTTCCGCCAAGCCGACCCGCGCCAAGAGCTTTTCAGCCCGGGCGACCGCCTCGTCGCGCTTCATCCCGAGCACCTGCACCGGTACTTCGATGACATTGCCCAGCACGCAGCGCGATCTCCTCGCCGTGCAGGGCGATCGTGCCGGATGTCGGCGTTTCCAGCATGTTGATGCAGCGCAGCATGGTGGACTTGCCGGAGCCGGATCCGCCGATGATGGCGATCACGTCACCGGTTCTGGCGGTGAGCGACACGCCCTGCAGCACATGCAATTCACCGAACCGCTTGTGCAAATCCCGGACGGTGACGGCTGCCGCGGCCTCTGCGCGCAATCCATGACCGCCCATGCCCGGATCGCGCGTGCCTGAATGAAGTGCCGTCCCGGATGCCGCCATCATCGCCCCTGCGGACACCCGGACCCTGCCGCCGCCGCTTGTGACATGATCGTGACGCTTGCAGGACAAAGGATCAAGCGCAAATTTGCTAGTGCCGTCGTCAAACGCGTTTCATTTGTGACGGATGACCATGACCCAGCATGGCTGCCAGGAGATGGCAAAGCCCCTGCGCCGCGTTCTGATGCGGCGGCCGGGTGATAGCCTTGTCAACGCCGATCCGGCGTTCTGGCATTATGGCGCGGGCTTTGACGGCGCGAAAGCCGTCGCGCAATATGAAGCGTTCGCGGATCTGGTGGGATCAAGCGGGGCCGAGATTGTCTGGCTGGAGGACAAGGGCGACGGCCTCGCCGATGCCATGTTCACCCATGACCCGTCATTGATGACGGACAAGGGCGCGATCATCCTGCGCATGGGCAAGCCCGCCCGCATGGCTGAACCGGCCCTGCATGAGGCGGCCTACCGTGCCGCCGGCATCCCCATCCTTGGCCGTATCGAAGCGCCGGGCACGGTGGAAGGCGGTGATTGCGTCTGGGTGAGGCCCGACATCCTCGCCATCGGACGCGGCGTGCGCAGCAACCAGGCGGGGATCGCGCAGATGGCGGCGCTGCTCGCCCCGCTCGGCATCACGGTGCTTGGCTTCGATTTGCCGTTTGGCGCGGGCGTGGAGGCCTGCCTGCATCTGATGTCGATCATCTCGCCGCTCGCCGATGATCTGGCGCTCGTGCATCTGCCGATGCTGCCATTCGCTTTCTGGGAACTGCTGACGCAAAGCGGCATCACGCTTGTCGCCGCACCGGAGGCCGAGTTTGCGGCCTCCAACGGCCTCAATCTGAATGTGCTGCCGCTTGCCCCGCGCGAGGTGGTGATGGTGGATGGTTTTTCCGGCACACGACGCGCGATGGAGGAGGCGGGCTGCATCGTCCGGGCGTTTGATGCGTCCGCGCTCTGTATCCCTTGCGAAGGCGGGCCGACCTGCCTGACCCGACCGATCCTGCGTGCATGACGCGCAGATACGACCAAGTCCTTGCACGTTGGCGCCAGGTGTGGAACCGGAGGCGCTTCGACAGGAGCATGAATGATGAGATACGCGCCCATCACCGAGCGCATGGCGGATACGGGCGGCGCCCGCTGGGC
>JALOTE010000061.1 GCA_025458045.1 Rhizobiaceae bacterium
GCGCGTTGCGCGATGTCAGCGTTGCCGCCGCGCGTTGCGCGATGTCAGCGTTGCCGCCGCGCGTTGCGCGATGTCAGCGTTGCCGCCGCGCGTTGCGCGGCATGCGAAACGGCAGCATCAACTTGACGATCGGCAGGCCGAAGCGTGCCCCGGACAGCCCTTCGTGCATCAGGGCGATGCGTTCGCCGTCAATCACCGTGTCAATGACGGAACGCGTATAGAACGGCCCGTCTTCCAATGTCTTGACAAGCGTCGGCTTCTCGCCGGCATCATGATGGCCGTAGCGGGCCACCCCCCAGAAGGCGCGTGGCAGTCTGGTCTTCTCAGGTGCGGCAATCCTGCGCGTCACGCCGTCCGTGCCGATCCGGATGGCGAGGATGTCCGTGCTGCCGTCGAGCCGCTCGGAATCATAGATGATCAGCGCACCGCCATCGGCCGTGGTGGCGCGCGCCCAGTCCCAACGCTCGAAGCCGTCTTCCAGCGGCTCGGTGCCCCAATTGCTGTCCATGTAGCCATGGCCGTCCCAATCCGGCCCGGTGCCGTCCGCCATGCGCATCGTCATGCGGCCGGAGGGGCCGGTCGGCCACCAGCGGTGCCTGCCCTTCGCATCGATGTCGTAAACCTGATCCGTGATCGCATCGGGCACAAAGCGGATGGTGCCGGCGATGCGCTTCGGCAGGAGCTGGAATGGCGGCTTGGGCACTGCGATTTCATCGAAGCGGATGACGAGTTCCCGCCCGTCCCATTCGAGCCCCGACGGGCCGACCTGGAACCGGTGCTCGCCATGAAAGGCGTCGGCGCGGCCGCGCTCGGTCATCGTCCAGAAGTGTCCGGAGGGCGTGTAGAGCGCGACATTGATGCAGACATGATTGTCCGGATCACGCCGCCCCGACCAGGCATAGTAGGGCGAGAACACCGAGCCGACAAAAGCGATGACCGCGACGCCATAGCGCCCGCAATCACTCAATCCGTCGGCATACCACCAGAGGTAGCCGCCGGCCGGAACCGGGGCGTCGTAGCGCGGTCCTGCACCAGGCACTCCGCCGCCAGCCTGCCGGAAAGCGCCGCCATCGGCACGCCCGGCCCCGGATGCACGCTGCCGCCCGCCAGATAGAGGCCCTGAATGGCCGTCCGCGCGCCCTGCCGCTTGAATGACGCCATCCACCCGTGTGACGCCGGACCGTAAAGCGCGCCCCCCGACCCCGGAAACAGCCGGTTGAACTCCGTCGGCGAGGCCGCCGTGCGTGGCGGCGCGGTCAAGGTCGCCGTCAGGCCGCAACGTTCCATCAAGGTCATCATGCGCTTGAGGCATACGTCGATCTCCCGGCTGGAATAGGTCTGTGTGTCGCCATTGGCTGGCGCATTGATGAGCGCGAAAACGCGCTCGCCCGATTCAGGGCTGTATCCGTCGCGGTCGAAACGGCCATCGGAAAAAGCTCCGGCATCCGTGCGGTCCGGCAGACAAAGATAGGTTGTCGGCTTGTCCGGGATGCGGCCCTGCCGGAAAATCGCGCCGAATTCCGCCTCGTAGGCATCGGAAAACAGCACGGTGTGATGGGCGGGCACAAAGCCCGACAATTGGGCTTCGAGAGCAAATGTCAGCGCTGACAGGGAGCGTTGGTCCGGCTTGACCGCCGCGACACCCTCCGGTGGCGTGCCGAGCAAGCCATTGGCCAGCGCCGAAACATCGCCATTGTGGATCACGGCTTCGGCGGGCTGGAAATGATCATCCTCTAGGAACACGCCGCCGACACGGCCTCCTTGTGTGGCGATGGATTTCACGCCCGCGCCAAAGTGGAACGTCGCGCCTTGCGCTTGGGCCAGTTGCACCAAGGCGCGCGCCAGGCCATGCATTCCGCCCTTGGCGATGAAAACACCGTCCTGCTCGACATGCGCAACCAGCATCAGCGTGGCGGGCGCGGCATAAGGGGACGAGCCGCAATAGGTGGCGTAACGGCCGAACAACTGGCGCAGGCGCGGGTCGGAGAAGTAGTCTCCGAGCGCGCCCCACAAGGTGGCGAACGGGCGCAAGGCCATCATCTCGCCCAATGAACCGAGCCCGATGCGGTTCATGAGTTGCATGGGCGTCGGCCGTTCCGCGGCGATGTAGGTCCGCTTCAAGGTGCGGAAGATCGCCGCCGAATCCGCGCAGAAGCGGCGATAGCCGTCGGCATTGCCCGGTCCGGCAAATTCGGCAATGGCATCCGAACTGGCCGCAATATCGGCATGAAGATCAAGGGTCGGCCCGTTTGTCCAGGCGTGGCGCGCCAGCACATCGGCCTGCTGGAACTCCAGCACGTCATCCAGCCGCACGCCTCCGGCATCCAGCAATTCGTCAAACACCCAGCGCATGGTGAATACGGTCGGCCCGGCATTGATGCGCCGGCCGGAGCCATCCGGCCCGACAGGCACTTCGCGCATCTTTCCGCCCGGCGCCGGCTCCTTCTCATAGACGTCAACGGCAAATCCAAGCGCCGACAGCCGCACGGCGGCGGCAATGCCGCCCATGCCCGCCCCGATGATGATCACCCTGTCATTGCGCTTCATCGCCGCTTCATCCGCCCGGCCGGATCGCCGGATTCGACCAAGCCGCGATTGACTTTGCGACGGCTTGTGTCAATTTGAATATACACATTCTCTGTCGTTTTGGGTTGACAGTAAAGGCCCTTGAAGGTGGAGAGCGCGCCGAGGCGGCCCCTTTTGGGCCGCCGCCGGGACAGGAGCCTGCCATGGAAGCCGCCCGCCGCATCGAACGAGAACTTGAGCGCGCCATCGCGTTTGCAACGGCACCCGGCTGTCCGCCGAAAATCGCGCAAGCGATGCGCGACTCCATCTTCCCGGGCGGCGCACGCATCCGTCCGCGCCTTGCCCTTGCCGTCGCGCGCGCCTGCGGGGACCGCAACCCAAGTGTTGCCGATTCCGCTGCCGCCGCAATCGAGATCCTGCATTGCGCCTCGCTCGTGCATGATGACCTGCCCTGCTTCGACGACGCCGACACGCGGCGCGGCAAACCGACCGTGCACAAGGCGTTTGGCGAGCCTGTCGCCGTCCTGGCCGGTGACGCGTTGATCGTGCTCGCCTTCGAGACTGTGGCGCGCGGCTGGATTGGGCAGCCGCATTTGCTTCTTCCGGTCATCACCACGATCAGCCGCGCCGTCGGCACGCCCAACGGCATCATCGCCGGGCAGGCGTGGGAAAGCGAGCCTCAGGTCGATTTGCGCACCTATCACCGCACCAAGACCGGAGCCTTGTTCACGGCGGCAACGGCGCTCGGGGCCATTGCATCGGAATCCTCGCCGCAAGGCTGGATGGGCCTCGGCGATGCGCTCGGCATGGCCTACCAGATTGCCGATGACCTTCATGATTTCGCAGCGTCGAGCGGCGACATGGGCAAACCGTGCGGGCAGGACGCCGCCCATGGCCGCCCCAATGCCGCTGTCCAGCATGGTGCGATGGGCGCGTTGCGCATGTTGCAGGACCAGATCGACGCGGCTGTCGCCACCGTCCCGGAGTGTCCGGGCGGCGACCAGTTGAAGGCGATGATCGCGGGCGAGGCCAAGCGGCTTGTGCCGAAAAGCCTCGCGCAGAGCGCGGCCTGACCATGCGAGAGGTGACGCTTGCATTCACATTGCGCGCAGGCGCGGTGCGCTGCACTGCGGGTCAGCGCGATGAGTGACGCGGTCGGCGCGCGGATGCACGAACAACCGGCGGCAAGGCCGTTCACCGTGCGGCTGCGCGGCTGGCGCAACGCGCTGATTGCCACGCAGGCGTTCCAGCGCTGGAGCATGCGCCTGCCTTTTGTCCGCGCCACGGCGAAACGCAAGGCCGATGCGCTCTACGCGTTGACTGCCGGCTTTGTGTACAGCCAGGTTTTTGCGACCGCCATTGAAACAGGTCTGTTGCAGGGCTTGTCATCGGGCGCGCGCGGCACGGATGCTATGGCGCGCATCACCGGCCTCGGAGCTGACGGCACGGCACGGCTGCTGTCCGCCGCCGAAAGTCTCGGCCTTGTCACGCAGGTGGAAGCCGGCCTCTGGATGCTGGACGATCTGGGCGTTGTGGCGGTCAACGATGCAGGCATTCTTGCCATGGTCCGCCATCACAGGCTGCTCTATGCCGACCTCGCCGACACGGCATCGCTGCTGCGCCAGCGTTCACGCCAGACCAACATCGCCAAGCTCTGGGCCTATTCCGCCAATCCTGAACCGGGTGCGGTGTCACCGGACGATGCGCGCACCTATTCCGACCTGATGCGCGTGAGCCAGGATGCGGTCGCCCGCGAAGTTCTCGCCTCCTATGATTTCTCGGCGCATCGCGAACTGGTCGATGTGGGCGGCGGGCATGGCCGCTTCCTCTGGCATGTCGGGAACGCGCATCCGTCGCTCGCGCTCCATTTGTTCGATCTGCCGCCCGTTGCCGAACAAGGCGCGGCGATCCTTGCCGCCGAGGGCCTGGGCGCGCGAACACGCATCAGCGGCGGCAGCTTTTTTGATGATCCGGTCCCGGCCGGGGCCGATTGCTACAGCCTGGTTCGCGTCCTCTATGATCACGACGATGCCGCCGCGCTGAAGATCCTCACCCATGTGCGCGCCGCGATGACACCCGGCACGCCGTTGATCATCGCCGAGCCGATGGGCGCGGCGCGCGGGCCGCAGGCGCGAGTCAACGCCTATTTCACGCTGTATCTCACGGCCATGGCGTCCGGCCGCTGCCGCAGCGCCAGTGAGCTTGCCGACCTCGCGCGGCGCGCGGGCTTCGCCGCGGCCCGGGAAGTCAGGACGGCTCAACCGCTCTACACCGGGCTGGTGGTGGCGCGCGCCTGAGCGTCAACTCCCTGATGCTTACGACCATTTTCAATCTGGCTTCACAGTTAATAGTGTAAACTTGCATTGACATTTCCAAGAGTCAGCCTAGTCTGAAAGTCGGAAGTTCCAGCTTGGAAGGGCGGGGCCACGGCCCGCATCGCATATGAGCGCCATCGCAGTTGTCTTTGACCGGCCAAAGGAGCTTGCCTTGAAGCCGCTCCAGATGCGCCCGCGCGAGGATGGCTCATGCATTGTCGATGTGCTCTACAGCGGGATTTCGACGGGCACGGAACGCCTGCTGTGGGATGGGCGCATGCCGGAGTTTCCCGGCATGGGTTACCCGCTAGTGCCGGGTTACGAGTCGGTTGGCCGCATTGCCAAGGGCGGGGCTGCCGGGCGTTTCCGCGAAGGCGATCTGGTCTTTGTGCCGGGCGCGAAAAGTTTTGTCGATGTGCGCAACCTGTTTGGCGCGACCGCTTCGCGCCTTGATGTGGACAGCCGCCGCCTCGTCAAGGTCCCGGATCATCTGGGCGAACATGCAACCCTGATCAGCCTGGCAGCGACTGCTTATCATGCGGTCTATGTGGCAGGCGGCAATGTCGATCTCGTCATCGGCCATGGCGTGCTCGGCCGCCTGATTGCGCGCATTCTGCTCGCCATGGGGCTTGGTGCGCCGGTGGTCTGGGAGGCCAATCCGCTGCGCCGGTCCGGCGGCGACGGCTATGCCGTGATTGCGCCAGAAGCCGACGACCGGCGTGAATACCGCTCCATCATCGACGCATCCGGTGATCCCGGCATCCTCGACAAGGCGATCGGCCGTCTTGGCCGGTCCGGCGTCGTCACCCTGGCCGGCTTCTATTCGGAGCCTTTGTCATTTGCGTTCGCCCCCGCTTTCATGCGCGAGGCGACGATCCGTGTGGCGGCTGAATTCACATCGGCCAACATCGACGCGATCCTCACCATGGTGGATGCGGGCGACCTGTCGCTGGCCGGCCTGATTTCGCACACCGCGCCCGCCGCCGACTGCGCCGCCGCCTATGAAACGGCGTTCCGCGATGCGGCCTGCACCAAAATGGTTCTCGACTGGAGGAACGCAGCATGACCGACGGTCTGATGAACGACACCCTGACCTATGACGAACGCCTGCGGGCGGAAGCTTCTTCCGAGCCGGATG
This sequence comes from Rhizobiaceae bacterium, assembly GCA_025458045.1. Taxonomy (GTDB): domain Bacteria; phylum Pseudomonadota; class Alphaproteobacteria; order Rhizobiales; family Rhizobiaceae; genus JALOTE01. The sequence goes on from JALOTE010000061.1 coordinate 5,980, forward strand.
CGCCCATGGTCGGCGAGGTGAAAAAACAGACGCAGATCATCGCGATCTATGGCAAGGGCGGTATCGGCAAGAGCTTCACGCTTGCCAATCTCTCCTACATGCTGGCGCAGCTTGGCCGAAAAGTTTTGCTGATCGGCTGCGATCCGAAATCCGACACGACCTCGCTGCTGTTTGGCGGCAAGGCCTGCCCGACCATCATCGCCACCTCGTCGAAAAAGAAAGAGGCGGGCGAGGAGGTGAAGATCGGCGATGTCTGCTTCAAGCGCGACGGCGTCTTCGCCATGGAGTTGGGCGGGCCGGAAGTCGGCCGCGGCTGTGGCGGACGCGGCATCATCCACGGCTTCGAGACGCTGGAAAAACTCGGCTTCCACGAGTGGGATTTCGACTATGTCTTGCTCGATTTCCTGGGCGATGTGGTCTGCGGCGGCTTCGGCCTGCCGATCGCCCGCGACATGTGCCAGAAGGTTGTCGTCGTCGGCTCGAACGACCTCCAGTCGCTTTATGTCGCCAACAATGTCTGCTCGGCGGTTGAGTATTTCCGCAAGCTTGGCGGCAATGTCGGCGTCGCGGGCATGGTCATCAACAAGGATGACGGAACGGGCGAGGCGGCGGCCTTTGCCGAAGCTGTCGGCATCCCGGTGCTCGCCTCCGTCCCGCAGGACGAAGACATCCGCCGAAAAAGCGCCAACTACCAGATCATCGGCACGCCGGGAAATCGCTGGGGTCCGTTGTTCGAGGGCCTCGCCAAGGCGCTCGATGAATCGGTTCCGAACCGCCCCTCGCCGCTGACGCAGGATGGCCTGATCGGCTTGTTCGATGCGGCAACCACCGGCGGCAATGTCACGCTGGTTCCCGCCACCGCCGCCGACATGTGCGGCGTCAGCGCCGTCAGCAAACCGTCCCTCGAAGTCATCTACGACACGGTGTGAGCGATGGACGACGCAAGCCGCATCCCGGTTGAAACGCCCGCTGTCACGGAAGGCGTCGGCTGCCATGCCGGGGCAGAACAATTGCGCGCGGCGGCTGTCGCGGCTGGCAACGGGGCGTTGCTTGACGGCTTTGCCAAAGACTATCCCAAAGGACCGCATGAGCAGCCGCAGTCCATGTGCCCTGCTTTCGGTTCGCTGCGTGTCGGCTTGCGCATGCGCCGCGTGGCGACGATCCTGTCGGGTTCGGCGTGCTGCGTCTATGGCCTGACCTTCACCTCGCATTTTTACGGCGCGAAGCGTTCGGTCGGCTATGTGCCGTTCAATTCCGAGACGCTGGTCACCGGCAAGCTCTACGAAGACATCCGCGACGCCGTGCACCTGATGGCGGACCCTGAGAAATATGACGCGATCATCGTCACCAATCTCTGCGTGCCGACAGCGTCCGGCGTGCCTTTGCAGATGCTGCCGCGCGAGATCAACGGCGTGCGCATTGTCGGCATCGATGTGCCGGGGTTCGGCGTGCCGACCCATGCGGAAGCCAAGGATGTGCTGTCGGCGGCGATGCTGAACTATGCGCGCGACGAAGCCGAAGCGGGCCCGGTGCAGGCGCCGCGCGGCGGCATCTCCGAGCGCCCGACCGTGACGCTGCTGGGCGAGGTTTTCCCCGCTGACCCGGTGATGATCGGTGCCTTGCTTGACCCGTTGGGATTGGCCTGCGGCCCGGTCGCGCCCGTGCGCGAATGGCGCGAGCTTTATGGCGCGCTTGATTGCGCGGCGGTGGCGGCGATCCATCCGTTCTACACAGCCTCCATCCGCGCCTTCAAGGCGGCAGGTCGCACGGTCGTCGGCTCAGCTCCGGTCGGCTTTGAAGGCACGGACGCATGGCTGCAAGCCATCGGCGCCGCATGCGGCGTCTCCGCAGACAAGGTCAATGTGGCCCGCAACGCCTTTGGCGGCGCGATCAAGGGCGCGCTCGCCGCCAACCCGATCAAGGGCCGCATCACGCTGTCCGGCTATGAGGGCTCGGAACTGATCGTCGCCCGGCTTCTCGTCGAGGCCGGGGCGGATCTGCGCTATGTTGGCACCGCCTGCCCGCGCACCGAATGGTCCGCCCAGGATGCTGACTGGCTGCGCGCCCATGGCGTGCATGTGCAGTATCGCGCCTCGCTGGAACAGGATGTCGCCGCGATGCACGAGTTCAAACCTGATCTCGCCATCGGCACCACGCCCGTCGTGCAGAAGGCGAAGGAAGCCTCAATTCCGGGGCTGTACTTCACCAACCTCATTTCGGCCCGTCCGCTGATGGGTCCGGCCGGTCCGGCGGGCCTCGCCCCCACCATCAACGCGGCGATTGCCAACAAGGCACGCTTCGACCGCATGTCGGCTTTTTTCGAGGGCGTCGGCACCGGCGACAGGGCTGGCGTATGGGAAGACACGCCCGTCGAGCGTCCGGCCTTCCGCAAGAAATTCGCCGCCAAGGCCGCGATGGCCAAGAACGCCGTCGACAATGGGGAGGCCGTCGGCTCATGACCCTCATAATCGATCATGACAGGGCGGGTGGCTATTGGGGCTCGGTCTATGTCTTTGCGGCCATCAAGGGCCTGCAGGTCATCATCGACGGGCCGGTCGGCTGCGAGAATCTGCCGGTCACCTCGGTGCTGCATTACACGGATGCGCTGCCGCCGCATGAATTGCCCATCGTTGTCACCGGCCTTTCAGAGGATGAGCTTGGCCGCCATGGCACCGAACAGGCGATGAAAAACGCGCGCGCCGTGCTTGATCCGCATCTCCCCGCCGTCGTCGTCACCGGGTCCATCGCCGAGATGATCGGCGGCGGCGTCACGCCCGAAGGCGCAAACATCCAGCGCTTCCTGCCGCGCACCATCGACGAGGATCAATGGCAGTCCGCCGACCGCGCCCTGAAATGGCTGTGGACTGAATATGGCCCGAAAAAGGGCAAGGCGCTCGCCCCGCGCCCACGCAAGGAGGGCGGCAAGCCGAAGGTGAACATCGTCGGCGCGATCTATGGCACCTTCAACATGCCGTCGGATCTGGCGGAGATCCGCCGCCTCATCGAGGGGATCGGTGCGGAAGTGAACATGACCTTCCCGCTCGGCAGCCATCTGGCTGATGTCTCGAAGCTGGCCGATGGCGAGGTCAATGTCTGCCTCTACCGTGAATTCGGCCGCTCGCTCTGCGAGGCGCTCGACCGTCCCTATCTGCAGGCGCCGATCGGCATGCACTCGACGACGGCCTTCCTGCGCACCTTGGGCGACATGCTGGGCCTTGACCCGGAACCCTTCATTGAACGCGAGAAACACACCACGCTGAAGCCGATGTGGGACCTCTGGCGCTCCGTGACGCAGGACTTCTTCGCCAGTGCCAGCTACGCCGTCGTCGCCACCGAAACCTATGAGCGCGGAATCCGCAATTTCCTCACCGAAGAAATGGGCCTGCCCTGCACGTTTTCCTTCCAGCGGCGCGCCGGCGTGAAACCGGACAATGAGGCGATCCGCACCGCCGTCCGCACCCGGCCGCCGCTGGTCCTGTTCGGCTCCTACAATGAGCGCATGTACATGGCCGAGGCCGGCTCTCGTGCGACATACATTCCCGTGTCGTTTCCAGGCGCGATCATCCGCCGCCACACGGGCACGCCGGTGATGGGCTATTCGGGCGCCACCTGGCTCATCCAGGAAATCTGCAACGCGCTGTTTGACGCGCTTTTCAACATCCTGCCGCTCGGCACGCAGCTCGACACCGTTGATCCGACGCCGGCCCGCAAGACGATGGCATGGTCGTTCGAGGCGCAAGCCGCGCTTGATGAGGCAGTGTTGGAGGAGCCCGTTGTCGCGCGCATCTCGGCCGCCAAGCGCCTGCGCGATGCGGCCGAACATTATGCCCGGCGCGAGGGCCTGCCGCGCGTTGAACCGCACCATGTGCGTGGCGCACGCCGCGGCCAACTGGCCGGCGAACGCACATGAGCAGCACATCAATCCATTCCACCGCCTTTCAGCCCGCAGGGAGAGTGATCATGAGCGAGACAATCCAGTCCGGGACATCCGTCGCGGCGCCCGCAACACGGTCATCGGCGCGGCTGCGCAAGCCCTCTTTCGCGGAGCGCCTCGAATTCCGGCTGCTGGTCACCGTGTCATTCGCCGTGTGTGTCGTCGGCTTTGCCGTGCGCCGCATCACCGGCCGCGCACCCAAGGGCTCGTCCTACTGGTCCTGCATCACGGATGCGCGCGCCGCGGCCTATGCGGCGGCCGGTTATGCTTTCCACGCCTGAATGCTGGCGTTCAGATCGGCATGCGCGTGGCGGCGCACCTGCTGTTGGATTGCCGGGGTCCATACCCGGTGAAAACCGCTCCTCCTGCTTCGGCAGGCAGGGCAACCCCGCTGCGGGGCCCGCAGCGCCTGTGACTAGGAGGTACATATATGTCCAGTCCTAACACCGTCTCGCTTTCCGGCATGACCGAAGGCGAAGCACAGGAATTCCACCGCTACTACCTCCAGGGGATGTGGATCTTCGTGGCGATCGCCGTCGTTGCCCACCTTCTCGTCTGGATGTGGCGCCCGTGGATTCCCGGCCCGAACGGCTATGCCGCTCTCGACACCATGCAGCAGGCCGTGACCGGTCTCCTGCCCATGCTCGCGTAAGGAGAGAGAACCATGTGGAGAATCTGGATGGTTTTCGACCCGCGCAAGACGCTGGTCGTTCAGGGCGTTTTCCTGTTCGCGCTCGCAGCGATGATTCACTTCGTCCTGCTCAGCACGGCACGTTACAACTGGTTTGAAGGCGCGCCCATCGCTCCTGCCGCTGCCGCGCAGCTGCAGATCGATGAAACGCCGGTCAAGATCGGCTGATTGACGTGAAACATCAGGCTCCGGGCAGTGCCGGGGCCGGGGGGCGGCCAACAGCCTTTTTCCCGGACCTGTAGCCCGGAGCCGAACGCGCCACCCGCCCATCCCACCGGGCGGGTGCGCGCTTCCGGCCATTCGGCCGCAACACTCTCGCGTCCACACTTCGGAGGTTGGATCATGGCCCTGCTTAGTTTTGAGAGAAAATACCGCGTCAGGGGCGGAACGCTGGTCGGCGGGAATCTGTTCGACTTCTGGATCGGCCCGTTCTATGTCGGGTTCTTCGGGATCACGGGCGCGTTTTTCACCGCGCTTGGAACAGTGCTGATCATTTACGGGGCAGCTCTCGGCCCCACCTGGAACCCCTGGCTCATCAGCATCAATCCGCCGGACATCTCCTACGGCCTCGGCCTTGCGCCGCTGCGCGAAGGCGGCCTCTGGCAGATCGTCACCATGTGCGCCATCGGCTCATTCGTGTCCTGGGCGTTGCGTGAGGTCGAAATCTGCCGCAAGCTCGGCATCGGCTATCACGTGCCGTTCGCCTTCGGCATGGCGATCTTCGCTTATCTGACACTGGTCGTTTTCCGCCCGCTCCTGCTCGGCGCGTGGGGCCACGGTTTCCCTTATGGGATCTTCAGCCATCTGCAATGGGTCTGGTCGACCGGCTACCAGTACGGCAACTTCCACTACAACCCGGCCCACATGGTGGCGATCACCTTCTTCTTCACCACCACGCTGGCGCTCGCCCTGCATGGCTCGCTGATCCTGTCGGCCGCCAATCCGCAGAAAGAGAAGGGCCCGCTCGGCAACACGTTGGAAGTCCGCACGCCCGAATATGAGGACACCTATTTCCGGGACCTCATCGGCTACTCGATCGGCACGCTCGGAATCCACCGTCTCGGCCTGCTCTTGGCACTCAATGCCGGCTTCTGGAGCGCGGTCTGCATCTTCATCGCCGCCGGTCCGATCTATGGCGGCTCGTGGATCGAATGGTGGGAGCCGCTGCGCCAGTTCTACACCTGGGGCGGCGTCCCGGCAGCCGGCTGACCTGATTGGAGACATGTCATCATGAACCAGTATCAAAACATCTTCACGGCCATCCAGGTGCGCGGTCCGCTCGAAGCGGGCATCGACATCGGCAATGAAGGCCGCGACCGCACCGTCGAGCCATGGTTCAGCCACCTCGTCGGCCGTTTCGGCAACGCCCAGCTCGGGCCGATCTATCTCGGCTTCCTCGGCGTCGCCTCCATCATCACCTTCACCATCGGTTTCGTCATCATCGGGCTGAACTACTGGAAGCAGGTGAACTTCAACCCTGTGCGTTTCGTGCTCGAAATGCCGTGGCTGTCACTCAATCCGCCGGCCGCCGAATACGGGCTGTCTTTGAACGTGCCGCTCGACGAAGGTGGATGGTGGCTGATCTCTTCAGCATTCATCCTCGCCTCGGTCCTCCTGTGGTGGGTGCGCACCTATCGCCGCGCCATCGCGCTCGGCATGGGCCTGCATGTGGCCGCCGCCTTCGCCTCGGCCATCTGGCTGTTCCTGGTGCTCGGCCTCATCCGGCCGATCCTGATGGGCTCCTGGAGCGTCGCGGTCCCCTATGGCCTGTTCACCCATCTCGACTGGACAAACAACTTCTCGCTGGAGTGGGGCAACCTGTTCTGGAACCCGTTCCACGCTCTGTCGATCGTGTTCCTGTACGGGTCGACCATGCTGTTTGCGATGCATGCGGCGACAATCCTCGCAACAACACGCTACGGCGCCGACCGCGAGCTGGAACAGATCACCGATCGCGGCACGGGAGCTGAACGCGGAGCCCTGTTCTGGCGTTGGACGATGGGCTTCAACGCCTCGATGGAATCGATCCACCGCTGGGCCTGGTGGTTTGCGGTGCTGACCACGCTCACCGGCGGCATCGGCATCCTCATTACCGGGACTGTCGTCGATGACTGGACAGCCTGGGGCGTCAAGCACGGCATCGTGCCGGTCGACTTCATCGGCTGGCCGGAAACGCCGGATTCAACCGTTTCCTCATGGGGTCAGTGAGACTGGCCTCAAGAGGGCAAGTGCAGGCCCACCCCCCCTCCTGGGACGCTGCATGATTGGCGGGAGCACAGCTCCCGCCTTTTTTGTTTGGCGCAAAGGGGGATGGTGAATGGCGCGCGCCCTGTGCCGCGTCCACCAAAAACAAAAAAAAAGGGCTTGCGGGCCCCTTGTATTCCGCCATTTTCCGCAACACTCACTACACGGCGAAGCCCGGAAAGCGATGCATGTAGATGCGGAACCACGGGGCGAAACGCTCCGGATGCAGCGTCATCTCGGGTGACAACTCCTTCCATGTCGCCCAACGCGTTTCCATCACTTCGGCCGGATCGGGTTGGATCGTGAGAGTCGCGCGGTCCGCCCACCCTACATAGAATGTCACATGCTCATGCTCGACAAGGCCCTTGCCGACTGGCGCCTTGTATTCAACCTGCCTGCCCTCGACGAGCGGAATGGAAAAGCCAAGCTCCTCCCTCACGCGGCGCATGGCAGACGCCGCGAGCGACTCCCCCCAATTCGGGTGGGTGCAGCAGGTGTTGGCCCACTGGCCGCCGCAGTGATACTTCGTCAACGCGCGACGCTGGAGCAGCATCGCGTCGCCATCAAAGACGAAGACGGATACGGCAAGATGTGGAATGGCACGCGCATGGGCATCGAGCTTCTCGATCGGGTAGAGCACCCCATTCTCGTCCAGCGCGGGAATCATGATCTCGCCCACCGGGGCGAGGCGCTGCACTCCGGTCAGGGAAAAGCCGCTCATCGGGCCGCCTCCATCTCAACGCCACCGCTGACGTGCGGCGCAGGCTCGGCGCAATCCGTGCCAAGCCGCGCCAAAACCTCATCCAGCGCGGGCCAGCGTCCGTCAACAGCCATAAGGTTGAATCGGGCGAACAGATACTCCGAAAACCAGCCGCGCGTGTAAGCAAGCTTGACCGCCTCGCCATGGGTCCGGCTGCGCAGGGAAAAGTCGCGCATGGCCGCTTCATCGCTCCAGATCGAGAACGTGACCTGATGCAACCAGGGCACCTCGCCCATGCCGATCATGAAATGGCGCGCCTCCTGTTCAAGGATGGCATCCGAAATCGCCGGGACCTTGGACCAGAACTCGAAGGCGCGCGCGGGCTTCACCGTTGCGCGCGTGAGGGCCACGACGAGGCCCGTCGGCGTTGCAAAGCCAGCCTCGCCAAAAGTGGGCTCGCCCGCCCATTTCCCGCGTGACTGCGTGGGTTCCAGCGTCAGTGTCACGAAGGCATGGGCATGGCGCCTTAACCGCTGGAACGGCTCGGCCTGCGCCATGGCCGCCCGCGCGCAAGCCTCGTCGTCCCAGACGCACAGCAGCGCATAAACCGAAAAATTGGGGGTAGTGGAAAAGCCGTCGCCCGCGCCGGTGCCCATCAGCTTCCATGTGCGCAAGCCCGCAACACGCTTCAACGGCGCACGCGCCAGACCCATTTGGCCAAAGGCCCAAAGCCTTGAAGCAAGCGTCTCATGGCGGTGAAGGCTGAGTGTGACGATCATTGCGTCAATCCTCCCCTCCCCTGTTGCTGTTCACTCAATCCACGCCCTGCCCGGCGCTTGTCGGGCTTTGGCCAGCATCGCGAGTTGACGCGAGAACTGCCCCCCCTGTCCGCCTTCAGGCGACATGCCTTGCGAGCGCGCACTGGCTCCAGAGGTCTGAAAGCGCGTGGACGAGGTTGGCGATGTCGGCGTCGGTGTGGGCGGGGGTGGGCGTGATGCGCAGCCGCTCGGTCTTCACCGGCACCGTCGGATAGTTGATCGGCTGCACATAGACGCCGTAATCCTCGATCAGCACGTCGGAAATCCATTTGCACTTGGCCGCGTTGCCCACCATCACCGGCACGATGTGGCTGGGGTTCGCCATGTGCGGAATGCCCTTGCGGTCAAGCATGGCGCGCACCTTGGCGACATTGGCCTGATGGGCGCGGCGCTCCTCGCCGCTCTCCTTCAGATGCCGGATCGAGGCTGCGGCCCCCGCGGCCAGCGCCGGCGGCAGCGCGGTGGTGAAGATGAAGCCCGACGCGAAACTGCGCACGAAATCGACAAGGTTCCTCGTGCCCGTGATGTAGCCGCCCATCACGCCGAACGCCTTGCCCAGCGTGCCCTCGATCACCGTCACGCGGTCCATCAGGCCCTCGCGCTCGGCAACCCCGCCGCCGCGCGCGCCATACATGCCGACGCCGTGCACCTCGTCGAGATAGGTCATCGCGCCGAAGCGCTCGGCCACGTCCAGGATGTCACGGATCGGCGCGATGTCGCCATCCATCGAATAGACGCTCTCGAAGGCGACCATCTTGGGCGCCTTCGGGTCGTCGGCCGCCATCAGTTCGGCAAGGTGTTTGACATCATTGTGACGCCAGATGCGCCGCTCCGCCTTGGAATGGCGGATGCCCTCGATCATCGAGGCATGGTTCAACGCATCCGAATAGATGATCAGGCCGGGGATCTTCGCGCCCAAGGTTCCAAGCGCCGCCCAGTTCGACACATAGCCCGAGGTGAAGATGAGCGCCGCCTCCTTGCCGTGCAGGTCGGCCAGCTCGCGCTCCAGCACCACATGGTGATGGTTGGTGCCCGAGATGTTGCGCGTGCCGCCCGCCCCCGTGCCGGACTTCGCCAGCACCTCGCCCATCGCCCCCACGACCTTCGGATGCTGGCCCATGCCCAGATAATCATTCGAGCACCAGACCGTCACCTCATGCGTGGTGCCGTCGGCCCGGTGGCGCAGCGCGCGCGGAAACGCGCCCGCAATCCGCTCAAGCTCCGCAAACACGCGGTAATTCCCCGCCGAACGCAGACCCTCAAGCTCGCCCGCAAAAAAACGCTCGAAATC
>JALOTE010000062.1 GCA_025458045.1 Rhizobiaceae bacterium
GCCGATGCCGCCGGACGCGCCGAGGATGACGGCATGGCCGCCGGTAGGAAGTGTGGAAAACATGAAGGGATGCCCGGACTGGAACACCCCTTCAATACGCGCGCCCAGTGCGCGCGGTTCATGATGATGATGGCACCGCGACGATTGGCGATGTTATTGGCGGAAGCCCTCGACTTTGACGCTTTGAATAAGTGCCCGAGGGTCAAAGTTACCACTCAGAACATGCGCGACCGATCCGTCACCGAGGCGCACGGGCTTGGTATCGGGTGTAAGGGAGAGGGAGAGTGCCTGTTCGGTCTGAAGCGGACTGCCGGAAGGCTGGCCGGATGCGTTGAACTTGCGGGCAAATAAGCGTCTGTCGAAGATGTTCACATCGCTGACCCAGACGACAGAGAAAGCGCTGTTCGCCAATTCAACAATGTCGGGCGAGGCCTGCGACCCGGCGGTTTCGACATTCACCCGGACATCGGGGCCGATCCATGTCCCGTTGGGGCGCATCACGCGCAGGCGCACTTCGAACGGCAATGTTGCCATTGGCAAGCCGCTCTGCCTTGATCTCGATGTAGGGCAGTTCGACCAGCGTTCCGAGTTGCAGCCGCGTGGTGTTGACCTGGGTCAGCGCGCCAGTCGGTTGGCCCGCGGCGTTGAACCGCCGCATCATGAACTGGCCGTTGGTCCGGTCACGCAGGAACACATAGCCACCGCCGCCGGCCGCATCCACGATCGTGTGATCGAATGCGTTCCATGCATCCAGGCGGTGGCCCGCGCCATGCATCGAGGTTGGCCCGGCCACCCGCGCCAATGTTTGCGGGTTGAAGATGGACAGGCTGACAACCTCGCGCAGATCGGAGAGATTGCTGAGATTGTTGCGCATGTGGACGAGCGCGATCCGCCCGTCGGCCAGCCTGACGATGTCGTGAATGAGATCGTCGGCGTCACCCATCAGCCGCTGCGGGCCGACCATGCGATTTGTCGGCACATCATAGAGCTGCCCGAACACATCGACTCCGGACATCCAGACAACAGCGATGCGGGTCGACGACAGCAGGAGCAGTTTCGGGCGCAGCCCCTTGCCCAGCGCGGGCGGCGTGACAACCACCTCGCCCCTGCCCACAATCACGCCGCCGCGATTGTTGAACTGGCGCAGCACAAGGCTGTGGGTCGGCGGTGTTGCCGGCGAGCGTGTGAACGCCACGACGAAGCCCGAGGTCGCGCCCGGCAGCGCCACCGCGTCGGCGAACATGTCATAGGCGCCGGTTGGCGGGTTGGTCAGCGTCACCGGTGTGGCAGGCACTTCCGCCCGGGCCGCGGTCGCAAGCAAAAACACGCCTGCCAAGACGGCAACAACAAAGCGCAGCGCAAAACGCGCAACAATATCAATGGTGTTAAGCATGGTCCCTCGAACTCCGTCCATCATTCCCCACATCTCTGACGTTAGGGGAAGGTTGGGTTTCGATCAATGGCGTTTGCGCCGCTTCGACACCCGCGAGATTGATCGCAGCCAGATCATTCTGCGTTTTTGTGGAAACATCCAAACAAGGGAAAAATGATCGAAATCATTGACTTCAAGCATGCTTGAGGGGGCCTTGCCCCCGGTTTCATGCCGCCCCGGCCCTGCCGCCCAGCACGGCAAGCGCGGCCTGCCGGTCCAGCGTGCCGACCATGCGGCCGCCCTCATCGACTACCGGCAGCGGGCCGGTGCCGGACACAAGGATGGGGCCGATCTCGGTGATGGTGGCCTCGGCCCGCACCGGATCGGGCGACAGGATCGACCCGGTTGCGGGTGCCATCAGCGAGCGCACGCGCGTGACCTTGGCGCGCGGAACCTTGGCGACGAAGCGCGCGACATAGTCATTGGCGGGCCGCGTCACCAGTTCCTCGGGCGTGGCGACCTGAACCACCGAGCCGCCTTCCATGATGGCGATGCGGTCGGCGATCTTGATCGCCTCATCAAGGTCATGGGTGATGAAGACGATGGTTTTGGCCAGCGCCTTTTGCAGGCGTTGCAACTCGTCCTGGAGGTCGGAGCGGATCAACGGATCAAGCGCGGAAAACGGCTCGTCGAGGAACCAGATTTCCGGATCGACGGCCAGCGAGCGGGCGATGCCGACGCGCTGTTGCTGGCCGCCGGACAATTCCCGCGGGAAGCGGTTCTCTCGGCCCTTAAGGCCGACAAGCTCGATCATCTCCATGGCCTTGGCCTCGCGCCGCGCGCGGTCGATCCCCTGGATCTCAAGCGGCAGGGCGATGTTGCCGAGCACCGTGCGATTGGGCAGCAGGGCGAAATTCTGGAACACCATGCCCATGCGGGTGCGGCGGATTTCGGTCAGTTCCTTTTCCGGCATGGCGATCAGGTCGCGGCCGTGGAACATCACCTTGCCCGCCGTCGGCTCGATCAGTTTGGTCAGGCAGCGGATCATGGTGGATTTGCCGGAGCCGGACAGCCCCATGATGACGAACACCTCGCCCGGCATCACGTCGATGGACGCGTCGCGGATGGCGGCAACCCAGCCGCGCCGCGCCATTTCGGCGGCAGGCATGGCCGTGCCATCCTCTATGGCAAAGGCGTTGGCTTCGACCCCGAACACCTTCCACAGATTGCGGGCCGACAGCGCCGGTTCGGCGGCCGCGCGCGCCGCGCTCAGGCCGTTTGAGGGTGCCGCGGCGGGGAAGGGCAGCACGGAGGCGGTGGGAGCGGGCTTGTCGGTCATGCCTCGACTCCGTTGCGGGCGGCGGCGCGCCTCGCCCAGGCTTTCAGGCACATGTCGGCAATCAGCGCGATGGCCGCGACGCACAGTCCGGCGATGATGCCATCGCCCGGCTTGGCGCGGCTGAGCGCGATGAACACTTGCTGGCCAAGGTCGCGCGTGCCGACGAGCGCGGTGATGACAAGCATGGCGATCGCCAACATGATCGTCTGGTTGAGGCCAAGTAGCAATGTGGGGAAGGCGGCAGGCAGGCGCACCCATTTGAACGTTTGCCAGCGCGATGCGCCAACCATGGCGGCAAGTTCCAGGCGTTCGGCCGGCACGCCTGCGAAAGCATGCATGGAATAGCGCACCGCCGGCGCGATGGCATAGGACACGATCGCGACAAGGGCGGAAAAATCCCCGTTGCGGAACACCATCACCGCAGGCAGCAGATAGACCAGCGTCGGCAGGGTTTGCAGCGTGTCGAGCACCAGACTGGCGGCATCGCGCCAGCTTTGCCTGCGCGAGACAACATAACCGAACGGCAGACCGATGATCAGCGAAAGCAGCGTGCCAAGCCCTACCAGATAGACGGATGTCACGGCCGGATCCCAGAAGCCGGTGGCCGCGATGAAAAGCGCCATCGCGCCGACCGTGAGGCCAAGGCGCGCGCCGCCAGCCATCCACCCGCCGAGCATCACCAGCGCGATCACCAGCGTCCACGGCAGATCAAGCAGATAGGCCTTCACCGGATTCATGATGTGGATCAGCGTGAAGGAGCGGAAAGCATCGAGCGGCTCGAACCAATGGATGTTGATCCATGAGACGAGCCCGTTCCAGAACGGCGCCGTCGTCAGCGTCAGTTCCTTCGGCCAGGATTGGAATGCCGGCAGGAGCAAGGCGGCGATGCTGGCGAGCGCGAACCACCCAAGCGCAAGGCGTCCATGGGGTATGCCGGTGCTGCGGATGCGTGTGCCCGACGCCGCCAACCGCGCGGCGGCGAGGCTCAACCGGTCAAGGATGACGGCAAGCACGACGATGGCGATTCCCGCCTGCAAAGCGCCGCCGATGTCGAGCTTGCGCAACGCGGTCAGCACGAGGAAGCCGAGGCCGCCCGCCCCGATCATCGAGGCGATCACCACCATGTTGAGGCAGGCCATGATCGTCTGGTTGATGCCGATCGCGAGTTGCGGCAGCGCCACCGGCAAACGGATCTTCCAGAACAGCGCGCGCGGGGATGCGCCCGCCATGCGGCCGAATTCCACCACCTCGGGCGGCACGCCGCGCAAGCCCAGCATGGTCGCATGCACCATCGGCGGCAGGGCATAGATGACGGTGGCCACAAGCGCGGCGCTGGGGCCGTAGCCAAGAAAAAGCAGCGTCGGCACCAGATAGGAAAACACCGGCACCGTCTGCATCACGTTCATCAAGCCCTCGACGGGCGCGGCGATGCGGGGATGCGTGACGGCTTTCGTGCCGATCCAGATGCCAAGCGCGATGGCGGCGACAGCGGAGATGATCACGTTGGTGAGCGTGAACATTGCGTCCGTCCAGAAACCGAACAGGACGATGTAGAGGAGGCCGACTACGATCAGTGCCACTAGCTTCGGCCCGGCCTGCCGTCCACCAACCATGTGGGCAAGCAGCGCCGCAAGACCGATGCCTGCCAGCCATGACAGAGGCGGCACGACGGTGCGCACCTGATCCCCCCGCCCCGCCTGGATGCCTTCGGCGAAGAGGGTGTTGAGCAGGGCGATCGGCGCTTCGACGACATTGGCGAGGCCGCGCGTGATTTCGGCGATGCGCAACGGGCCGATCGCCGCTTCCCGCGCCAGCCAGGTCAGCCATGAGCCGGTGAAGGCGGCGAGGCCGATGACCGCCTGCTTTGGATAATCCACCAGCGCTGCCGGAAGCATGCCCGCCAGCACCGGGCTTGCCGCCAGAGCCAGCACCGCAGCCATGAGCGCCATTTGGGTGGGCGCGACGCGCCACCCCATCCCGCCCATCCGCCCGGTTTCCGCCAACGCCATGCCTTAGCCTCCAAACACCGTGCCCGGATACAAACGAAAAGGGCCGGACATCGCCGTCCGGCCCCGCTCATCGGATGTCAGAGCCCGGCGCAGGCCGCCCATGGCTTCCACACCGCCTCATTGGCATCGACCCAGCCTTGGGCGACCTCGGTGACGGTCTTGCCGTCGAGGTCGACCGCGCCGATCAGCGGTTGGATGGTGGCGTTGTCCATCTTGAAATTTCGGACAACCTCATACGCGCAGGGCCATTTCTTCTCGCCCTCGGCCCAGCCCATCTTCTTGATCCAGCCTTCCGGCTTGCCGCAATCATGGGTGGCGTCAGGATTGCCGCCCCAGGCAGGGTCGGTGTAGCAGGCGTCTTCATAGTCGGGGAAATCCACCCACTCGCCCTCGAATTTGGCCGGCGCCCAATGCGGCGCATAAACCCACATCATGATGGGCGCCTTGCGCTCATAGGCCGCCTGCAACTCGGCGAACATGCCGGCATCGGTTCCGGCGTTGACCACCTCGAAGGGCAGGCCGAGCGCCGCCACCCGCTCGACGTCGCCGCCGCCCCAATCCACCGGGCCGGAGAGATAGCGGCCCTTCGGCGCGGTTTCCGGCGCGGCGAAGGCTTCCCCGCATTTCGGGTCCTTCAAGGCTTCCCAGTTGGGCAGGCCGGGGCAAGCCTCCTTCATGTAGATCGGATACCACCATTCTTCCTTGGCCTGCATTCCGGTCTCGCCGAGGTCCAGAACCTTGCCTGTTGCAACCGATGTCTCAAGGTTGATCTTCTGCGTTGTCGCCCAGGTTTCGAGCGCGAACGTCGCGTCACCGGCCTCGAAGCCCGGATAGCGGGCAGAATCATCCATCGGCAGATATTCGACCGTGTAACCGAGCTTCTGCAGGATGATCCCCGCGATCTCCGAATTGATCATCGCCGATGACCAGTTGAAGGTCCCGATGATGATCGGATCATTCGATTCAGGCTCGAAGGCCTGCGCCGCCGAACTGATCGCGGTTGCCGCCGCAAGGCTGACGAGAAGTTTCGGCATGCACGTTTTCCAAAAAGGACGTCCGGTCATTGCAGTCTCCTTGTTGATGTTTGCGTTCAGCCCCTGGCGTACCAGCCATTGTCCACATACAGCGCCGTGCCATTGATGAAGCTTGCCTCATCCGAGGCAAGAAACAAGGCCGCCGCCGCCACTTCCTCCGGTTCGCAGATTCGGCCCTGCGCGGCGGCCAGCGCGCTCTCCTCCCAGACCTGCCCCAGTGCATCGAGTTCATCGATTTCGCGCAATCCATGGGCGGTTTTCACGAAACCGGGGCAGACGGCATTGGCGCGGATGCCCTGATCGCGATACTCGACCGCGATCGAGCGGGCGAGTTGCAGCACAGCGCCCTTGGTCATGCAGTACAGGCTTTCCAGTGCGAAACCCTTCTCGCCGCCGATCGACGATGTGATGACGATCGATCCGCCGCCGGACGTCAGCATGCGGGCGACAGCCTCCCGGCAAACGATGAACGCCGACTTCACATTGATGTCCATCAGCCGGTCGTAGTCGGCATCGGTCGTGGCGTGAAACGGCTTCACGATGATGGTGCCTGCGTGGGAGAACAGCGTGTCGACCGGGCCGAATGTTGCGGCCACATGGTCGAAGGCGGCCGCGACCGCGCCGGGATCGGTGACATCCACGCGCAGGAATTGCGCCTCGCCACCCGTCTTCCTGATCTCCGCCTCGGTGTCCTCGCCCGCCTTGGCCTGAATGTCGAGAATGGCGACCTTGGCGCCTGCGGCGGCAAACATCAAAGAGGCCGCGCGTCCCATGCCGCCGGCACCGCCGGTGATCACGGCCACGCGGCCGTCCAGTCGCGGTGCGGACCGGGCGGCACGGGTGACGGCGTTGCTTTCATCCACGGTCCCGGCCTCAAATGGTATGGTTTTCATACCATTCGCGCAGACTGCATGTTTGTCAAGCGGGTTTCATCGGCCCGATGCCGCCTGCGGCGTGGCTTGTCTCATCGCCCGCCTGCGGCGTGGCTTGCTTCATCGCCCGCCTGCGGCATGGCTTGCTTCATCGCCCGCCTGCGGCGTGGCTTGCTTCATCGGCCGCCTGCGGCGTGGCTTGCTTCATCGGCCGCCTGCGGCGTGGCTTGCTTCATCGGCCGCCTGCGGCGTGGCTTGCTTCATCGGCCGCCTGCGGCGTGCCTGTGCAAACTCTCCCAGTCGAGCGCGTGAACGGCGCTCATCGCCGCAACCGCTGCCGCCTCGTCCTGGCGTTCCGTGGCGTCCAGCAACGCACCCAGCACTGCGCTCCGCCTTGCCCAAGCGGCATTGAACGGCTCGAACATCAAGCCGAGCCCTTGCGTGATTGCGGCAGCGAGATGCGGATTGTGGCTGGCGTCGCCCAGAGCGAACAGGAAGGCGGCGTTGTGTTGCTTGGCCTGCGGCGCCGTTGCTGCAGCGGCATAGGCGGCGCATGCGGCACGCAAGCGCTTCAACTCGGGCAATGTGCGGCGTAACGCCGCAAAGCGTGCCGCCGCAAGCTCGTTGGCGGCGCGAAATTCCATGATCCGCATCGCGGCGGCCGGATCGCGTGCGATGCGGCGTTGGGCCATCAGATGCAACGCCGCCTCGTCGGCCACGAAGGCGCCGCCATGGGCGCCGCGGCGGATCGTGATGTAGCCTTCGGCCTCCAGCGCGCCCAGCGCCTCGCGCAGCGTGACGCGCGAAATGCCGAATGTTTCGGCAAGCGCGCGTTCGGCCGGCAGCTTTTCGCCCGGCAGAAGCAGCCCGCCATGGATCTGGGCGCGCAAACGGTCGAGCGCGATGCCGTGCGTCGCCTGCGCTTCGACCGGCCGGATGCCCCACAGCATGGATCAGACCGCCGTGAACGTGTTGTCGACGAAGATCTCGGCGCCGTTGATGAAACTCGACTCGTCCGAAGCGAGGAACAGCGCGACGCTTGCCACCTCCTCCGGTTCGCAAATGCGCCCCTGCATGATGTTGACATCATTCTCCGAGGCAAAAATCCCGTACCCGCGCAATTGCTCGATCTCATGCATGCCGTGATTGGTACGGATGAAGCAGGGACAGATGCAATTGGCGCGGATGCCGCGGTCACGATACTCAACGGCAAGCGAGCGGCCCAATTGGTGCATCGCCGATTTCGACGCGTTGTAAAGCGATTCCAGATGTGTCGCGGCCCGGACGCCGGTGGTGGAAGTGAAAAGCAAATTTCCGCGTCCGCGCTCCAGCATGGACGGCAGCACCAGCCGTGTCACAAGAAAGGCGCTCTTGGCGTTGTTGTCCATCAGTTCGTCCCATTCCGCGATCGAAAAATCGAGGAAGGGCTTCACGATGATGATGCCTGCATGATTGAACAGGATGTCGATGACGCCAAGCAGCCGGAACGCTTCGTTGACCGCGCGCTCAGCATCCGCGACGCGGCTGAGGTCGGCCTCGACGAAATCGACCGTGCGGCCCGCTGCCTTCAGCCGTTCCTGCAACGCCCGGCCGGCCGCCCCGTCACGGTCGGCGAACACGACACGCGCGCCCTCTGCGGCGAACAGCTCGGTCGAGGATGCGCCGACGCCATTGGCGCCGCCAGTTATGAAAACGTTCTTGCCCTGAAGCTTGCCCATCGCCTTGTCCGTCTTCGCCACCTCATCGGGTTCGGCTTCGCAGGATGACGTTTCGGACATGCCGTTGCAAGGCGCGCGCTACAGTCGCGCCGCGCGCGCGACGGCAAGCGAGATGCCGATCCCGGCGGCCGAGACAAGCGCCACCAGCAGCGCCGCCGCAGGCCAACCGCCAAAATCCAGAAAGGCTGCCATCAGCGGCGTCCCGGAAAATGTGCCCAGATTGCCGAACTGCGCGATGCCCCCATAGGTCATGGCGGCGAGCGCGGGCGTCGGCGCGATTTTCGGCACATGCACGAAGACCAGCCCCGGCATCAGGCCGAAGGCGGCCATGGCGGCAATGACGCAGGCCACCATGAGCCAGGCTGGCAGCGCCAGCGTGAACACCATCGCCGTCGCAACCGACAGCGTGACAAAGGCGAGCACCATGCCTGACCGCAATGTCATCCCGAGCCCCACAAGCCAGCCTGTGGCGAGCGTGGCAGCCAGATTGACGAGCGTCATGGCCGCGATGAAGGTTCCGGCCGCCGCCGCATCCCACCCCTGAACATCGATCAGATGTCGGTTGAGGAAGGTGAGCACCGCAAGAAACGGCAAAGTGTAGGCTGCAAACAGCATCGCGAGAAGGAACGGCGCGCCGCTGGCATAAAGCCGCGCATGGGCGGCGACGATGTCGGCCACACGCGGCAAGGCAGCGGTTTCCTCGTGGTGACCGGAGCGCCGCAAGGCGATCGCCAGCGCGACGCCCGTCGCGCCGACCAGCGCCGCGTGCACGCCCATCAGGGCACGCCAGCCGCCTGCCGCCACGATGAAGGGTGCCGCCTGCGACACGATGCCGATGCCGATCCCGAAGAAACAGCCCCACAGCGCAAGCACGAACGGCGTGTCCTTTCTCGTGGCGTGTGCCGTCATCAGGGCGGGCGCGGCGACGACGATCAACAGATGTGATGCGCCTTCGGCAAGCCGCGTGGCCAGAAACAGCGGACCGTTCGTCGCCATCGCGCCCAAGGCCGCTGCAAGCGCCCCGCCAAACAGCGCGATCATCATCGCGCGCTTCTGGCCGATCGCCGCCACAAGCGCGCCCGCCGCCACGCCGAAGACAAGGCCGACAAGGCCGAGCACGGAGACCGCGAAGCCAGCGCCGACGGCGCTGAGGCCGAAGGCGGAGCGCACATCCGCCATCACCGGCGCGAGCTTGGCGAACTGCATGGCGGCAAAAAGCCCCGCGCCAAACAGCAGGAGCACGACAAGCCAAACGGTGCGGGTGCGTTCGATCACGGGGGAGGGCGACAACCGGATGACAGGATGGCGCCAGCTACCGCGCCGTGACACGCTGCGCCAGACGGAATCGCGCCCAAGGAAAGAAAGCCGAGATGATTTGCGCGCCAAAACCGAGAGCGCCCGGACCGGACACAAGTCCGCTCAGAAATTGCGTGAGGCTCAAGCCGAAAACCGTCAGTCCGAGAATGGCCTCAGCAAGCATGAGCACGGCAAAACCGGTCGCCCCGGCCGCCAGCCAATGCGCAGAACCCTGCGCCGGTTCAGGCCCCACGATCCACCCGGCGAAGACCCACGCGAAGCCCAGCATCAGCGGCAATTCCATCGCAACCGCCGCCATGTCGCCGAAACGCGGCGCGACCACCATCACGCGCAACGTGCCGAGCATAAAGCCAGCCGCAAAAAGCCCGACGCCGTAGATCAGGCCCGATTCAATCGTGGTCCGGTGACGCATCGCCATTCCTTTCGCCGAAGGTGGCGGAATTGCTTTCAACACGCCGATCAAGTCGCGCACCGGGCCGTTCGGCCCGGTCCGAGCGCTGTCAGAAGAACGCCTGCAACCCGGTCTGCGCCCGGCCGAGGATCAGGGCATGCACGTCATGCGTGCCCTCATAGGTGTTGACGGTTTCGAGGTTTTGCGCGTGGCGCATCACATGGTAGCCGGACTGGATGCCATTGCCGCCATGCATGTCGCGGGCGGCGCGCGCGATGTCGAGCGCCTTGCCGCAATTGTTGCGCTTGATCAGGGATATCATTTCGGGCGCGTAACGGTTCTCATCCATCAGGCGGCCGACGCGCAATGATGCCTGAAGCCCCAGCGCGATTTCGGTCTGCATGTCGGCCAATTTTTTTTGAAACAACTGCGTCGCCGCCAGCGGCCGCCCGAACTGCTTGCGGTCGAGGCCGTATTGGCGGGCGCGGTGCCAGCAGTCCTCCGCGGCCCCCATCACGCCCCATGAGATGCCGTAGCGGGCCCGGTTGAGGCAGCCGAACGGGCCTTTCAACCCCTCGACGCCTGGCAGCAGCGCCTCGTCCCCGACTTCGACGCCCTGCATGACGATTTCGCCCGTGATCGACGCGCGCAGCGACAGCTTGCCCGCGATCTTCGGAGCCGAAAGCCCCTTCATGCCTTTCTCAAGCACGAAGCCGCGGATTGCCCCGCCATGGGCGTCGGATTTCGCCCAGACGACAAAAACGTCGGCAATCGGCGCGTTGGAGATCCACATTTTCGCGCCGGTCAGCCGGTAGCCGCCGTCGATCCGTTCGGCTTTGGTTGTCATCCCCGCCGGGTCCGAACCTGCTTCCGGCTCCGTCAGCCCGAAACAGCCGATCCATTCGCCCGAAGCGAGCTTGGGAAGGTAACGCTTCTTCTGCGCCTCCGACCCGTAAGCGAGGATCGGATGCATCACGAGCGAGGATTGCACGCTCATCATCGAGCGATAGCCGGAGTCGACACGCTCGACGGCGCGCGCCACCAGACCATAGGAGACATATCCTGCACCGGCGCCGCCGAACTCTTCGGGCACGGTGACGCCGAGCAGGCCCGCCGCGCCCATTTCGGCAAAGATCGCCGGATCGGTCGTCTCGTTCAGATAGGCGTCCTCGACGCGCGGCATGAGCCGGTCCTGCGCGAAGGACTCTGCCGCATCGCGGATCATCCGCTCGTCTTCGCCCAACTGATCCTCGATCAGGAACGGGTCATCCCACTGGAAGGATGTGGACTTGAGGCTTGATGGGGAGGTGTGGCGGTTCATGGCGCGCTCGATGATTGCTGGACTTGCCCGCAAACACCTTCATCCTGAGGTGCATTTTCCCTCGTGCTTCGAGGCTCGCATGCGCTCGCATCTCAGCATGAAGGGAAAATGCCTCGAAGGACGAAGGGGTTCTTCTTTAATGTCGGGTGCAAGCATAGGCCCCAATTGGCGTGTCATGCAACCGCCGCCAGAAGCGACGCGTTGCCGCCGGATGCCGTCGTGTCCTCGGAGACCGATTTCTCTGACCAGAGGCGTTCGACCGGGCAGTCCTCACGCTCCAGCACGATGCGTGCGCCGGGCAGGCTTGCCAGCGCCATGCGCACGGCGCGCCAATCCGTGCCGCCATAGAGCGCGATGCCAGTGTGCGCGCCGGCGGTGAACACGGCGAAATTGTCAGCGGCCGGATCGGCAATGATCGGTGTCGCGCCGACGCTTCGCACGCGGGCCGCCTGCGCCTCGAAATCCGGGCCGAGGCACAGCACATGTGCGCGCGGCGCGAGAATATAGGTGTTGCGCTCTCCGGTCGGGCCCAGCAGTTCGGTTGCCCCCAAGGGCATCGGAGGTGCGGCATCGTTCGCCAGATGCACCAGACGGCGCAGATACAGCGGCCCGCCCGCTTTGGGGCCGGTGCCGGACAGGCCGTCGCCGCCAAAGGGCTGCACGCCCACAACCGCGCCGATCTGGTTGCGGTTGACATAGATGTTCCCGGCATGGACCGCATTGCAGATGGCGTCCACGCGGGCGTCGATGCGCGAATGCATGCCGAAGGTCAGCCCGTAACCGGTGGCATTGATCTCCCCCACCAGTTTCTCAAGGTCGCGCGCCTTGAAGGTGACGACATGCAAAATCGGTCCGAAAATCTCGCGTTTGAGATCGGAAACCCGGTCAAGCCTGACGAGATGCGGCGCGACGAATGTGCCGCGCGCGGCTTCGGCAGGCAGTTTCAACCGGTGCAGGATTCGGCCCTGCCGCTCCATTTCGGCCAGATGCGCGACGATGCCGGCCTGCGCCTCGCGGTCGATCACCGGGCCGATGTCATTGGCCGGGTTGGCCGGGTCGCCGATGCGCAGTTCATCCATCGCGCCCTTGAGCATCGCGATCAGCGGCTTGGCGATGTCGGCCTGCACGCAGAGCAGGCGTAAGGCCGAACAGCGCTGTCCGGCGGACTGGAAGGCCGAAGCGAGAATGTCACGCACGGCCTGTTCAAGCAGCGCGGTCGAATCGACGATCATCGCGTTGAGCCCGCCGGTTTCCGCCACCAGAAGAGCCTCCGGGCTGCCTTGGCCCGCCATCGCCATGTCGATGGCGCGGGCGGTGTCGTTGGAGCCGGTGAACAGCGTTCCGGAGATCAGCGGATCGCGCGTCAGCGCCGCGCCGGTTGCGCCATCGCCTTCCACCAATCGCAGCACACCCTCCGGAACGCCCGCCTCATGCAGCAGCGCGACCGCGCGCCGCGCGATCAGCGGTGTCTGTTCGGCGGGCTTGGCGACAACAGCATTGCCCGCAGCCAGCGCCGCCGAGACCTGGCCGGTGAAGATCGCCAGCGGGAAATTCCATGGCGAGATGGCGGCGATCACGCCGCGCGGGGTTGCGCCCGCCGGGAGCTTGCGCGCCTCGGCGGCATAGTAAGTCAGGAAGTCGACAGCCTCGCGCAGTTCGGCCACCGCGTCGGCCCAGCTTTTGCCCGCCTCGCGTATGGCAAGCGCGACGAGTTCGCCGGTTGCGGCTTCAAGCAGTGTCGCCGCTTTTTCCAGAATGGCGGCGCGGTCGGCCGCAGATGTCGCGGCCCAGCGCTCAAGCGCGGCGCGCGCCGTGTTTATGGCGGCGGTGACTTCGGCGGGTGACGCCGCCCGGGAATGACCCACCACGTCGGATGCGTCCGCCGGATTGGTGACGGCCGCGCCCGGCGCGGGATCGGGCTTGCGCTGCAAGTGAGGGCGGGCGGCGGCCATCAGCGCGGTGCGGCTCGCCGTGTCGTTCATCGTCCAGCCGCGCGAATTGGCGCGCCCGCCATAGAGGGTGGCCGGCGACGGAATGGCGGGATGCGGCGCAAACCCTTGCATGCGGGCTTTGGCGACAGGATCGGCGGCAATGCTCTCGGGCGGCACGGAAGCGTCAACGATCTGGTGGACGAAGGACGAGTTGGCGCCGTTCTCCAAGAGGCGACGCACCAGATAGGCGAGCAGGTCGCGATGAACGCCGACGGGCGCATAGATGCGGCGCAGCCGCCGGTCAGCCTGTTGCAGCATCTCATGCAAAGGCCCGCCCATGCCGTGCAGGCGCTGGAACTCGAAGCGCGGCGCAGGCGAGATGCCTTGCGCCATCGCCTCGATTGCCACTGTCGTATGGGCATTGTGGGTGGCGAATTGCGGATAGATGCGGTCCGTCATCGCCAGCAATTTGCGCGCGCAGGCGAGATAGGCCGTGTCCGTGTGTTCTTTCCTCGTCCAGACGGGATAGCCGGGCAGGCCGTTCACCTGCGCGTGCTTCACTTCACTGTCCCAGTAAGCGCCCTTGACGAGGCGAACCGAGAACCGTCGGTCATGCGCCTTGGCCATTTCGTGGAGCCAGTCGATCAGCAGCGGCGTGCGCCGTGCATAGGCCTGCACGACAATGCCGAGCCCGTCCCACCCGGAAAGCGACGGATCGGTCAGCAACGCTTCGATCACGTCAAGGGAAAGGTCCAGCCGGTCAGCTTCCTCGGCGTCAATGGCGAGCGCGATGTTGGCGGCTTTCGCCTGCCGGGCGAGCGAGACGATGCGCGGCACAAGCTCGCTCAGCACGCGGTCGGCTTGCAGCGCCTCATAGCGCGGATGCAGAGCCGACAATTTGACTGAAATGCCGGAATTGCCATGCGGATCATCGGCAAGCGCATGGCCGCCGATCGCCGCGATCGCCTTGGCATAGGAACGGAAATAGCGCTCCGCATCCTCGCCGGTGCGCGCCGCTTCGCCCAGCATGTCGAAGGAATGCAGGACGTTGCCCTTCTGCCGGTCGGCCTTGGCGTTTTCGAGCGCTTCCTCAATGGTCGAGCCGAGCACGAATTGTGTGCCCAGCATCTTCATGGCCTGCGCCACGGCGCTGCGCACCACCGGCTCGCCCAGACGGCGGACAACGCCGCGCATGACCGAGCCGAGGTCGGAGGCTTCCGCCGGGATCTGCTTGTAGACGCGGCCCGTCAGCATCAAGGCCCAGGTGGAGGTGTTGACGAGCGCGGATTCGGCCCGCCCCAAATGGCGCGACCAGTCGGCGTCGCCGATCTTGTCGGTAATGAGCGCGTCGAGCGTCGCGGCATCGGGCGTGCGCAGATAGGCCTCGGCAAGGCACATCAGCGCCACGCCCTCATCGGTGTTCAATCCATATTCGGCAAGCAGGCTCTCCATCAGGCCCGGCGCATGGCGCTCACGCAGGCGGCGCACCGCTTCTGCCGCCTGCTCAGACACAAGCGCGGCCAGATCGGGTGTCCAGCCCAGGCCATCGGCCAGCGCGCGGATTGAGGCGGTCTCATCGGCCCATGTCGCGGCACGCAAGGCGGCCCGGAGCATCTCTGCTTCATCGGGCGCGGTATCATTCAATTGGCTGGCGGTCATGGCGGTGGATCCTGCAAGGAAGCCTGCCGGGCGGCAGTCTGCCGGACAATAAATGGCATGAGGCATGAAATCGACATGCGATCTGGCTGAAGCGGCCCCGCAGTCCAGACGATCCGGCCAAACAAGGACCACTTGACGATGTTTATGCGGCGCTTTTCCTGCCGCAGGCGCGCTCTAAGCGGCGTTGGCGGGGTGGAGGCGTTTCACCTTGGCTGGCGCACCATCCGCCGAATCGTCCATGATGGAATTATGTATGACGACGCAATCGCGGCCGTCCGCCTTGGCCCGATACATGGCCTGATCGGCCTGCGCCAGCACCTGTTCCGGCTCCGTTGCGGCACCCCGGAAAATGCTGACGCCAATTGAGCAACGCACTTCATGCATGTCGCCCAGCAGTTCAACGCCGGCCTTCAACGACTCGCTGATCTTCTCGGCCACCCGGGCGGCGTCACGCTGTGCGCCTGCGGCATCCGTGTCGAGGTCATGCAGCAGAATGACGAATTCATCGCCGCCAAAGCGGGCCACCGTGTCGGATTCGCGGACCGTCTCAATCAGCCGCGCCGCGATGCGGCGAATATAGGTGTCTCCGCAGTCATGGCCGAACGTGTCATTGATCGCCTTGAAGCCGTCGAGATCGATGAACAGCACCGCGCCGTGCTTGCGGCGGCGGCGTGATTGCTTGCAGGCCTCGGTCAGGCGATCCATCAGCAGGCGGCGGTTCGGCAGATCCGTCAGCGGATCATGATAGGCGAGCCGCTCGATCTCGCTCTGCATCCGCTTGTGCTCGGAAATGTCCGTCAGGCAGCCCGACCAGATGACCGAGCCGTCAGCGTCACGCTCGACGGTGGCGTTGACGTCGAACCAGTTGAAATGTCCTGTTTCCGCATCGCGAAACCGGAACATGCAGCGCCAAGGCGTGAGCGCGCGGGCCGAATGATCGAGCGTCATCAGATAATTCGGCTTGTCATTGGGGTGGATGCGGTCCACCTCCCGTGTGGGGTCGACAAGCACCAGAACAGTCCGCCCGGCACGATATCGGCGAGCTTGTTCAGGCGCGATTGCGCTTCACGGCGCTCGATCGATTCGCTGATGTCGCGCACCGTTCCTTCATACAGGAGCGGCGCGCCGGTGCGCGGGCAGACGACCAGACGGGCGTTCTCGCTGATCCAGATGCGCTCGCGCGTATTGTGCCGGTAAATCTCCGAGACAAAGTCCTTCAGATGACCGTCGCGGTGCAGGATGCGCTGGAACTCCGCGCGTCGCCTCGGATCGACATACCATTCCAGCGCGATCGCATCGGTGTGCGTGCGGTTGACGCT
>JALOTE010000063.1 GCA_025458045.1 Rhizobiaceae bacterium
CGGTTGACGGTGGTGCCGGTGCGCAATTGAGACAGCCGGTTCGTGCCCGCCGCCAGCACCGTCGTCTGCGCCACGCCGCCCGTGGTGACGGAGGTGCGGTTGCCGGACGCATCATAGGCAAGTGTCTGGCCCGCGCCCAGACCGGTGTTGGTTCCCGTCCAGCTGGTCAGCCGCCCGGCGAGGTCATAGCCGAGCGTCTGGTCACGCCGCGTGCCGAGATTGTCGTTCACCGCCGTGATGTTGACGCCGTCGCCCGTCGTCAAAAGGAGGTCGAAGCGCGCCGTGCCCGATTGTGTGACACGGATGCGCTGCAGTTCATGAAACTGCGACCAGGTGCGCGCCAGAACGAGGCCGTTGCCATAGGTCAACCCCGCCATCGGGCCAAACGGCCGGTAGGTGATGGCGGAAGCGAGCGTCACGGCCGCCGCTGCCGCGTCGCGCTTGGTGGTGACGCCTGTCACCTTGGCATTGACATTGCGCGTGTAGGTGACGGTCCGGCCCGACGGATAGGTGATCGTCGTGACATTGCCGCCCTTGTCATAGGCGTAACGCGTGGTGGCGCTGACAGCGCCCCAATTGCGCGTTTCGGCAATGACGCGGCCAAGCCGGTTATATTCAGCGGTAGGTTTCGAGTCCGGCCCCTTTGTTCCGGAGATGCAAGATGAAAAACTTCACGCTAGCCGCGACTAACCGGAAAAATTTGATCGGCCATAAATACCACGCATACGAAGACATCTTAATCGCGTCAATTTCTGATGGTATATGTCCTTTTTCAATTGCCTTTTTGAATTGTGTAAACGCTGAATTCAGGTCCGCGTTGACACCAAATCGCCCGTTTCTCAGTATATGGCCCATCAAATAGTGGCCATAAAAATCGTCGAGATCCACAAGAGTACGGGCATGTTGCAAGGTTTCCGCGCGATCATGGTCATACAAGAAACGACATAGCCGCCGAAGCCCTTCTAAATTTCCGCCAGTTGCCGCGCGCCTCAGCCACATTTCTGCTGCAGCAGGATCGTAGGGCAACGAGCCAAACCTATCATAAACCCATCCCAAATGTATTTGTGCCTCAACATCTCCAGAATTTGCACGCATGACTATTTGTTCAAGCTCCTCGTTTGACATCTTGCCCTCATCAATTCATCTAAGGCGCGGTTTGCGGTGGTGGAGCAGAAGGCGGCTCCTTGGGAGGTTTGTGCGGTTTCGGTTGCTGACGCTCAATCGGTGGCATAGGCGGTCGTTGTGGCCGTCGAGTTGAGACATCACTTCCCGTCCATAGTTCCCAAAGTGCGAGACATCCCTCGACTATGAGGTCACGCAGTCTTGATTTTGCACTCAGACCGAGCGGATCCATCCACATCACCGGGTTGGAGCCGACATAGGCGTAGCGGTTCGGGCCGTCTATGAGCCCCAGCGAGTCGGGCTGCAGGTACCTCCCGAGTGATGCGTCATAGTGCCGGTGCCAGTTGTTGTCCGGCGCTGACAGCCCGGCATCAGTTCCGTAATGCTTCTTGTGCGGCTGCGTGACCGCCAATATGTGACGGCCAAGCGGCATCGGTACGATCATGCGGGGTGTTGCCGGGAGAGGCCCTCATGGTCCAACGCTCGGCCGTTCGGCACTCACGGCGCCACGCTGTTCTTGACCACCACAACCGAGCCATCGGCCAGCACGGCGATGCTTGTGCCCGTGCGGCGCTCCAGCACGACACCGGCCAATGGCATTGTCTGGCCGCCGGAGATCACGTCAAGATCGAGTGTCACCGCATTGATCATCCGGCTGCCGCTTTGGCCTGGCTGGACAGCGGCAATCACATCGACAGTCTGCTTCGGCGCAAAAACGGATGCGGCGGCGGGGCCGAGATTGTAGAAATAGACGGCGGATTTGGCCGGATTGTCGATCGCCGGGTCCTCGAACAGGACCGGACCCATCTCTCCCCCCATGGCGACGCTGTAGAAGCGTCCCGGCTCGACAGTGACACTTCCTGTCTGCGCGCCCAGCGCCAGCGCCAACTCGCCGCCCTTGACGACGGCATAGGGCGAAATGCCCGTCCCGATTGCAAGCGTTTCAGGCCCGACCATGGCGTTGGCTTCATCGCCCGCGGCGCGCAGAACGCGCACGAATGCCGAGCCTGGCGGCGGCGGCGCGTCATAGAGACCGGCATCCTGAGCCCGGGCGCTCGGGTGGAACACAGCGAGAAGCAAGGCTCCGCACAACACGGAACGACGGATCATTGGCGCGGACCTCTCTGGCAAATTTCAGTGTTTGTGCGAAGAATGCGGATGAAAATCAACCGTCGCTTTCAGCCGCTGCCGATGTCATGAAGCCCGGACATGATGGTGACATGATCGTCGTGCCGTGCTTATGCCGGTTCCTGTCGCTTGGCTGCGTTGCAGGCACCCTGCGTGGCCTTCACATGTGCTCAAAGGTATCGCCGCGCAGGACCTTCGGACAGGCTGGGGATGACAAGGATGAAGCCGATGACCTTTGCCAAACCGGCAACGCCTGCCAGACCTTCCAACCTGAGTGCCGCCATGGGCGCTGTCACGGCCGTTCTTCTCGCCGCCCATCCAACCATGCCGGCGGCGGCGGAGCCCCTGCGCCTGACACTCAACCCGCCGGCCAAGGTGAGGGTTTCGGACAAACCGCCCGAATGCGAAACGCCCCTGCCCCCGGTGATCGCGCTGTCGCTTGTCTCGCGCTATGGCAATGATGATTCACGGCGCGACGACATTGACGAGGAGGCCGATGCCGCGTTTCAGGCAGGCATGAAGCCGGTGCGCGAATATCAGCGCGCCGTCGTCAAACTCGCCAACAAGTTCAGCGAGAAGTTCCGCCTGCATGATGCGCAATGCGCCCTGACATGGCTGCATGCTTGGGCCGAGGCCGATGCCCTGCGCGAGATGGGCAACCACACCGCCGAATATAAGCGCGGCACCACGCTGGCGAGCCTTGCCCTGTCGCATGCGCAAATCCGCTCGGCTGTCGCCGATGATCCGCGCACGGCCGTCGTCGATGCCTGGCTGGTGCGCACTGCCATGCGTGTGCGCGATCACTATGACGCGCTGACCGCGCGCCGCTCGCGCGCCAACAACCACCGCTATTGGGCGGGCCTTGCGGTTGGCGCGGCCGCCACTGTCGGCCAAGATCGCACGCTTTTCGCGTGGGCGGTTGACACGCTGCGCATGGGAGCCTGCGCGGCGACGGCGGAAGGTGCGCTGCCGCTTGAACTGGAGCGCGGCAAGAAAGCGCGCGAATATCATTTCCATGCGCTGAACGCGCTGGTGCCGCTGGCCGAGATCGCTGCCGTCAACGGGGTGGACGCCTATGGGCTGTGCGACAACGGCATCAAGCGGATTGTCGAATACGCCATCCGTTCGATCAGCGATCCGTCAGCAGTCGAAGCTGCCGCCGATGCAAAGCAGGAGCGGTTTGCCGATGGGCGCAAACTGCCGCCGACATCGCGGCTGCCCTTCGCCCAGATCTATTTGCAACGCTTTCCTGAAGCGATCGCGCTGCGGCCGGACATTCTCGACGAAGTTCCCTACCGTTTGACCGATATTGGCGGGCGGGTGAACTTCGTCTATTTCCCGCCTGACCAGCTGGATTGACACCCAGGTCAGCTGGCAGGCGTCCGGGCGGCCTTGCCCGCCTTGTCGCGGTACATTGCGGCGTCCGCTTCCGCGAGGGTGACGGCAAAATCCGTCGCGCCGCCAATCGCGGCCACGCCGCATGAAAAGCTGACGGAGCGCCCGGCGGGCGGCGGCGCGCCGATGGCCAACCGCAACTTCTGGCGCAAATCGAGCATCTTCCGGGCGGCGGCGTCGGCGGGCATGCCATCGAGCAAAAGGCAGAACTCGTCGCCGCTCAGCCGCGCCGCCGCGTCAGTGGTGCGGATGTGCTTCAGCAAAAACTCGGCGATGCGCTTCAGCAGATGATCGCCCTCGGCATGGCCGTGCATGTCATTGACCTGCTTGAAATCATCGAGGTCGATCATGACAAGGGTTGCCGGCGTGTCATGCCGCTTGCAGCGCGCCGCGATCTGGTGAAAGGCCCGTTCCAGCCCGCGCCGGTTGTACAGGCCGGTCAGCGGGTCGATTTCCAGAAGCGCGCGCAACAGCTGGATTTGCGCCTTGGCCTCGGCCAGTTCGGCCTCCAGCCGGTCAACACGATGTTCAAGGGTCAGCCGGTCAAGGCCCGGACCGTTGCCTGCAGTCTCAGGAACCAGCACGTCCGCCGCTTCGCTCATCAGGGTGTCGCCTGCGCGATCTGCTGGAGAAGCGTGGCGGCCAGCGGATGGCCTGCGGCCTTGGCGCGTTCAAGCAACGCCTTGGCGCGCGGCACGTCGATGGCGGTCCCCTCGCCTGTCAGCAGCATGGAACCGAGATTGAACATCCCGTCGGCGCTGCCTGCGTCCGCCGCCTTGGTGTACCAGCCGATCGCCTCGCTTGCGCTGCGCGGCACGCCGACGCCGCGCCGATGGAAATCGCCAAGGATGACTTGCGCCGACCTGTTGGACGTGGCGGCCGATTGCAGCGCTGCGATGGCCTGGCGCGCCTCATTGGCATCCGGGTCGGTCGCGACAATGGCGCGGCGCAGGCCCGCGAGAGCGTCGGCGCGGCCGGAACGGACGGCAATCGCATGGAACTCCAGCGCTTTCGGCCGCTCGGCCGCATCGGCGGATCGGTCGAGATAGCGCGCCACCCGGAAGGCCGCCTCGGCATCGCCGCCACGCGCACGCGCCGCGACGGCATCGAAATTGTCCGGCGTCACGTCGGGGGCTTGGTTGGCCGACGGCCGCTTCTGCGTGCGCTCCTGCGGCAGGCAAGCTTTGCCCGCGCGCCGCTCCCATTTGCGGGCGAGGCTGGCGCTGCGCTGCAAACCGTCTTCGCCGTTGGCAAAGCCGCGGGCGACGCGGCACTGCATGTCGGCGAGCGGACGGCCTTCCGCCGCCATGCGCAGGAAGCGGTCGGCTTCGCTGTCGCGGCTGGCATTGGCCGCGCGGAAGGCGAGCGTCCGCTGCGCGGCGCTGCTGCCGCGCTCGGCGGCCAGCGTCAGCCATTTGTCGGCCTCGGCGCGGTCAGCCAAGCCATAGCGCGGCGAACCATAGATCAGCGCCAGCGCCTGCGCATGACGCACCGCGGTGCCGGATTCCGCGCGGCGGATCAGTTCGGGCAGCAATTCGGGCAGGTTGGCGGGTAGATGGTTGCGCTCAAGCATGGCGTCAAGAACGATGTTGAGGCTATCGCTGTTGCCTGCCGCGGCCCCCTGTTCAAATGCGGCAAGCGCGCCCTTGCGGTCCCCCTTGCGCAGCCGCAACTGGCCAAGCTCGAAGGCGGCGCGGCCCCTCACCTGCGGACGGTTGGCATTGGCGGCGGCAATTGCGAAGGCCTCCTCGGCTGCCGCCGTCTCGCCGGTCTGGGTCAGATAGCGCCCAATGTGGAACTGGTCCTGCGGCGTGCTCACGCAGCCGGCAAGCATCGCGGCGGCCGCCAGCAGCATGGCGGCAAAGCCGGTATGGCGGCTTGCTGCCGCAAACCGGCATGATGCCGCCATTGCCTGATATGTCATGCGCAGTTGCATGGGCTGGCCCTTTCGGCAGGGGTGTCAGTGGTGTTGTCCTTCCGCATCATCACAGATCCGGGTCGATTTCGGCTGGTAGTTGATCAAGGGTCTTTCGCTCGCGCTCGGCTTTCTCGATGTTGGCGAGCAATTTGCTGGCGCGGAAATTGCCAAGCGCCGCCGAACGCGTCAGCGCTTCCTTGGCGAGCAGCGTGTCCTGCTCGGTGACAAGGCCGAAATACCGGCTCACACCCAGACGGAACAGGGCGGCGGCGTTGCCGTCATCGGCAGCCGATGCGAGCCAGACCATCGCCTCACTGTTGAGCGCCGCGGCTTCCGCCGGGCGCGCCTCGGCCTGCGCGAACAGGAAGACGCTGAGATCGACCTTGGCCCCGGAATGGTCGGCGCGCGCCGCGCGTTCGAGCCACATCCTGCCCTGTTCAAGGTCGAGCGGTGCGCCGAAACCGGCAAGATAGCAGCGGCCGACCTCGCGCATGCCTTCCGCCGACCCGCCAAGCGCCGCACCCATGAATTGCGCAAACGAGGCCTCCGGCACGATGTCGGTTCCGAAGCCCGAGGCATAGAACCGCCCGAGCGAAACCTTGGCCGAAACGCTCCCGAGCTCGACCGCGCCTTGCAATTGTTCAAAGGCGGCTGCGGGGTTTGGTTCCACCCCCAGACCTTCCGCCAGCATCCGCGCCAGCACGATCTTTGCTTCGGTGTCGCCGCGGTCGGCGGCCCGCTCGAAAAAGGCAAACGCCCGCTTCGGGTCGGCCGGCGTGCCGATGCCGTTCAGATAAGCCTGACCGACGGCAATGGTGGCGGCGGAATTGGTCGGGTCGAGCGCCAGCGCGCGCTCAAACAACGCGAGCGAACGGGCATCGTCGCGCGGCACGACAGAGCCGGTCCGATAGGCGTTGCCCAGCCAGACAAGTTCGCTGACAACGCCCGCATCGGCGGCCTGCTCCGACCAACGCACGGCGGCCTGCATGTCCGGGCCGTTGACGCCGGTTGTCCGCCAGAACCGGGCGAGGCTGCGCATTGCATCGCTTTCACCCGTATCGGCGACGCGTTCCAGGATGCCGACGCCGCGCAGGCGCAGGCTCTTGTCGGCGGATGCCAGCATCGTGTCGGCAAGATCGACAGCAACATCATTGTCGAAATCGCCAAGCTGGATGGCGCGTTCCAGAACAACCGCAGCGCGGTCGATGTCTCGGGGCACCAGCACGCCTTCTTGCAGCATGTCGGCGAGCCGGACGGCCGCCGAGGCGACGCCACGGTCAACCGCTTTCTGCAACAGGGCGGCCGCGGCCCGGCCGTCCTGTTTGGCGATCAGGATGTCGGCGCTGCGGCGCGCGGCAGAATTGAGCCCGCGCTCGAACGCTTCCATGTAAAGGGCCAGCACCTCGTCGGGCACGTCGACGTCGGCAAGGCCCTCCGACAGCAGATCGGCCAAAGCGATGCGGGCGCGCAGGCTGCCGGTCTCGATGGCGTCACGGAGCAGTTGGGCGGCAAACTCCCGGTCGACCGGCACAAGACGCCCGCGCGCATGCAGATCGGCAAGCCTGATCATCGCGGAGCTGTTGCCGGCATCGGCGGCGTCGCGCAGCATGGCGAGCCCCCGGCTGATTTCGGCGGGGCTGCCGCCGCGGTCGATCAGGAGTTCGGCCAGCTTGCGCGTCGCGGCAAGGCTGTTGCCTGCTGACATGGCCTGCTCATACCAGCCGCGAGCGGCATCGAATGTGTAAGGGATGTCCCGCCCGAAGACGACGGTGTCACCAAGCGCGACCATCGCCGCAACCGAACCGGCGGCCGCCGCCTGTTGCAGCAGCATCACGCCGAGATTGCGCTCCGTCGGCGTGCCGGCTGGATCATTGAGAAGCAGTTCGGCATAATGGACCTGCGCCCCGGTCTCGCCTGCGGCCAGCGCCTTCTCAAAATAGGCCTTCGCCTTGGCGCTGTCTTTCTGAACGGTCTGCCCATCCAGATAGAACCGGCCCAGCAGCACATGATCAATGGGCCGCAATGTGGGAGAGGCTTCAAGCGCTTGGATATAGGGCAACAGGTCGGGCGCGAAGCCGTCGGGCAGCGCCTGCCTGCGGCTCAGCGCATCGAGCGCCAGCACGGCGCGCGCACTGCCCGCGTCAACCGCATGGCGCAGCCACGGCTCCGCCGCATCCATCGTGAAGCCAAGCGGACCCGCCGCCACGGCGTCCTCGATGATGGTCTCGGCGGCTTCGATGGAACCGGCGGACGCCGCCTCCAGCAGGAAGCCGCGCAATGTTTCCGGCGTGACCTTGCCCTCGTCCAGTTCGCTCAAGCGGCGAAAGGCAAGGAAGGCGGCATTGCGCTCATCGAGATCGATCGCCACGCGGTAGAGCTTGACGGCGCGCTCCACATCGCGTGCAAACAGGGTGCCAAGCGTCAGTTCGCTGGCGAGGCGCAACGCCGCGGAGCCGTCATTGCTGCCCGCGATGCGTCGCGCCGGCTCCTGCTGTATGGCGCCAAGCAAACTCGTGCGCGCGGCCGCATCCGTTTCCAAGCTGTAGAGCGTGATCAGTGCGTCATACGACCCGGCCAGCACCGCACGGCGCAGCAGCCCATCGGCGCGGGCGGCATTTCCAGCGGTGTTTTCCCGAAGCAGGATGTCACGCAGCAGCATCATGGAACTGCCGTGATTGCGCTCTGCCAGCGCCTCCAGCAGGGCGCGGGCGCGGGTCTGGTCCTCGGGCAACGCGCTGCCCGCCAGGTCGCGCGCCAGCATGGCGGCGGCCTCGGTCCAGACCGGGTCATCCTCGTCTCGCGTCAGGTCAAGAAGCACGCGCCGCAATTCAGCTGTCTGCGGCATGCGCAGCGGATTGCCATCCTTCACCAGCGTTCCGGTCTCAAGCAGCGCCAGCCATTGCAGACGATCCTCCAGAGCGCTGGAAACCGAAAGTCGCGCCAGCAGGGCCTGCTCGCTGGCATAGGCCCCTTGCGCCTGTCCGGCAGCGGCCGGCGCCGCATCGGCTGGTTGCGCAATGGACGCCGGGGCCTGCCACAGGAACGCGGCCGCAACCGCCACGCCAAGGATCAATGTCCGGTCAGTTCGTGCCATCACCCGTCTCCCCGATGATGCTCTCGAATGCCGCGTTTTGAACCGTGCCCTCGACGGTTTCGCACGCTTCACCCTCTTGGCCGGCGAATTTCAGCGGCCTGTCATCCAGCGTGATGATGCCCTTTGTCCTGAAACGGCAGGCAAAGCGCGGCAGCTTCGGCTTGCATGTCGTGGCGATGGCTGTCGGGGCTTTGGCGCTTTGCGTCAGCAGGCGGCTTGCCAGCGGTGCCAGATCTCCGCCAATCGGTGACGGAGACTGCCTGATGAAGGCGTTGCGGAACATCGTCATGCCGCTGACGCCGCGGCTGATGATGCCGGTGCCGTTCTGGCTGATCCGGTTCTCACCAAGCAGGGCGGTCGTCGTCGGGATATACGGGTCATAGGCGAAATCGCGCGTGGTGGCCGAAGCGCCCGCCCGAAGGTCAGCGATATAGAGTTCGATGCCGTCAAGGCGATTGCGTTCGACGGCATTGCGCAGGACGAACGTGTCCACGCTGTTGCGGGACTTCACGCCGGAGCGGTCATTGCCGGAAAAATCATTGTTCAAGACCAGCGTGCAGGCGCTTTCGAAGATCGAAAGCCCGTCCTGCCCGTTGCCGAAGGCGGTGTTGGCATAGACGACCGTGCCGATGCTTTCGCGGTCGATCATCAGGCCGGAGCCTTCATTGGCGAAGGTCAGATTGCCGACAATGTAGCTGTCATCGACTTCGCGCGAGATGATGATGCCGTGTTTTTTCTCGATGTCATAGGTTGTATTGAAAGCGATGCGCAACCCGTAGGACCGGTCATGCGGGTCCGGTCCATAGATCACATGGTCGCGATACTCGTTTCCGATGATTTCAACGCCATTGGCTTCGTAGGAATAGTAGCCGTAAAAGAAATTCTCGAAGTAATTGTCGACAATCGTGCCAGTTGGCGCGTCGGTGAGCGCGCGGCTGTTGACATCATCATTCGGTCCGGCGCTCATCGACAGGCCGTAGGCCTTGGGCTGGTTGGAGCCGAGCGCGCGCAACCGCGATGAGGCGATATAGGTCTTGCTGCCGCTCCAGCTGAGGATAAAGGGGCGGAACTCCGCGAATGATTTGTAGGTTGCCCGGTCAATCGCGCCGGTTGTCTCGTTCCAGCCGTTCACTTCGCCATCGACAACATACATCGTGCCGGCATTCACGATGAAGCTTCCATGGGTCGAACTCAGACGGACCGAGTCAAACTCCTTGCCGGAGATGATCAAAGTCGCCCGCGGGCCGATCAGGATCGGCAGGCGGATGGTCAGGATGTTGGCTTCAATGGAGAAGGCGTCAAACGGCAGGCCCTCGCCGTCGATCTGTTCGAGAACCGACATCAGGTCGAACGTGCCCTGATCGAGGTGAATGAAATAGGGGTTCAGCGTCCCCTGTAGTTCAGACATGCGGTCAAGGCCGCCTTTGATGAGAAGGGCCTGAAGGAATTTCTCGTTGAACCGGTTGTGGTACATCAGCGTCTTGCGGGCGCGGCCGCCGGTCGCCATCGGCACGGTCCTGCGCACATCCGCACCCGTGCGCAGCATGTAGGGCAAGGCGAGTGCATCGATTGCGTAGGGCATCGCATCGCCGCCAAAGCGGTTGATCTCGGTGTTGCGCACCGCAACTTCGGCTTCAACCGGGCGGTTCGGTTCCGCGCGCCAGCCAACCAGCGCATCGAATGCGATGTCCTTGTCACGCTCCTTGCGGTAGGTCCGCGACGGGCCGACGCTCCAGTCGAGCCCGGGAAGCCCCGCATCCTTGGCAATCAGCCCGCCATCCGGGCGCAGCCTGCCGTCCACATCCAGCGCGAAGGCGCGCTGCATGCTGAAGGTGCGGAAGGCTTCTGTGCGCACCGACTGGTCGGCGATGTCTTTCAGCAGCTCCGCGCCTTTTTCGATCTCGCCATTTTCAGCCAGCACGAAGGCGGCGTCGGCCTGCGCTTGCGCGCGCATCTCCGGATCGTCGATGGAACCGATCAGCGCATTGGCCGCCCCACCATCTCCCTTGCGGTTCGCATGGGTCGCCGCGGCGCGAAGGACCTGGTCGCGCGCCGGGCCTTCCAGCCGGTCGGCAAGGCCGCGCCAGGCCGCATGTCCGGCATAGGCCAATGTGGTGGCGCGCACGCCCTGATGGGCGTCTCCGCCAAATGCAGCGATTGTGTCGGCCAGCGTGGCAATATCGGCTTCAGCCAGCGGGTTGAAGACAAGCAGCCGCCTCGGATCCAGCGTGCGGCCAAGGATTGTCGCCAGTGCCTGGATGCGGGCCGGTTCGTTTTCGATTGCATTGGCGGCGGCCAGCGCATCGGCCGTCGTCGGGTTCTGCATCACCTCGAACATGCGGGCGCGGATGATGTCCCCGGCCTCGGCATGGCCTGCCTGCGCCAACGCGTCGGCCAAGGCCCCGAGCCTGCCCGCATCGCCGGTCAGCACAAGCATATCGCCGATGCGCGCGAGCGCATCCGGCGCAGATCCCTCTGCTTCAAGCGCGCCATAACCGGCAAGAAACCCTGCCGCTTGCCCCTGACGCAATTCGGCCTCATAGACGCCAAGCGCCAGCAAATCTTGTGATGTTTCAAAGCCAGCGGCGGCAAGAAGCGGCTGCGCCAGTGCCAACTGGTTTGTTGCTGCAAGCGCCCCGGCAACCGCACGCACGGCATCCTCTCCGGCGCCGGACGGCAAATCCGTCAAGGCAAGCCGCGCGGCGTCGGCGGCAAATGCGTCATAGCCGAGCCGGGCCGCCAGTTGCGCCACGTCACCCAGCGACTGCGCCCGCACTTGCGGTTCAATCACGAGCTTTGCCACGCTGCCGGCGCGAAACAGCAGGGATTGTCCGAGAAGCGCTTCGGTCAATTGCGCCAGCGCGGCATCATGGGCAACGGCATCACGGATGCACAACGCGCGAAACAACGCCCCCTCGTGGTCTCCGGATGCGCCGGCTGCAAGTGCTGCTTGTGCGAGGCGGGAATCATCGCCTCCAACACAGTCAGCGGCGAGCGTCGCATGCGCCTGCCCCAGGACGCCCCGCTCGGTCTGGACACCTGACGCGGCGCGCAGGATGCCGGCGCGCGTGCCGGAAGCGCCCGCCTGACGGGCAAGGCCGAACACGACGTGGAACGGCCGCTCCGCGCTTCGCGCAACCAGCAAGGACGCCTGTTCGAGGGTCTGGTCACGCAGGCCCGGATCGCTGACTGACATGGCGTCGCGCGCCGCGCTGTAGGCGTAGTCGAACGCCGGGCCGGCAATGCCCGCCGCAAGCAGCGCCTCGCCCATGGCCAGCATGCGGGATACGCGGTCTTCGGCGCGCGGCAGCACGCGGATCGAGCGGTCCATCGCCGCGACGGCAATGGCGTCCGCTGGATTGGCTTGCGCCAGCGCGATGGCGATGTCGGAAATGGCAAGCCGCAGATTGTCCTCTTCATAGCCCTTGGCCCTCACATCCGCTTCGATCTCCGCAAGCGCCGTCGCCGCCGGCACGACGGAGGACAGGCGCGGGTCGAGGGCGGCCGGCTGCAAGGCCCTCACCGATTGCAGCAAACGCTCGGCTAGCGGCAACCGTGCTGCGGCATCGCTGCCAGCTTCAAACGCCGCCATGTCGGCGCGGATGCGCTCGACGATGCGGTTCGCCTCGCGCAGAACCGCCGCATCCGCGCTCGACAAAAGCGGTGCCTCAAGTTCACTGGCAACGGCCGCCGCGGCAGCGTCGGAGGATTGCGCGAAAGCCGGGGCGGCGAACAGCAGCGCCCCGGCCCCGATGAGCACCGCGCCCAGAGGGGCGTTGAACACCGCGCCGCGCCAGCCGGCCCGCCGTGCAACCATGGCTTTCATGACGGTCATTGGATTGCCTCAAGGACTGCGTTGACGGCCGCTGTCGATCCGGCGGCGGCGCGCCAGCGGGCGGCCCCGACGGCGTCAACCGCGCCACCGAGCCCGGTTTCAAGCGCCACGGCCAGATCGATCATCGCGCGTCGGTCACCCAGTTCGGCCATGCGCCGGGTGTATGTCAGGTATTTCGGCAGATCGACCGGCCCCGAAAGGCCGACGCGCGCCGCGATCGCCAGCATGTTCAACGCCTTCATGTCATCGCGCGCGGCGGCGCGCTCAAGTAGGGCCACGCCCTGTGCCCGGATGGTGGCATCCGCGTCGTCGGTGATCATCGTGCTGCCCATGAGTTGCATCGCCGCCGGCACACCGCCGTCAACCGCGCGGCTGAGCAGGGCATCACGCTGTTCCGGTGCCAGCTTCAGGTCGGCCGCCATCTTGTGCAAACGCCAGGCGTCATCGGCTGTCGCTTCTGCAACAAGGCCGTCGCGCAGCGCCGCGCCACGCGCCGGGTCGGCGGCGGTCGATCCGGTGTCGAGATGCAGCACGGCCAGATGCAGCCGCGCGTCCTGCTGGTTCAAGCGGACGGCCGCCTCCAGCATGCGGATGGCGAGCGCCGCATCCTGCGGGTCGCGCTCCTTGAAATGCAGGCCGAGCCGCAAGGGCAGGCGCGGATCTTCGGGAAACAGCGCTTCCGCCCGTTCGATCCATGCGTCGCGCTTGGCGCGCGCCGCCGGGTCGGTCATCAAATCATAGGCCCTGACAACCGAATAAACCGAGGGCGCGTCACACGGCATCCGGTATTCGAAATCCTGCAACACGCGCATCGCGTCAGGAAGGTCCGGCTGGCGCTCGATTAGCGCCTCGACGGCCGGACCATCGGCATCGGCGGCGGCGCGGCGCAGCCATGCCAATTGCTCCGCCCGCTCTCCGGGAGCTGTCAGTTGCAGCGCATGCTCGCGCATGCCGGTCGGATGGCCAAGTTCGGCGGACTGCCGCAACAAGGCGCGGCCACGCGCGGCGTCCTTCGGGATGCCATGCGCGCCGGAAAGCAGCAATTGTCCGTAGCGGTAGGTCGCGGCCGGATCCTTGATGGCAACGCCTTTTTCCAGAAGCGGCAAGGCGAGTTCGACACCGGCAATGCCGCCAGGAAACTCAAGATGGCGGTTCGCCGCCTGCATCAGGCCGATGCCCTGATCGTCGCCGCTTTCGATGGCCTTGAGAAACCATGCCGACGCACGCGCGTCGTCGCGTGTGACGCCCAGCCCGCGCTCGTAGGCCGCGGCCAGCATGGAACGCGCACGGCGCGATCCCGTCGTGCGGTCGCCGACCAGCAGCAGGTCCACGCGCTCCTGCAGGTCGGCCGGATTGCCGCTCTCCAGCATGCGGTCGGTGATGCGCGAGATCACGGCTGTCTCACCCAGCATCAGCGCGCGATTGGTCCAGAACGCACCGAGGACGAGGTCCTGGCCGACAAAGATCCCGCAGCGGTGGAAGGATGCAAGCTGCGCTGCGGCGCCGGAATTGGTGTCTGCGCTGCGCCTCAGATAGCGGATGCCGAGCGGGATGTCGGCGGTGACGCCGATGCCTTCCAGATGGATCCGCGCAAGGGCCAGCGCCGCATCCTCGCTGCCCAGTTCGAGGGCGCGCTCATAAAGCGCGCGGGCGGCCGCCGGGTCGGCCTCAACGCCTCGGCCGTCCAGCAGCGCCCGGGCCAGCTTCTCCAGCGCGAAAGCCGGCGCATCATGGCGCAGCACGAGTCGGCGCAGCATCTCGATTGTCGCCGCCTGATCGACGGGATCGCCGAAATCCCCGGCGCTGAGACGCGCCATCAGCGACAGGCCGTCCGTGACATCGAGCGCGGCGAGACGCCCGGCGATCGCGATCAGGGCCGTGCGCTTCGGCGCGTCCACCGGCAGGTTGGTGAGCCGGTTGGCGAGCCGGATCGCCGCATCGACGGACCCATACCCATAGGCCCGCTCCAGCATGGCCGTCACATCGTCGGGATCGGTGCCGGCCAGTTCGGCATTCGCCATCATCTCCGCCAGACGCAGCGCGGAGAGCGCGCGCCTCGGGTCGCGGGTGGCCGCGCCCGCGCGGTACCAGTCGGCGGCAAGGTCGAGATTGAAATGCTCGGCGAACAGGCGGTCGCGATAGATCGCGCCGAAGCGCGGGAGCACGTCACAGCGGCCTTCCTGCAAATCATCGAGCAGGAACAGCAGCGCCTGGTTGACAAGCGGAACACGCTCGAAACCGGCCCGCGCCGGAAGAATGCCGCGGTCAAGCAATTGCGCATAAAGGATGGGTGCTTCGGCGCTGCGGTTGGCGATTGCAACATCGATATAGGCTTCGATGCTTTCATCGGGTTCACGCAGCGTCTCGTCATTGGCAAGCACGCGCGCCAGCACCACGGCGAGGCCGACATCGCCTGCCCGGTAGGCTTCGCGCAACAGGATGACGCCCTTCGGCCTGTCGGTGAGGCCGCTGTCGCCATCGGTCATCAGGCGGCCAAGTTCGGCCTTGGCGTCGCGCCCGTCCACGCCTTGCGCCTTCATTGCCACCCTGAGCAGGCGTTCCGCCGTCGGCGGATCATTCGGCGTCGTCAGGTTGGGGCGGCTGTAGAAGCGCGAGATCTCGATCAGACGGCGCGCGCCGACCTCGCTTTCCTGCTCATCCCACAAGCGCCAATCCTCGGTTGGCGGCGGGGCCACATCCGATATCCGGCAGAGCCGGTCGAAATTGATGGAATCCGGCCGCAGCAGCAACGGGGTGGTCTGCGCCTGCGCCATCACCGGTACTGAGATCAGGCCCGACAGCAGCGCCGTCGCCAGCACGCGCGCAATGGCCGCGAGAACAGGAATCCGCAAGCCCAAGAAGTGTCCGCGGCGCGCGGTCATCGTACGGCACCCCGCAAGGGGGATTGGCACAAGGCGATATCGACCGTGCCGGGAAATGCGTCCGGAATCTCGATCGCGCTGACCGGCGCGGTGATGGCCTCATGCATGACCAGCACGGTCGGCCGGGTGACGGACGGGTCGGAAAAATCGAGCCAGACATAATGATCCTCGCCCGACACGGCGCGTCCGGACGGCACAACAAGCGTGATCGGTCCTCCACCCTCCGCCTGCGCTTCGGCGATCACCCGGGCACCGGTGCAGCGTCCGGCCGCAAGGGCCGGCATCTCGCGGAAGGTGCTCCACAGCCGGTCCAGGTCATAACTGAGCAACGTCTCCCAGATGATCATGTCATGGTCGCCGCGCTGGAAGGCAGGCGAGGTCAGAAGCGTCATCATCGACGCGTCGATCTGTCCGCCATTGACTTGCAGGTTGGCGATGTTCTGGGTGAGATGGCGCGACAGTTCGGCGTCGAAACCATACTTCGGATCGGAAAAGCTGGATCCGGCCAGCGCTATCGTCTTGGCCGCGTCACCGAACAGATCGTCTGATGTTTCAGCAGTCACTTCGACGATCGGCCGCCGGATGACCGGCGGCGGGATGTCGCCCTCGCAAGAACTGACAATGGCGCTGAAAAACACACTCGTGCCGGCGCTTTCCTCGAAGCGGGCGACAGGCAGCACCGCGCCGCGCAACCGCTCCGCGCCAAGCGAATCGCTGATTGCCTTCGCGACCTTGGCGGCCACAAACGCCACTCCGTCATAAGCCCAGTGGATGTCGGTCTTGAAGAACATGCCGCCGGCCGCCGGCGTCATGAAATCGGCGGAGCCATACGCCGGCACGGCAATTCCGGCTGAACGAAAACGCGCAAGCGCGCGGTCGAAGCGCGCGGCCAAAATGCCCGGGTCAACGAGGACGCCTTGCGCCTCCATCGGCCCGAGCGCATCGACAAAGGTCAGCGCGCGGGGCGGCAAGGGCGCGAGCACGAGCGCGACGCCGCGCTGTTTCAGCACGCTGTTCAGCCGGCTGAACTTGTTCAGCACAAGGTCGCTCGGCCAGAGCAGATAGCTGAAATCGGCGCGCGGGCGGAAGAACACGCCGTTCGTGCCCTGCACGATCTGCGTGTTTTCGGTTTCCGCCGAAACAATGGCGATCGGCCCGCATGCGAAGGCGAGATCCGCCGCGCCGGCATTCGCGGGCGGCACGACCGCGCCATCCTGGGCGGCAGCCGCGCCGGCAACCCCGGCCAGCAGCACTGCGGGAAGCGCGACCGTCCGCAACAGCCGCCGCACCCGCCCCGGAACCTGATACCGATTGCGCCCCATGGTTTGCGCCGCTTCCGTGTTCAGAGGCCGCGGCCCGACAAGTCGAAGCGCAGGCGCACGGGGTCTCCCACCATGGCCGTCGTCAGGTCGGAACGCCCGGAGACGATCGCGACATCGACGCCGAAGCCGAGGCGGCCGACGGTGCTGCCCGCACGCGTCTGCGGCGGGTTCTCCGTCAGCGAAACCCGGGTCTCCGTGCCATCGCGATATTCGATGATCGCGGTCGCGCCCTTGTAGATGCTCATGAGCGTGTCGGTGTCGACACTGGCATAGATGTAGGGCGTTGCCGCATTTTCGGTCAGCGACAGGATCGGCTGCGCCTCGGCGACGAAAGACCCGTCGGCGACCTGCGCCTGCAACACCGTGCAATCGCACGGGCTCACAATGTCCTGGCTCACATTGGTGCGCCGGTCATCGATGGTGCCGAGCTTGTCCCCGCGCGCCACCGTGGTCAGCCCCGGTGTGAACGACACGACGCCGCTCGCCGTTGCGGTGACGGCGATGCGGTCCACCTCGACGGCGGCCAGCAGCGCGTCGCGGATGTAGAGGCCGCGGTAGATGCCTGTCCCGACATAGGCGAGCAGCGCCAGTGTCACAGCCGCGACAAAGGCTGTGCCCGCGATGCGCGGCAGATTGCGCCGCGCCTTTTCAACGAATGTGCCGCCGGTTTCCTCCGGCGGAATGGCGCGGGCGGGACCGTCGGTCTTGCGCGCCGTCACCTCGATCACGTCACCGATATTGACGATCTCGCCCGTCAGATAGGCGTCAACGAGATAGCGCAGCACATTGGTCTGGCGCTCCTCGTCTGTCTTGATGATCTCGAAACCGCTGCGCTTGGTCTCGGGGTCAAAGCGCCGCAGCCGCGCGTTGACGGTGAGGAACAGCGTGTAATCGCCGAATTCAAAGGCGAGCCGGACGGGCTTTGGCACATCGGGCGAATCCTGCCCCGGTTCCCGGCCGATCACCGCAAAGCCGCCAACCGACCAGTCAGCCACGGCATAGACCGTGCGGTCGATCACCACCCGCAGCGGGATCTGGTAGCGGGCGAAGCGCCGCTGCTCCAGCGCGACGGCCGTGTCGGTCACCGGGGAGATCGGCTGGATCTCGTCGATCGTGCTGAGGTTCACATTTTTCATCGTCTAGATACCCACCTGCACCAACGCCAAACTCGGTTGAAGAAGCCCCATCGAATAGGCGATGGCCGCAATGAAAACACTCCACGCCAGCAGGATCATGTAGCGGGATGTGGCATCCCTCCACCACGCGCCCGGACGTTTCTTCAGAGTTGTTCCCTGTCTCGTCCATTTCTGGCGGTCGAGCTGGAAGAACACCTGTGTCTTGATGAAAGATCCGTAGATCTGATTGAAATAGACAAGGAACGGATAGGCGATGGAAACGCGCGGGCGTGCCGTGAACAGGGTCAGGGTCAGCACATAGCGCGACATCAGGACCCAGGTCATGTAGAACAGGAGCGCGTAAGGCGTGACGAACAGCATGCCGAGGATGCAGAAGATCAGGCCCGACAGGCCCGTCCACATGGACACGCGCTGGTCAAGGATCGTCCACCACACGAAGTAGCCGGTTTTGGACGGTCCGAGCCGCAGCGCGCGCGCATTGTTGCGCAGCATGTTGCCGAACCAGCGGGTCATCAGCGCATTGGCCGATTCAAAAAAGCCCGGCGCAGGCGGATCCTCGATCGTCGTCACAATGACATCCGGGATGTAGAGCATGTCGTAGCCGTTCTTCAGAAGGAAGAACCAGGTGGACTTGTCATCGCCGGTGAGGAACTTGAAGCGGCCGAGACGCCAATGGTCGATGTAATCGGCCTCGACCTGCTCGATGAATTCGGGCGCACAGACGACCGAGGCGCGGAACATCGACATGCGGCCGGTCAGGGTCATCACCTTGCGGGCAAGCCCGAGCGAGCCCATGTAGATATGGCGCTGCGCGAACCGCAGCGAATACCAGCGGTGGAAGATGCGCCGGCCGCGCACAAGGCTCACCTCGTCGGTGGTCAATGCGCCAACCTTCGGGTCAAGCAGGAAGGGGGCGCATTGCACGACAAGATCGGCCGGAACGATGCTGTCGCCGTCGATGACCGACACCGAGTCCGATGGCGCCGGGTTGAAGCGGGCGATGGCGCGAAAGCCGTTCGCCAGCGCGTCGCGCTTGCCCGAACCGGGACAGCGCACGAACACCAGCCGCACATGCGGCGCATCGCCGACCGTCAATTCATGCAG
The DNA here is from genome assembly GCA_025458045.1 of Rhizobiaceae bacterium. Classification (GTDB taxonomy): domain Bacteria; phylum Pseudomonadota; class Alphaproteobacteria; order Rhizobiales; family Rhizobiaceae; genus JALOTE01. The sequence continues at coordinate 18,937 of JALOTE010000063.1, forward strand.
GCGCTTGATGATCCGCTGATCGCTTTGCTCGACGATGGATGCAACGACCGTGGCTCCGGCCGGGGCGTTCAGCGCCGCCTGGAACACGGCGCGGTAGACGGTCACCGTCGTGTCCGTCGGGATGCGGAACGATGTCACCAGCAGATAGGCATGGCCGAAGCGCGTTTGCGCGGCGGCCGTTTCAGCACGCAGCCGCATCTGCGGAAAAACGAAACTGCCATAGATGAAGGAGCGGATAAAATGCAGGATGCCCCAGCCATAGCGCCACAGGCCGATGGCCCCGACGATGATCAGCCCGCCATGTGACAGATGGGCGTAACCATGCGCCGGGATCAGCATGACGAAGGTCGCGACGCACGCCACATACAGCGCATGCGCCCAGAGCGACTCCGTCCAGTCCTGAAGCGGAACGTTACCAGCTGAAGCCGACATATTTCCCGCCTGCCGAGAATTTCCGCTCGACTCGCTCAAGGTCGAGCAGCGGAAGCCCTTGCGCCTTTTCAGCAACCCATTGCTTCGACACCACCGGCTTGCAGACGATGATCATGTCCGCGCCCTCGCAAGCTGCGTCCAGGTCGGCGACAAGCCTGTCGCGCAAATGCGGCATCTTGCTGAGGACCGTGTCCTCCAGCCGGTTGTTGAGGTCTGGATCGTGGATCTGCACGGTGTAGCCCTTGCCGATCAGCCGTTCGGCAAGCGTGACATAGGGGCTTTCGCGCAGGTCGTCGGTCTGCGGCTTGAAGGAGAGCCCCATCAGCGCGACAGTCCGGCCGGGCTTGGACGCGACCCACTGGACGGCGCGCTCGATCTGGTAGGCATTGACGGCCAGTGTCGCATCGAGCAGCGGCGTTTCAACATCATGCTCGCGGCCGAAATGGCGCAGCGCCCGCACATCCTTGGGCAGGCAGGAGCCGCCAAAGGCGAAGCCCGGGCGCAGATAGGCGGGCGAAATGTTGAGCCTTGTATCGGCGCACAAAACCGACATCACCACATGGCTGTCGATGGAGGCCGCCTTGCAGATCGCGCCGATCTCGTTGGCGAAGCTGACCTTCAGCGCATGCCAGCAATTGTTGGTGTATTTGATCGCTTCGGCTTCAGCGATGGTGAGCACGGTCGGCTCGGCCGGCAGGCCCGCAACCACCTTGCGCAACAGTTCGATCGTTTCGTCATCGCGCTTGCCGAACACCACGACTTCACTGTTGTAGTGGTCTTTGATCGCGGTGCTTTCGCGCAGGAATTCCGGATAGTAGGCAACACCGAAATCCACGCCCGCCTTCAGCCCCGACGACGCTTCGAGCGCCGGAATGATGTGCGTGTCCATCGTGCCGGGCAGGATGGTCGAGCGGAACACCACCGAATGCCAGGCACGCTTGCGCCGGATGGCAAGGCCGATCTCATGGGCGACCTTGACGCAATAGCCAATGTCGAGCGAACCGTTCGGTCGGCTGGGCGTGCCGACGCAGACAAATGAAACCGCCGAGTTCTGCACGGCTTCGTCGGCATGGTGGGTGGCACGCAGCCGCCCGCCCTTCACCGCCGTCTCGATGCGCTCCGACAGGCCGGGCTCCAAGAGCGGCGCGACGCCCGCATTGATCGCGTCGACCTTCTCGCTGCTCGGATCGACCGCGATGACCTGATGGCCGTCGTTGGCGAGGCAGGCGGCTGACACCGCGCCGACATAACCCGCGCCGAAAATGCTGATCGACAGCGGCGTGTTGGTGGCAAGGCCGCCGCGGCCATCCGCGACGGGTTGGAAGGCGGCAAGCGGCAGGCCTGCCGGGTTTGCGTTTGACAGCGCGGTGACGTCCTCGCGCAGTTTGACTGTATTGATGACGTTCACGTGCAACCCCTCACATTTACTCGACGGTAACCAAACAGGCAGGTTTCATGCCGTTCGCGTCACCCGGTCAGCCAACCAGTCCAAGGACGCGCCCGACCAGCGGAACGGGCGCAGTATCGATGATGACGGACACCGGCTGTCCGTCATTGCGGTAGTCCAGATCGGAACGTGCCGGATCAAGCGTCAGTTCAACCGTGGTTTCACCGCTTGGAACCATTGTTGTTTTTGCGATCCGCGGCGAAAGGGACTGGAACGTGCTCCATTGAACTGTTCCATCCGCATACTCGATCCGCACGACCGAGGCGTTGTTGACGAGGCTCAACGCCGATTGCTGGAACACCGCGCTCACGCTCATGCGCGAATTGGTCGGCAGCATGCGCAGCAGCAGGTCGCCGCGGTTGACGAAACTGCCGACCAGCGGGTTGCGATAGGTCACCTGACAATCGCAGATGCTGTCGACAGTGATGGTTTTTTCCTCACGGTCGATGACACCGGCGATCATTTCGCCATTCTTCACTTCGGTGTTTTCGACGATGAACTCGATATGGCCGGTCGTCGGCGCTGCGATCAAAATCCCCTCGCCAACCACCGTGCTCGCCAGCGCCTTGTTCAGGAACAGATTGCCGTAAAGCGCGCGCAGGCCCATCCAGCCGCCAAACGCCGCGATTGCGGTGATCGCCGCCACACCGACAAAGCGCGTCGGCGAACGGCGCGCTGCCTCAAGCAGCGACACGCGCTGGCGCACCTCGAAATTCATCGAGTCGTTGAGCGCCGACACCTCGACCACATTGTCGATGCTCGGCAATTCGCCGCGCAGATAGGCATCGGCCACATTTTGCAGCAGGCGGCTTTGCCCGTACGATGTTTGCATGAAGCGGAAGCCGGTGCGCTGCGTGGAGCGCTGCACGCTCGCCACGCGCGCTGCCATCTTCAGGATGACATCGACTTCGCCGGCCTGGCTCTTGAACTCCACCTCATGGAGCTGGCCGATATCCGGTTCGCCACGCAGGCCATAGACCGAGAAACCGCCAAGCGACCAGTCGGACACCTCATACCAGTGGCCGTCAACGCGCACGTTGGATGGAATGCGGTAGCGCGGATATTGCCGCTGCCGATCAAACTCGTGCTGGACAAGGGCCTTCGTCATGTATGCGGAACCCCGTATGAGACAAAATCGACTCGTCTTAAGCTCTTTCAGGCATTTTTTGAGACAAGACACACGCTTCCACTGAATTGGACAAGTGAAGGCAGAGTCTTGACGGAAGGCGACTTTCTATCGAATGTTTACGATGCGTTAACTATTTGCTGCAAGAGATTTTTAGGCTTTTCCTTCCCCAGACGTCATGTTTCCGCAGACATGGTTAATTCGCCCGTTTCGCCAAGGGGATTGCGGATTTCCGGCAGCCTGACGCGTTTCTGCACCCGTTTCATGACAGGAGTGCCGCAATTCCACGACACTGCGCCCTTCGCGGACGAATCCCGCATTGCACCGGCCAGCCGATTGAATTGCGCCACAAGCCGCACGCTGCGACAAAGCTGAAGATCCGAAGAACCGAAGGGGGCGACAGGAAACGATGGTCTTCTCCTCCAACATCTTCCTGTTCGCCTTCCTCCCTTTGTTTCTCGGCGCATATTACCTGACGCCGCCGCCCCGCCGGTCGCTGACCATCGTCATCGGGTCATGGCTTTTTTACGCCTGGTGGCGGGTGGATTTCCTCGCGCTCTATGCGGGCGTCACCGTCTGGTCCTACTGGATCGGCATCCGGATCGGCATGGCGGAGGCGGACAGCGCCCGCCTGTCACCCAAGCGCTGGATGCAGATCGGCGTCACCGGCTCGCTTTTGGTGCTAGGCTACTTCAAATACTACAATTTTTTCGGCCCGGAGATCGCAGCTTTGCTGGGGGTGTCCGAGGCGGATCACTGGCTGTTCTTCACGGTCATCCTGCCGATCGGCGTGTCGTTCTTCGTCTTTGAATCGATCAGCTACATGGTCGATGTCTACCGCAAGGATGCGCCGCCGGCCCGCAATTTCACCGACTTCGCAGCATTCCTTGCGCTCTACCCGCATCTGATCGCGGGTCCGGTGATGAAATACAAGGACCTGGCGGCCCAAATCGTCGAGCGCAGCCACACGCTGTCGAAGTTTTCCGAAGGCGTCGTCCTGTTCATGATCGGGTTCTGCAAGAAGGTGCTGATCGCCGACAGCGTCGCGCCGCTCGCCGGCGAGGCCTTCCGCCTGACCGAGCCGACACTGGCCGAGGCATGGCTCGGAGCGGTGGCCTACACGATCCAGCTCTATTTCGATTTTTCCGGCTATTCGCTGATGGCCATCGGGCTGGGGCTGATGATCGGCTTCCGGCTGATCAAGAACTTCGACACGCCTTACCTGTCCCTGTCGATCACCGAGTTCTGGCGGCGCTGGCACATCAGCCTGTCCACCTGGCTGCGGGACTATCTCTACATCGCGCTTGGCGGCAACCGGAAGGGCAGGCTGCGCACCCATCTCAATCTCTGGCTGACCATGGTGCTGGGCGGCTTGTGGCACGGCGCAAACTGGACCTTCATCCTCTGGGGCCTCTGGCACGGCACAGTGCTGGTCATCGAGCGCCTGCTCGGCGCAAAGGGCGGCCGCTCCCCCTACCCTGCTTTCATCGCCTGGCCGTTGACGATCGTGCTGGTCATCATCGGCTGGGTGATGTTCCGCGCCCATTCGGTCAGCGAGGCGATGGCCGTCTATGGCGGCATGGCCGGGCTGAACGGGATTGGCCTGACACCGGAATTCGCCTGGAAGGTCACCGGTCTCGAACTGGCGATGCTGGCGGCTGGCATCGTGCTCGTGTTCACCGAACGCTTCGTGCGGCCACGCCATTTCGCCGGGCGCTTCAAGGTTCCCGGCATCAGCCGCGCCGGTGTGTCCCGCGCGAGCCTCGCCCATGCCGGGCTGGCTGGCCTGACCGGGCTCGCCGTCCTCAAGCTCTCGGCGGATGCCTATTCGCCGTTCCTCTATTTCCAGTTCTGAGGCTTGACGATGCTCCGCCTGCCACATCGCAAGATCCTGCCGCTTGCGGCCTTTGGAACCCTGATGCTGGCCGCCGTCCCGGTCAATGTCGCTTTTCTTCGCATGGAAGACGGAACATTGTCCGGCGTCGATGTCAGCGCGCAGCGTCTCCTGTCGGGCAAGGTCACGGGGGATCTGACGGCGCGCTACAATGATGCCTCACCGTTCAAGGATTTCGGGATCGATCTATTCGGCTCGATCTCGTTTCTCGTCTTCAAAGAGGCGCGGATCGGCACACAGATCGGCAGGGAAGGCGTGCTGTTTTCAGATGAGGAATTTGAAAGCGACACAGGCTCGCGCGCGCGCATCGCCGCGGTGATCGCCGATGTGCGCGCCGTGCATTCGATTCTGGCCTCGCGTGGCATCACGCTGATTGTGGCCCCTGTTCCGCTCAAGATCGATGTCGAGGCCGAATTCCTGCCCGGCGGCTTTGGTGTGCCCGGCGAAGTCGCCACCCGCCATGCGGCCGTGATGGCAGCGCTTGCGCAAGCGGGTGTTCCGGCGGCGGACATCCGGGCAAGCCTGATGGCGGGGCGGGAGCAGGCGGCGCTCGGCCATTCCCGCACGGCCCGCTTCGAGATTGTCGAAGGCGCGCCGCAGACGCATGAAGGGGATTTGAAAAAATTTGTCCGGCTGCTGCCGGCCTTGGCGCATCTTGGGCCGCGCAATGATGAGGTTGTCCCGGTCACGGCACGCGCCGCGGCTGAAGCATCCGGCGACACATCAGGCGGCGAAAGCCTGTTTGGGGACGCAGCCATTCCCGTGGTGCTGGTCGGCACCAGCTACAGCGCGGATGCCACTTTCGGCTTTGAGGCGCAGCTGAAGGCCGCACTCGGATCAGATGTACTCAACCTTGCGGAGGCCGGGAAAGGCCCGCTTGCGCCCATGCAGGCGTTTCTTTCCGGCGATGTCTTGAAACAATCCCCGCCGGAACTCGTCATATGGGAGATGCCGGTCCGCTTCCTTGATGACGCGGATTTGGCCGGGCAGCTGCGCGTGGCTCGGTAAACGCATTCATGGCCGCTTCGTCCTCCCCTCCAGCGCCTTCAACATCGGTTCCACGCTGAAGCCTGACATCTCCGCCTTGTCGGCGAGAGAGCGCAGATA
>JALOTE010000004.1 GCA_025458045.1 Rhizobiaceae bacterium
GCGCTCGTCAACCAGCCGATCTTCCAGGGCAACCGCAAGATCAAGGATCGCGACCTCGCCAACCGGGTCCAGCTCCAGTCGCGCACGCCGTTCTCGCAGGCGGCGCTCGACGCCGACATCGCAGCCATCCAGGAAGCCTATGCTGCCATCGGCCGCAACAATGTGTCGGTCACGGGCGAGACGATGGAGACCGGCGATGGCCGCGTCAACGTCGTCTTCAACATCGACGAAGGCGACCGGACCAAGATCGCGTCCGTCACCTTCGCAGGCAATGACGCGTATGGCGACGGCCGCCTGCGTCAGGTCATCTCGACCAAGCGCTCCAACCTGCTGTCCGGCCTGCTGCGGGATGACGTTTATTCCGAAGACCGACTGCGCACCGATGAAGACAAGTTGCGCGATTTCTATTTCAACCGCGGCTATGCCGACTTCCAGATCGTGTCGAGCGCCGGCGAGTTTGATGCCGCCGCCAACGCCTACAATGTGGCTTTCACGGTCGAAGAGGGCGCGCGTTACCGTTACGGTGAAATCACGCTCGACTCGACAATTCCTGACGTGAACACGGCCGTCTTGTCGCGTCTCGTCACCACGCGGGCCGGACGAGTCTACAGCGCTTCCGAGATCGAGGACACGATCATCGCGCTGCAGGAGAAGCTTGCGGCTGATGGTTTTGCCTTCGCTCAGGTCACCCCGCGCGGCGACCGCAATTTTGCCGACAACACGATCTCGATCACCTATACGATCGACCAAGGCCCGCGCCTTTATGTCGAGCGGATCGAGATTCGCGGCAATGACCGGACGCGTGACTACGTCATCCGCCGCGAGTTCGACATTTCGGAAGGCGATGCGCTCAATCAGGTGATGATCCAGCGCGCCCGCAAGCGGCTCGAAGCGCTCGGCTTCTTCAGCCGCGTCAACATCTCCACTGTGGCCGGTTCGGAGCCGGATCGCGTCGTTCTGGTCGTCGAGGTTGAAGACCAGGCGACCGGCGACATCGGCATCGGCGCCGGCTATTCGATCGGCGGCGACGACAGCGGCGTGCAGTTGGAGGGCTCGATCACCGAGCGCAACCTGCTCGGCCGCGGCCAGTTCCTGAAACTGGCGATCGGCGGCAGCGCGGACACGCGCACCTACACGATCTCCTTCACAGAGCCCTATTTCCTCGGGTCGCGCATTTCGGCCGGGTTCGACATCCAGAACCAGACCCGCGAGTTTGATTTCTACGACAAGGAAACCAATGGCGCGACAGTGCGGTTCGGCCTGCCGATCACCGAGGCGCTTTCTGCGCAACTGGCCTATAATTTCACCGAAGAAACCTACAAATGCGATGAATATGTCGACGGGCCGGATCCGGACCAGCTTTATTGCCGCGGCGTGACGTCCGAGCAGTTGCTGAATGACATCAACCGCGGCACGTGGGTGAAATCGTCTCTGTCGACGTCGCTCACCTACAATACGCTCGATAACCGCCAAGACCCGCGCGAGGGCCTGTTTGCGCGCGGCACGGTTGAGTTTGCCGGCTTGGGTGGCGATGCCAACTATCTCAAGGCGACAGCGTCGGCGACATACTACCAGCCGCTGGTCGAAGAGTTGAATGTCATTGGTTTGATCAGCATTGGTGCCGGTCACATCGAGGAATTGTCGTCAGACGGTTTGCGCAGCTTCGACCTGTTCCGTTCATCGACATCGATCATCCGCGGCTTCGACTCCAACGGCATCGGCCCGTTTGACCCGGCGGACCCGGCCAATCTTTCGGCCGGCGGAACGCATGTTGGCGGCACGACCTATTTCAAGGCGACTGCGGAAGCGCAGTTCCCGTTGCCGTTCCTGCCTGAAAACCTGGGCCTGCGCGGCGCGGTGTTCGCTGACGCCGCCACACTTTACGGCAATGATCTGAGCGCGGGTCTCGTCAGCACCGACATGGAACTGCGTGCGTCGGTTGGCGTCGGCATCTCCTGGGCATCGCCTTTCGGTCCGCTGCGCTTCGACTATGCGATTCCGGTCCAGAAGGAAGCGACCGACAAGGTGCGCGAGTTCTCCTTCGGCGTCTCCACGCGCTTCTGATTGTGTGAACGGCGCGGCCTGAAGGGTCGCGCCGCGCTGCTCTGGCGCACGGTCGCCATCTCCGTCCCGCCGGCTTCAGGCTGCATCATGGCCGTTGTTTCGTTTTTCCACCCTGCCGCAGCCATGACGCTGACCGACGCCGCCGCTTTGACGGCTTCGCGCATCGCTCAGGGTTCGGTTGATGGTCACGTTGTCAGCAGTGTCGATGTTCTGGCGCGGGCGGGCACCGGGGACGCGGCTTTTCTTGCCCATTCCCGTCATCTGCTCCACTGTCCTGCCCACTCGTCCGCCATCATCATCACAACGGAAGCGCTCGCTGCGCGTCTTGCACCCGGCCCGGTGATTTTGATCAACCCCAATCCTGCGCTTGCATTCAATCGTCTGGCGCGGGCTCTTTACCCTGATGCGCTGCGCCAACCGGATTTCAGCGGCGCAATCGAGCGCGCGCCCGGTGTGTTCGTGCATCCGACAGCGCGGCTGGAGCGCAACGTATTCTTGTCTCCAGGCACCTTTGTCGGTGCGGCTGTCGAGATCGGGTCTGGCACACGGGTTGCGCCGGGTGCGCGGATTGCGGCGGGCGTGTGCATCGGCCGCAACAGCAATATCGGCGCCAATGCTGTGTTGCAGTGCGCCTTGCTTGGTGATGGTGTCAGCGTCGGGCCGGGGTCTGTCGTCGGACATGACGGGTTCGGCTATGTTCCGGGGCCGGCCGGTCTTGAAAAAGTGCCGCAGCTTGGCCGGGTGATCATCCAGTCTGGTGTTGAAATCGGGGCCAATTGCTGCATCGACCGCGGCACCCTCGGTGACACTGTGATCGGCGAGGGGACCAAGATCGACAATCTGGTGCAGATTGCCCACAATGTGCGGATCGGCCGCCATTGCGTGATCGCCGCCCATGCCGGATTGTCAGGCAGCAGCGAAGTCGGTGACGGGTCGATGCTGGGCGGGCAGGTTGGTGTGTCCGACCATGTCAAGCTGGGCGCGGGCGCGATGGTTGCCGCACAATCAGGCGTCATGCGCGATGAGCCCGCCGGCGCGAAGGTCGGCGGTTCGCCGGCGCGGCCCATCCGTCAGTTTTTCCGGGAAACCGCCGTGCTTGCCGAGCTGGCCGCGCGAAAACCTCAAAAGGAGGACAATGGCGATGGTGCTTGAATCCGCAGACATCCAGGCCATTCTTGCGGCGCTTCCGCACCGCTATCCCTTCCTTCTTGTTGACCGCATCCGCGACATTGATGGCGGCCGCAAGGCCGTCGGCATCAAGAACGTGACGATCAACGAGCCGCATTTCAACGGCCATTTTCCCGGGCGGCCGATCATGCCCGGCGTGCTGATCATCGAGGCGCTCGCGCAAACCGCAGGCGCGATTACCATTCTCGACCAGAAATCTGAAAAGCCGTCGTCCGTGTTCTTCATGACGGTTGACAATTGCAAGTTCCGCAAGCCCGTCGTGCCGGGAGACCAGTTGGAGTTGCATGTCGAACTGGTCAAGAAACGCGGCACAGCCTTCCGCTTCGCCTGCAAAGGTGTTGTCGATGGGCAGGTGGTCGCCGAGGCCGAACTGATGGCGATGATCGGCGGGGCCGAATGAGCGGCAGGGCGGGGGCGCGCATCCATCCGACTGCCATTGTGGCCGACGGCGCGGTGCTGGGCGAGGATGTCGAGATCGGGCCGTGGAGCCTGGTTGGCGCCGATGTGACGCTTGGCGACGGCGTGGTCCTTGCCTCGCATGTGGTCGTCGAGGGTGTGACGCGGATCGGGGCCGGGACGCGCATTGCCCATCACGCCTGCATTGGCGGCACGCCCCAGACCACGCGCCACAAGGGCGGGGCGACGCGTGTCGACATCGGCACAAATTGCATCATCCGCGAATTTGCGACGATCAATGCCGGGTCCGACATGTCACGCGGCGTCACCAGCATTGGCGACAATTGCTTCATCATGACGCAAGTGCATGTGGCGCATGATTGCGAGGTCGGCCAAGGCGTGACGCTTGTCAACAATGTCATGCTGGCCGGGCATGTGGTTATCGGCGATCATGCCATTCTGGGCGGCGGCGCGGCGGTGCATCAATTCACCGCGGTTGGCACGCGCGCCTTTGTTGGCGGGCTGACGGGCATTGCCAAGAACCTCATTCCCTATGGCATGGCAACCGGTGACCGCGCGACATTGCAGGGCCTCAATCTGGTGGGGCTGAAGCGGGCGGGCACGCAGCGCTCGGAGATCCATGCGCTGCGCGCGCTCTACCGCGATCTGTTTGATCGCAATGCCGGAACCGTGCTCGACAACGCGCAACGTTTGCGCGGGCAGGGCGGCTGGCCGGATGCGGCTGTGACGATCCTTGATTTTGTCGAGACGGCGGGCAAGCGCGGGCTTGTGACACCGCCACTTGATCAAGGGGCGGATGCCGACCCGTTTTCCGCCAACGCCGAATGAACGGGCGCGCCACACGCCATGCCATCATTGCCGGGCGCGGATCATTGCCGGTTGAACTGGCGCGGCGATTGGCGGCCAACGGAGACAACCCTTTCATCGTGCGCATGGAGGGCGAGGCCGGCCCGGAGATGACCGCCTGGGATGGGGTCACGCTGTCCCTTGAGCGCATAGCCTTTTCGCTGCCGGAGATGCGCAAGGCCGGTGTCACGCATGTGATCTTCGCGGGCGGCGTCAACCGGCGGCCGCGCTGGCAGGCCTTGCGCGCGCCTTGGTCACTTTTGCCGGAAGTGCCGCGCCTCGCCGCAAAGCTCGCGTCAGGCGACAATGACCTCCTGTCCTATCTGGTGGGGCTGGTGGAGCGAAACGGCATGCGCATGGTTGGCGCGCATACGGTTTTGCCGGATCATGTCGTGCCGCTTGGCCCCGCCGGTGCTGTCAGCGCGAACGCTTTGAACACCGGGCATGTCGAAACCGCTGTCGCAGCCGCGCGCGCGATTGGCGCGGCCGACATCGGCCAGGCGGTCGTGGCCATCGGTCGGCGCATCGTTGCGGTTGAGGGCGCCGAAGGCACGGACGCGATGTTGGCGCGCGTGGCTGAATTGCGTCGCATCGGGCGCATCAATGGTGAGGCCCCGGGCCTGCTGGCGAAATTCGCCAAGCCCGGGCAGGAGATGCGCGCCGACATGCCCACCATTGGCCCGGCCACGATTGACGGGGCGAGGGCAGCCGGAATTCTTGCCATCCTTGTCAGTGCCGACCAGACCCTCATGATGGAGGCCGGGGAGACCGTGCGCCGCGCCGATGCCGCTGGCATCGCCATCATCGGCCATGCTGTGGAGGGCAGCCCGTGAGTGACCGCCGGTTGACGCTCGCAATCATCGCGGGAGAAGAGTCCGGAGACATTTTGGGCGCCGATCTCGTGCGCGCGCTTCGCCGGTCGGGAACCACAGTCGATCTCGTGGGCACCGGCGGGCCGCATTTGCACGGCGAAGGCCTGGACAGTCTGTTTGACCCGGATGAAATCGCGCTGATGGGGCTGTCGGCGATCGTGCGGCGTTTGCCGCGGCTGCTTCGGCTCATCGGAAAGACAGCGCGCGCTGTCATCGCCGCCAAGCCGGATGCGCTGGTGATCATCGATTCGCCGGAGTTCAGCCACCGCGTCGCACGCAAGGTGAAGGCCGCGCTGCCGAGCCTGCCTGTCTTCAACTATGTCTGCCCCTCCGTCTGGGCGTGGCGTTCGCACCGCGCCGCCAACATGCGTGACTACATCGACGAAGTGTGGTGCCTGTTGCCGTTCGAGCCCGGTGCATTGAAGGCACTTGCCGGGCCGCCCGGCGTGTTTGTCGGCCACCGGATCAGCCATGATGCCGATGTGACGGCTGTGCGGGCGGCGCGCGAGGCGCGCACGGCCGATGCGTCGCGTCAGCTGCTTCTTCTGCCAGGCTCCCGGCGCGGCGAGATCGACCGCCTGTTGCCGGACATGCTGGAAACAGCGCGGCTGATGCTGACGACGGGCGCGGCGCGGCAAGTTTCGCTTGCGACACTGCCCCGCCATGAAGCGCGTGTCAGGGGAATATGCCAATCCCATGGCGTTCCGGTGGATGTGGTGTCGGGGGAAAAGGCGAAGTGGAGCGCTTTTGCCGAAGCGGACGCCGCGCTCGCCGCTTCGGGAACGGTGCTTCTGGAACTGGCGATGGCGGGTGTTCCCTGCGCATCCGTTTACCGTCTCGACTGGATGGCGAAGCGCTTCCTGTCCGGCATGATCGAGGCGTGGTCGGCGGCGCTTCCCAACCTCATCAGCGACCGTGTCGTGGTGCCTGAGCATTTCGAGGAATATTTCCGGCCGGTGTTCCATGCCCGGCTGATGACCGGGCTGATGGACCGGGCGTCACCTCAGCACAAGGCGCAACAGGCAGGCTTTGCCGCTGTGGCCGACGCCATGAAAACACAACGCCCCGCCGCGGACACCGCGGCAGGGCGCATTTTCGATTGGCTGGACAAGCCCGCGGGCGGGACCTGACCGGTGGAAGCCTGACGGCGCAGATCACGCCCGTTTGGCGATGTCCACGTAATCACGTTGGGGCGCGCCGGTATAGAGCTGCCGCGGCCGCCCGATTTTTTGGCGCGGGTCTTCGATCATCTCTTTCCACTGCGCGATCCAGCCGACCGTGCGGGCGACCGCAAAGAGCACGGTGAACATCGTCACAGGGAAACCAAGGGCACGCAGTGTGATGCCGGAATAGAAGTCGATGTTCGGGTAGAGCTTTTTCTCGATGAAGTAAGGGTCGGTCAGCGCGATGCGCTCCAACTCCATTGCCACTTCCAGCGTCGCATCATCCTTGATGCCGAGTTCGCCCAGCACTTCATGGCAGGTTTTCTGCATGATCTTGGCGCGCGGATCATAGTTCTTGTAGACGCGGTGGCCGAAGCCCATCAGGCGGAACGGGTCGTTCTTGTCCTTGGCGCGGGCGACATATTCCGGGATGCGGTCAACCGTGCCGATCTCCATGAGCATGTTGAGCGCAGCTTCATTGGCTCCGCCATGGGCCGGCCCCCACAGGCAGGCAATGCCGGCCGCGATGCAGGCGAACGGATTTGCGCCCGACGAACCGGCCAGACGAACGGTCGAGGTCGAGGCGTTTTGCTCGTGGTCGGCATGCAGGATGAAGATGCGGTCCATGGCGCGCGCCAGCACCGGGTTGACCTTGTATTCCTCGCACGGCACCGCAAAGCACATGTTGAGGAAATTCTCCGAATAGGAGAGCGAATTTTTCGGATAAACGAAGGGCTGACCGATCGAATATTTGTAGGCCATCGCCGCGATCGTCGGCAGCTTGGCGATCATCCGCATCGAGGCGACCATCCGTTGATGCTCGTCCGATATGTCGGTTGAATCGTGATAAAACGCCGACAGCGCACCGACGACGCCGCACATGACGGCCATCGGGTGCGCGTCGCGGCGGAAACCGCGGAACAGGAACTGCATCTGCTCATGCACCATCGTGTGGCGCGAGATGCGATAGTCGAAATCCGCCTTCTGTGTCGGCGTCGGCAACTCGCCGTAGAGCAGCAGATAGCAGGTTTCGAGGAAATCGCCCTGCTCGGCCAACTGTTCGATCGGGTAGCCGCGGTGCAGCAAAACGCCCTCATCGCCGTCGATGAAGGTGATCCCGCTTTCGCAGCTCGCTGTCGACGTGAAGCCCGGATCATAGGTGAACATGCCGGTATCGGCGTAGAGTTTGGAGATGTCGATGACGTCCGGCCCGATCGAGCCGCTTTTGACCGGATAGGTCTGATCCTTGCCGCCGACCGAGAGAACCGCTGTGCCATCCGCCATGATCTGTTCCTTCCCATCTGACGCGCCATGGTGCGGCGCAATTTCGCATTTGCGAAGCCACAGTTTGATTAGCCTATTTGGGATGCGGTTCCAAGGCCGGGTTTTGCCGCGCGAACACGCCTAACCGATTGAAATTGTTCAGGCGTGAACCAAAGGATGATCCGGCGCAGGCACGGTTTCAGCGGGTGTGCGCCGCATCCTTGAGCCGCGCAAGAGACTCTTCGCGGCCCAGAACCTCAAGCACGTCGAACAAGCCGGGCGAGGCGGCCTTGCCGGTCAGCGCGGCGCGCATGGGTTGCGCAAGCTTGCCAAGCTTGAGACCGGCGGCCTCGGCATGGGCGCGGATGGCGGCCTCCAGCGCGGGCACGGTCCATTCGCTCACGGCCTCCAACGCCAAGACCGCACCGGCGATCATGCCCGGTTCGGCCCCGTTGATCAGTTCCGCCGCCTTCTCATCCATCGCGATCGGCCGCGCGGCAAAGAGATAGGAGGCGGAGCCCGCCAGTTCGTCAAGCGTCTTTGCCCGCGGCTTCAGGCCCGGCATCGCCTTTTCAAGAATGGCGCGCCCCGCCGGTGTGACCGCTTCGGCAATCAGCGCGCCATTCGGCAGATGGGGCAGGGTGTCTATCAGCGTTTCGGCCAGCGCCGCATCATCGGTTGCGCGCATGTAATGGCCGTTCAGGGCTTCAAGCTTGGCGAAATCGAAGCGCGCGGCCCCCTTGTTGACATCCCGGATGTCAAACCAGCCGATCATGTCGTCAAGGCTCATGATCTCGTCATCGCCATGGCTCCAGCCAAGACGTACGAGATAGTTGCGCAGCGCCTGCGGCAGGTATCCCATGGCGCGGTAGGCCTCGATGCCAAGCGCCCCATGCCGCTTGGACAGCTTGGCACCATCCGGCCCGTGGATCAGCGGGATGTGGGCGAGCTTGGGCGCGGTCCAGCCCATCGCGTCGTAGATGATCTGCTGGCGCGCCGCATTGGTCAGGTGGTCATCGCCGCGGATGATCTGCGTCACGCCCATGTCGTGATCATCGACCACGACGGCGAGCATGTAGGTCGGGTTTCCGTCGGAGCGCAGAATGATGAAATCATCAAGGTCGGCGTTCGGAAACCGCACGACGCCCTGCACGGCATCCTCGATGACGGTTTCACCCGACTGGGGAGCCTTGATGCGGATTGCATGTAGCGCGCCTGCCGGAGCGTCGGCAGCCTGCCGGTCGCGCCAGCGCCCGTCATAGCGCGGCGGGCGGCCTTCGGCCCGCGCCTTTTCGCGCATGTCGTCGAGTTCGGCCGGTGTCGCGTAGCAACGATAGGCCTTGCCCGCCTCAACCAGCGCCTCGGCGACGTCGCGATGGCGCGGTGCGCGCTCGAACTGGGAGACAGGCTCGCCGTCCCAGGTCAGGCCAAGCCAGTACAGCCCGTCAAGAATCGCATCCACAGCGGCCTGCGTCGAGCGTTCGCGGTCCGTGTCCTCGATGCGCAGCAGCATCGTGCCTCCATGGCGCTTGGCGTAGAGCCAGTTGAACAGCGCGGTGCGCGCGCCGCCAATGTGAAGGTAGCCGGTGGGCGAGGGCGCAAAACGGGTGACGAGCGGTGAGGACATGGGAAAACCTGACTGGGATGCGCTTTGGCCGATACATGCGGGCCAGAGGCCGGTGGCGGCTGGAACCATGCGCTGTCTGCTAGCCAGCGATGCGCATGATGGCAAGCCGAAGCGATCCCGAACCGCAAGGCGAATTGACGGCGTACGCGGTTCGGGCCTTACTCAGGGAAGCAAGGCCTCACGTTCCAGACGGTCGTTTGCGCCGATGGCTAGACGCCTGCTTGCCGGAGGGCAGCGGATTGGTTCGCCTGACTTGGCCCGCATCATCGAAACAGCACGCGGACCTGGCCGCCGCCAATGAGCGCGCTCTTGTCGCCGATGACGCCGTGCCATGGGAGGCCGGATGGGCACCGGGCATGGACGTGGAGCCGGCCGCGCCTGCCCGAACACCAGCGTGGCGCGCTTTCGCCCAAGTCTCACCGCGGCGATGGCTGGCGCTCAGGTTTGGCAGGGCCGTGGCAGACGAGGATGCATTCGGCACCGCATTCCTGTTTGTTCCGGTGTTGATGGGTGTCGGAGCGGTGATGTGGTTTGCTGCCGACGATACGCCTCCTGTTTGGGGCATCGGGCTTGCGGCGGCCTGCCTCCTTTGCCTTTTCGCGCTGGGTCCGGCCAAAGCGCGGGGCCTGTTTGGCGTACCGCTCTTTCTCGCGGTGGGCGCTTTGTGCGCCCAGGTGCAAACAGCGCGGATCGCCACACCTATGATGGGCGGCACTGTCACGACGCGCATCACGGCGACTTTGGTCCATGCCGAGCGCATGACAGGCGGGCGGTCGCGGCTTTGGCTCGACATCACCGGAACGGCGCAGCCGGAATTGCGCTTTCCACCGGAACGGGTCCGTG
Source organism: Rhizobiaceae bacterium (assembly GCA_025458045.1). Classification (GTDB taxonomy): domain Bacteria; phylum Pseudomonadota; class Alphaproteobacteria; order Rhizobiales; family Rhizobiaceae; genus JALOTE01. Next base: position 10,284 of record JALOTE010000004.1, read on the forward strand.
TCACCGCGCGGGGTGACCATGCGGCGCAACCCGCGGGATCACGCGTGACAGGATTGGTGCGCCTGTTTCCGCTGCCTGGCCCGGTGCAGCCTGGGGGCTATGATTTCGGCTTCCAATCCTATTTCGATGGCATCGGCGCGACCGGCTTCTTTTTCGGCGCGCCGCGCTTCGCGCCGCCCGATGCGCCCGCACGCTGGTCGCAGCGCATCGACCGGATGCGCAGCGCGTTGACCGCACGCATCGCGGATTCGGTCAACGGGCCAAACGCAGCGATTGTCGCAGCCCTTGTCACAGGCGTGCGCGGGGCGATTGGTGCGGACGACAATGAGGCATTGCGCCGCTCCGGCCTCGCCCATGTCATGTCGATTTCCGGCCTGCATCTGGCGCTGGTGTGCGGGGCGGTGCTGTTCTCGCTGCGTGCGGCGCTTGCGCTGTTCATGGGGGCTGCGTCGCGCATTCCCGCCAAGAAGATTGCCGCCGGTGCAGCCATTCTGGTTGCGGCGGCCTATTGCCTGCTGTCCGGCGGGGAAGTGGCAACCCTGCGTTCGGCCATCATGATCATCGTGATGTTGCTTGCCGTTCTCATGGACCGGCCGGCCGTGACGATGCGCAATCTTGCGATCTCCGCCATCATCATCCTTGCGATCTGGCCGCATGAGATCATGGGGCCAAGTTTCCAGATGTCATTTGCCGCAACTGCGGCACTTGTCGCCGGCTATCGCTGGCATGCCAAACGCCAGGCCGCGGCGGAGCGCGATTTGCCGCAAGGGCGCGGGCCCCTGCGGTTGGCGGCCGGCTGGCTTGGCGCGGCAATCGCGGCCGTCATTGCCTCGTCCCTGCTGGCCGGATTGGCGACGCTGGCCTTTGGCGCGTTCCACTTCGAGCGTGTGGCGCCGTGGGGCATGATGGCCAATCTGCTCGCTTTTCCGGCTGTCTCCTGGGTGGTCATGCCGTCTCTCTTGCTGGGTGTTCTCGCCATGCCGTTTGGCATTGATGGTTGGGCCTGGCAGGTCGCAGCATGGGGTGTCGACTGGATGATGGGCGTTGCGCACTTGATCGCAGCTTGGCCCGGTCCTGATGCCACGGGAGCGGTGCCTGTCCGGTCCATCGTGTTGTTCACGCTTGGATTTCTGCTTTTGGTGCTCCCGGCGAGCGGCCTGCGCGTGCTCAGCGTGCTGCCGCTTGCGGCGGCCGCGCTCTTCTTCTGGACAGCGCCCCAGCCCGTGGCGATGATCGCGGAAGATGCGTCGCTCATCGGCGTGGTATCCGCGGACGGCGCCTTGGCGGTGAGCACCGCCCGGCCGGACGCCTTTCTCGTTGCGGATTGGAGCAGGGTCACACAGACGAGGGCCGTCGCCGCCCCGCGCGCGGGACTGGCCGAAGAATCCAGCCGCGATGCTTTTTTGTGCGAGGATGATCTTTGCCTGATGACAATGCAGGGCGGCACGGTCATCGCCCATGTGCAGATCCACCATGTGCAACCCGGTCTGAAGCAGATCGACCAAGGCACCCAATCGCCGCGCAGCTGGCCTGCACCGGCCAACCCACCAAGCAACGACAAAGCAGATCGCCATGACAACCGGCAAAGCGCAGCCTACGACTCCCGGCGCGATGTGGGGCGAGAGCCACGCCAAGCGGCGCGCACGGAAACCGATGCGCGAAACGCCCCGCAGCGGCAGGCGGCCGTGCTGGCGCGCGCTTGCGCGGAAGCTGACATTGTCGTTTTGGACGCGACGATGGAGCATGCCCGCTGCGCGCGCGGGACGATGATCATCACCACGGGGATGCTCGCGCGCCACGGAACCGCGGCCCTCATGCTCGACGCCGGCGCTGAGGCCGCGCGCCAGCGCCGGACAACAGGCCGCAACATCCGGCCGCCTGATTCAGCGAAAGGCATTCGCCTGGAATGGAGCTTTGCCAGCCTGAAGCGGCCGTGGCAGCGCCACCGGCTTTTCTCGCGCGCCGCGCGCGATTTGCCCGAGCGAACAGCACTGACGCCACAGCAAGCGAGGGAACGCCACCCCGGCCTGCTGCTGCACCGTTGAGGGCGAAGCCGGGGTTACAAAACTGGATTGAAAGACTGGAACTCAAGACCGGAACTCAAGGCTGGAACTCAAGGCTGGAACTCAAGGCTGGAATGCGAAACCCCTTCAAAGAGGCATCCCGGATTGACGCACCAGCGAAAGCCTCGACCGAGACCGCACGCCCCGGTCAGTTGTAGCGGCGGATCAGCCCGACAAGGCGGCCCTGCACCTTCACACGGTTTGGCCCATAGATCTGGGTTTCCAGTGCGGCATTGGCCGGTTCCAGCGCGATTGACCCGCCCTTGCGGCGGAAGCGCTTCAGCGTCGCCTCTTCGTCGTCAACAAGCGCGACCACGATATCGCCGAGATTGGCAGTGCTGGTCTCACGGATGATCACGGTGTCACCGTTGAAGATCCCGGCTTCGATCATCGAGTCGCCCTGAACCTCCAACGCAAAATGGGCACCTTGACCAATCATGTCGGGCGGCACTGTCACCTCATGCGTCTGGTGCTGGATGGCGGAAATCGGCGAACCAGCGGCAATCCGCCCCATGACGGGAATGGCGATTCCATTTGAATCATTGGCCGGCTGCAAGGGTGAAGGTTTGGCCGGCACGGCCGAAGCCGGTGGCTGCTGCGTCTTGCCAAGGCTGCCCTCAATCACCGCAGGCGAGAAGCCTTGCCGTTGCTTTGGCGCCGGCGTTGCCGATTCCGGCAAGCGGATCACTTCCAAGGCGCGGGCGCGGTTGGCCAGCCGCCGGATGAAACCCCGTTCCTCCAACGCAAGGATCAGCCGATGAATGCCCGACTTCGACGCCAGATCGAGCGCGTCCTTCATCTCGTCAAAGGAGGGCGGCACGCCGCTTTCCTTCAGCCGTTCATGAATGAACATCAACAATTCATGTTGCTTTCGCGTCAGCACGGCTTGGCCACTCCGGGGACAGAATCAAAACAGACAAGGAACAAGCCATACATGTTCTGCCTGTGTTCTGCAACTATCCCCGGGTCGTCGTCGTGGCTGTCACGGGCTTGGCGGAAAAATCGTGCCGTCCGACAGGCTTTTGCGCTCGAACATCGGTCCGGTCCGTGCCGCGCCATTGGTTGGCGCGCCGCTCGATAGGCTGGATCGCGACATATTCGATCAGCAGCATGATCGCGACAAAGCTGATCGCGTAGGCGAGCACGCCTGTCGTGTCGAACATCTGGAAATCGAGATGGATCTTGTAGCCAACACCGTTCGAACGTCCCAGAAACTCGACGACCAGAACGACCTTCCAGATCATCGCCAGCCCGTTGCGTGCCGCGGCTGCGATGAAGGGCGCAAGCTGCGGCAGCATCACATGGGCGAAACGCTGGCTGCGGGTCAGCCGGAAAATGCGCGCCATGTCATTCAACGCCGGGTCGAAGGTCCGCGCGCCTTCGCGCACCGTGACGATCACCATGGCGGCCTTGTTGAGGGCAACGGCTGTCACGGCGGCGATCTCGTTCAGCCCGATCCACAGATAGCAGAGCACGATCAGCACAAGCGCAGGCAGGTTCAGGAATATCACCACCCACGCATCCGCAAACGCATCGAGACGGCGGTGCAGGCCGAGTGCGAGCCCGATCACTCCACCGGCCAGCATGGCAATGGCAAAGGCGGCGGCAACGCGCTGGAGTGTCATCGCCACATGTTCAACCATGCGTCCGGCGGTCAGTTCCTCGAAGATACGAAGGCCCACCGTCATTGGTCCCGGCAGGACCAGAGGGTCGGCCTTCAAGAAGGCCATCAAGGACCAGAACAGGACAAACCCCGTGACGGATACGCCAAGCGCCAAAGGGTCACGGACGATCATGCCTGCCCCGCCTTTGGCAGCCATGCGACCTGAACGGGTCTCGGCGTGCGATGTCACTTCGGGGTCTCCCGCCCGCTGATGCAGGCTCTTCCGGGCCCGTGCGGGCTGAACCCGCGTTGCCACCCTACAGTGTCATGGGCCGCGCGCATGTCCAACCATGGTTGAATATCGCGCCTCAGCATCTCCGATACGATCCGGTCATGCTTGGGAGGGCTTTCCGGTTTGCGTGTTTCTGGCTTGCGGCGGTGTGGTGCGCCGCGGCTTCGGCGGAGCCTTTGGCGCGCGCCGAGATCGAACCCTTCATCATGCCGCCTTACTCGCTTGGCGAGCCGGTCAACGAGAAAGGCGTTTGGAGCCTGCTCAATTCAGGTGGCGCGGAGGCAGGCTATGTATTCGAGACCGCGCCAATGGCGCCGCTGCCCGGCTTTTCCGGCGCGCCCATCAATCTTCTGGTTATCCTTGACCGTGAAGGCAAGTTCATCGACGTCCGTTTGATCAATCACAATGAGCCGATCTTCGTGTCTGGCCTCGGTGAAGCGCCGTTCCTGAAGTTTCTCGAACAATATCGCGGCCATTCGATCAATACGCCGATGGTTGTCGGCACCCCCTATGGCGAAGGCGCGAAAGGGTCCAACCTGGTCTATCTGGATGGCGTGACGAAGGCGACGGCCAGCGTGCGCATCGCGCATGAGTCGGTGCTCGCTGCCGCTTTGCAAGTGGCGCGCGAGAAGATGCAAGGCGTGTCCGCCGCCCCGCCGGCTTTCCCAAACCTCGCCCATGACGAGGCGATGGATTGGAACACGCTCGCGGCACAAGGCATTGTCGCCCGCCAGACATTGACCAACCGGGCGGTCGACGCGGCGTTCAAGGGCACGAAATGGGCCGATGATGACCCTGAGGCCGCCGATGAACCGGACGGTCTCTATCTGGACCTCCACGTGCTGGATGTGGGGCCGCCGTCCATCGCGCGGGCGGTGTTTGATGCCGAGACGCTGAAAGACATTGAGCGCTTTCGCGCGCTTTCACCGCATGATGAACTGCTGCTGGTGATCGATGCCGGCCGCCATGGCCTCGTGTCCGAAAATTTTGTGCGCAATACCGCACCCGATCTGCTGGATGCCGAGCAGGACGGCTTGCCGGTGGCGCTGCGCGATGCGGACATGCTGTTCACGCTGAATGACGGCGTGCCCGAAGGCACGGCGATGATCCTGCGGGCAGACCGGCGGTTGGGGTTCGATCCATCGCGGCCGTGGACGTTGAAAGTGAAGGCGGCGCGCGCCCATGGCATGTTCCAGCCAGAAATCGGCAGCGTTGATTTTACGGTGCACATCAAGACGCCTGAGCGCTTCTTCTCACGGCCCGAAATCACGGAGCCGACACCGGCCTGGTTGGATGCGGTCAACAACCGGCGCGGCGACCTGATCGTGCTGACGCTCGGCCTGCTCGCGCTCACCCTTGCGTTGCTGGCGCGGCAATCGGCGCTGGCCGGCGCACCATTGTTCACGCCTCTGCGCTTGGGCATTCTTGCCGCAGTGACAGGCTTTGTCGGCTGGTGGGGGCAAGGCCAGCTCTCCATCGTCACGGTACTCGGCGTCATTCGCACGGCATGGGAAGGAGGGTCCTTCGGGTTCCTTGCCTATGATCCGTTCTCGCTTGTCGTTTGGGTCTTTGCGATTGGTGGATTCGTGCTGTTCGGGCGGGCGCTGTTTTGCGGCTGGCTTTGTCCGTTCGGAGCGATGCAGGAATTCGCTCATCATCTCGGCCGGTTGCTGCGGCTGCCGAAGCTCGAGCCAAACGCGGTTTGGGATCATCGCCTGAAAGGCGTGAAATATCTTCTGCTTGCCGGTCTTGTTGCCACTGTGTTCATTGCCCCGGACCGGGTGGACGCTGTGGCTGAAATCGAACCGTTCAAGACGGCTGTCACCACGCATTTCCAACGCGAATGGTGGTTTGTCGCCTATGCGGTGTTCTGGCTGGTGCTCGGCATGGTCACGTTCAAAGGCTTCTGCCGCTATGTCTGCCCGCTTGGCGCTGTGATGGCGATTGGCGGCATGGTGCGTGCGCGCAGCTTCATTCCCCGGCGCGCGGAATGCGGTTCGCCCTGTCAGTTGTGCAAGGTCAAGTGCAATTACGGCGCAATCAAGCAAAATGGCGCTGTCACCTATTCGGAGTGCTTTGGCTGCCTCGACTGCGTGACGATCCACGAAGACCCGAAGACGTGCGTGCCGGAAGTGCTCAAGGGCAAGCGTGCGGCACGCGCGCAAGCCAATGGCCTGCGGCCGGTCGTCTCGTGGCCAGGTGGCCTTCAACCCGTGCCAAGGGAGCCGGCGGAATGAACGTGCTTTCATTGTCCCGCCGCCGCTTCATGCAGGTTTCGGCGTGCGCCGCCGGCGCGGCGGTCCTGCCCGGCGCGGCACGGGCGTCAAGCTGGCATGGCCGCGCCTTTGGGGCGGATGTCTCGCTGACATTCGAAGGCAGTGAGCCGGACAGGGCGATTGACGGCGTGCTCGCCATCGTTGACGCTTATGAAAAGGCCTTTTCGCTGCATGATCCGGAAAGCGAAATCTCGCGCATCAACCGCGATCTGGTGCTGGCAAAACCGTCGGCGCTGTTTGGCCGCATGATGCGCGATTGCACCCGCGCTTGGCTTCACACCGGGCGCTACTTCGACCCGACAGTGCAGGCCCTGTGGCAGATTGCGCGCGATGGCGGCGTTGCGTCACTGCAGCAGCCGCGCGTCGGCTGGCTTGCCGTTCAGTGGACCGGGGCGGGGATTGAACTCATGCCCGGCGCCAGCATCACCCTCAATGGCGTCGCCCAAGGTGCCGCCGCCGACGAGGTGAAAACGCTGCTCAAGGGCCAAGGATTTGACCGTTGCCTGATCGACATGGGTGAACTGGCCACCATTGGTGACGGTTGGCGCGTGGGCGTCGAGACGCCCGAATTCGGCCAGCTCGCACGCCTGACCCTGAACGGCACCGCCGTTTCCACCTCAAGCCCGAACGCGACGCTCGTCAACGGGGTGCCCCACATCATGTCGCCATTTGGCGGCGCGCCGCAATGGTCCACAGTCACGGTGGAAGCCAAAACCGCGTTCTGGGCCGATGTGTTCTCGACTGCGCTGTGCCTTGTCCGGTCGGCTGATATGCGGGAGATCATCGGTCGAGGCGGAAAAAACCTCGTGCGCGTCCTTGCCGTTGATGCCAGAGGGGACCTTCAGACACTGAAGTGAATGGATGGCGGTCGGCGTTCAGCGCTCAGGCGGCAGGAAGGTCAAGCCCATCTGTTCATGGATGGCGGCGATCCGCCCGTCGGCCAGTGCCGCGGCGATGGCGTCATCGACCGCATAGGCAAGGTCGCGGTGGGAGTGATGGATGGCGACCCCGAGCGTCCAGCGGCCCACTGCGAAGCCTGGCATCAGCGGCTTGTGGACGGCAAGCCCGTCCGGCAGTTGCCACTCCAGTTGGCCGCGCGGGCCGATGGCCGCCATGGTTTCACCTGCGGCAAGTGCCGCCATCGCATCCGCCGTTGATTTGAAGCGCCTCGCATTGCCGACAGCGGCCCCCACCTGGCCGGTGATGTAGAAATCGGAAATGGAATCATTTTCTACCGCGACCGTATCAAACCGGAAAAACGCCGGAACGGGCGCGTCGGGATGGCGGCCGTCTTCGTCGGGTTCTTGCACGGCATCGGGGTAGGCGGCTTTGGAATAGGCGATCGCCACGGTTTCGCCGGCATATTGCCCGGTGAAGACAACCTGTTCCACGCGGCAGGCATAGGTGCTGTCATAGGGCACACGCAGCATGACATTGGACACGTAGCCGTCCACAGCCGCGCCCTTCCAGACATAGTTCAGGAGATCGGAATCAAGCGTTTCGCCCGCCTGCACGAAGCGGAAGCGCGGTTCGACGCCGAGTGCTGAAGCGATGATACGGCCAATTTCAATGTCTACGCCATTGGGCTTGCCGTCGGCCTCGAAGGAATAGGGCGCGAAGTTCTCGTAGACCGCAAACTCGATCCAGCCGCGCTCGACGATTTCATCGAGCGTCTTGCCGACGAATTCGCGCGCCGTGTTTTGCGGGCGCTGGCCGGGCACCACATCGGCGCAACGCGGTGATTGCGCGATGGCCGCGCCGGATGACGCGGCCATCGCCACAAGGTGGGAGCACAGGAGCGCGAACGCCCGACGATTCATTCGGCTGCCGATAGACCGATGGTGAGAATTTCGGCCGCAGCTTTCTGATTGTCGGGGGCGGCGTCAAGTGACAGGGCGGCGCGGCGGGCAATTGAATCCGCCACTTCGGCGCCGGACGCGGTTTTCACCTTCGAGGCAATGTCGAACAGTTCGGCCTTGACGGCGGCCGCATCCGCCGAACCGGCGTGAAGCGCATCTCGGATGGCGGTCAGCCGCACCATGTGCTCGTCGAGCGCACCGTCATCGGGCCGCGTCTCGATATAGGAGCGGATGGCCCAGGCCGCCTTCTGGCCAAGCACCTCGCCGAAGGCCGGCATCTTGGTGGTGCCATCCTGCGTGTAGCCATGGATGAAGCGTTCGGCAAACCACTCGTCGCCCGCTTCGGCGGCCTCAAGGAAGCGCAGATCCGGGGCCAGGCCGCCGGATACGACGCCCAAGCCGTGGCAGCGCGCGCAGTTCTGGTTGTAACCGGAATCGCCGATGTCAACGGCGGTCCAGAAGGTCTTTTCGTCTGCTGCGGCGGCCCGGTACGGGTTTTCGATCAGCCATTCCTCGCCCACTTCGGGCAAGGCGTCCGTGTTGACGGCCTGCGGCGCAACATCGCCATGGGCCAAAGCAAAGCTTGCGGCGAGCGCAAGAGACAGTGCGGCAAGGCCGCGAAGAGCGTGTTTCATCGTGGTCCTCCAACCCAAGTGTGTCTGATGCCTAACAGTGCGCCGCGCGTCGCTCCATTGGACAATGGACGCAATGTGCGGTGCGTGGCGGGTGGCTGTCAGCCAGCATCAACACCTCGGCAAAGATGGACGGCGGTCTTCAGGGTTTGCGCGCCCGCGTTTCGACCATGGTCGAATGGACTGAATGGTCGGCCTTTTCCAACGTGCGGGCGGGAGGATGTTATGAGATATCGTTCGGCTTGCACGGCCGTGCTCGCGGGCATGGCAGCGTGCCTTTCTGTGCCGCCAGTCGTTTCGGCAACGGAATTGGCTGTGCCGGTCCTTTATCTTCATCAGCAGGTGGAGCAGCCGCCTGTGCTGTCCAACCTCGACCCGGTGCCCGAAGATCTGGGCATGGCTGGCGCTGAAACCGCGCTCAAGGACAACAAGACGACGGGCGGCTTTCTCGGGCACCAATACAGCCTCGACATTGTGAGTGTCGAACCGGGCGGTGATTTTGTTGCCGCCGCGCGGGAGGCCCTTGCGCAGACGCGGCTCATTCTGGTGGATGCGCCGGCGGGCCAATTGCTGGCCGTCGCCGATCTGCCGGAGGCCGGGGATGCGTTGCTGTTCAATGTGTCGGCTGAAGATGCGGCGCTGCGTTCTGACCAATGCCGCGCCAATGTCCTGCATGCCGCAACCGAGATGGCGCAACGCTCCGACGCGCTGATGCAGGTGCTGCAAGCCAAACAGTGGCGCAGACTCGTGATGGTCGTGGGGCCCAAGGAGCCGGACAAGGCGTTCGCCGCCGCGTTGCGCGCCAGTGCCGCCAAGTTCGGGCTCGAAGTTCTTGCCGAGAAGGAATGGACCTTCGACACCGATTTGCGGGAATCCACGATGCAGGAAATCCCGCGCTTCACGCAGGATTTTCCCGATCATGATGTTTTGCTGATTGCCGACGAGACCGATGATTTCGGCCGGTATGTCGAACACAACACGTGGCTGCCGCGACCCGTCGCCGGGTCGGACGGCATGGTCGCCACCGCATGGAGCCATGTGATCGAGGCGTGGGGGGCGGTTCAATTGCAGAACCGCTTCGAAGACACGCATGACAGGCCGATGCGCGGGCGCGACTACGCGGCCTGGGTGGCCATGCGCGCGATCGGCGAGGCTGTCACACGGACGGGTTCAGCCGATCCGGCCGTCCTGCGCGCGCATTTGCTGAGGCCGGATTACCAGCAGGACGGGTTCAAGGGCAGGGGCCTGTCGTTTCGCGCCTTCAACGGGCAGTTGCGCCAGCCGATAGCGGTGGTGAATGCGCGCGCGCTTGTCACACTCGCGCCGGTCGAGGGTTTCCTGCACCCCGTGAACGAAATGGACACGCTTGGGCTCGACGCGCCGGAGAGCCAGTGCACAGCGTTTGGAGGATAGGATGAAACAATGGCTTTCGGCCCTTCTGGCCTGTGTCGCGCTGCCTGCGCAGGCGGGCGAAATCTGGGTGACCAACGAGAAAGATGACACGATCAGTGTCATCGATGTCGACACGCTGGAGGTCGTGCGCACAATCGAGACTGGCGAGCGGCCGCGCGGCATCACGTTTTCCAAGGATTTCTCCAAGGTCTACATCTGCGCCTCCGACAGCGACACGGTTCAGGTGATGGACCCTGAAACGGGTGCCATCCTGCATGACCTGCCGTCAGGCGAGGACCCGGAGCAGTTTGTGCTCCACCCTGATGACACGCATCTCTACATCGCCAATGAGGATGACGCGATCACCACGGTCGTCGACACGCAGTCGCGCACTGTTGTCGCGCAGATCGATGTCGGCATCGAGCCGGAGGGCATGGCGGTGTCGCCGGATGGCAAGATCGCCATCACCACCTCCGAGACGACCAACATGGCGCATTGGATCGACACCTCGACCCAGAAGCTGTTTGCCAACACGCTTGTCGACAGCCGCCCGCGGCACGCCGAATTCACCACCGGCACCAATGAGCTGTGGGTGTCCTCCGAGATTGGCGGCACGGTCACTGTGTTCGATGTCGCGACACAAAAGGAAAAGGCCAAAATCGGTTTCGAGATCACCGGCGTCAACCGGGACCTGATCCAGCCCGTCGGGTTTGAGTTCACACCGGATGAGAAGATCGCCTTCGTCGCCCTCGGGCCGTCCAACCATGTCGCGGTCGTCAATGCAGAGACGTTCAAGGTTGAAAAATACATCCTTGTCGGTCGCAGGGTCTGGCACATGGCATTCTCGCCGGACTTCACCAAGCTGTTCACAACCAATGGTGTGTCGGGCGACGTGACTGTCATCGATGTCGCTTCTCAAGAGGCTCTGAAATCAATCAAGGTCGGCCGCTTCCCGTGGGGTGCGGCGATGCGGCCGACGAAATCGAAAACCTGAAACCGGACGGCAAGGAGGGGTCCCCTATGACACGCATAACAAGGACGTCACTGACACGCAGTATCCTGGCGACGGCACTGGCCTTGAGCGTGGCCATGCCCGTGGCATTCGCCTCTGAGGAAGACGGGGAGGACAGCGTGCCACTCGCCGGCCTGATGGCGGCGGGCAACAAGGAAAACCTGCCGCCGATCACGTTGTCGGCCGGCCAGCCGCTGGCGGCCGCGCCCTTGAAACTCAAATCAGGCCGGTATTATGAAATCGAAATCGAGGCGGACGGGTCGCAGGAACTGGGCCTTGCCGGAGCCGGTTTCTTCCGCGCCATCTGGATCGACGAGATCGTGATCGAGGGGTTGGAGATCCGGCCGCTTGGCATTGACTCGGTGGAATTCGACGAGGCAGGCACGATGGAAATCGGTTTCATCGCCATCAAGCCCGGCACCTATGAATTGAAGGTGCCAGGCTCGACCGGCGACAGCCAGCGGCTGGAGATCACCATCGAGTGACGATCAAAACGGCGCATCAGGGCGGGGCGGGGATTGCCGGTATCGGGCTCAGCGTTGAACAGCTCAGCCACGCATATGGGGCTCGGCAAGCGCTGGACGGGGTGACGTTTTCCGTTGCGCGCGGCACGTTCTGCGCCCTGCTTGGACCGAACGGGGCCGGGAAGTCCACGCTTTTTGCCCTGTTGACGCGGCTATATGCCAGCCGGGCCGGAGTGATCCGCGTGGCAGGCCACGACATGGCCGCCACTCCGCGCGCTGCACTGGCCCGGATCGGCGTCGTGTTCCAGCAGCCGACGCTCGACCTTGACCTGAGCGTCTGGCGCAACCTCCTCTACTTCGCCGCGCTGCACGGGATTGCGGGCAAGGACGCCGCCCGGCGCAGCGAGGCCGCGCTTCAACGCCTTGGCATGGCGCAACGCGCCAAGGAACGGGTGCGGGACCTGAATGGCGGGCACCGCCGCCGCCTGGAAATCGCGCGCGCGCTGATCCACGCGCCGGATGTGCTTTTGCTCGACGAACCGACCGTCGGACTTGATGCGGCGGCGCGGGCGTCCATCACGGACCACGTCCATGATCTGGCGGCCTCCGGCCTCAGCGTGCTGTGGGCCACGCACCTGACGGACGAGGTGCGCGCCAAAGACCAGTTGGTGGTGCTGCATCAGGGGCGCATCCTTGCCGATGGCGTCATGGATGAGGTGACGGCTGGACGGCCCTTGCGCGACGTGTTCCTGACGATGACGGCCAACCCGCCGACGGTCGCCCCATGACGGCCGGCCTGATCGCGCTTTGGGCGATTCTGCACCGGGAGGCGCTGCGCTTTGTCCTGCAGCGCGGTCGCTTCTTTGCGGCGCTCGTCCGCCCGCTGGTCTGGCTGGTGGTGTTTGCGGCCGGCTTCCGGGCTGCGCTCGGCCTGTCGATCATTCCGCCCTACCAGACCTACATCACCTATGACGTCTACATCGTGCCGGGCCTGCTTGGAATGATCCTGCTGTTCAATGGCATGCAGGCCTCGCTCAGCCTCGTCTATGATCGCGAGATGGGTTCAATGCGCCTGCTTTTGACGTCGCCATTGCCGCGCTGGTGGCTGTTGACGTGCAAGCTGATCGCTTCAACGGCGGTGTCGATCTTGCAGGCCATCGCATTTCTGGTCATCGCGCGGCTCTGGGGCGTGAAGCTCCCGTGGAGCGGTCTGGCCTTCGTGCTTCCGGCGCTGTTCTTCGGCGGCATGATGCTGGGCGCGCTCGGCCTTGTCCTGTCATCGCTCATCCGCCAATTGGAAAACTTCGCCGGTGTCATGAACTTCGTGATTTTCCCGCTGTTCTTCCTGTCCAGCGCGCTTTACCCGCTTTGGAAAATGGCGGAGGCCTCGCCCGTGCTGGCGCGCATCTGCGCATTGAACCCGTTCACGCAGGTGGTGGAACTGATCCGCTTCGCGCTTTATGGCGCGCTCAACACCGCGGCGCTGGGATGGACGGTGCTTGCGACGGGTGTCTTCATGGCCGCTGCGCTGTGGGGCTATGACCCGGCCCGCGGCATGGCGCAGCGCAAGGGCCCGCCCGCCGACGCCTGACGGCGCAAACCATAGACGCGAGCATGCTCGACTTCCTGGCCGTGTTCCGGCAGAGTTCCCGTCTGGGGGACCAATCATGCGACGCTCGGCGATCATCCTGTTGGCTTTCGGCTTGAACCCGGCCTTGGCCGACACTGAACAAGATCCTTCGATCCATGGCGATTTGAACCCGCAAGAACTCTCCATCAACCGCGTGATGCGCAATGTGGAGCGCGGCGAACTGGACATGACAACCTGCGCGGCCGGGTATTTCATCACAAAGGCCGGGCAACACGGCTCGGCGCGCGCCTTGTTCGAGGCCTGCGCCGCCGCCGGATACACCGCCGCGATGACATGGATGAGCCAGTTGGACGACAATGGCCTGGGCGCGCCCGAAGATCCGGATGCGGCCGCCGAATGGGACAGGAAAGCGGCCATCGCCGGTGATCCGGTCGGCAAATTCAACCATGGCCTCGACCTGATGCGTGGCCGTGGCGTGGTCCAGGATGTGGAGCTTGGGCGCAAGTTTGTCGATGAGGCGGCGTCGGGCGGGCTGCCGGTGGCGAAACGCCTTCAAGCGGCAGCCTACGATCTCGACGAGGTGACGCCTGACGCCGACAACTGGAAATATGCGCCCGCCTATTGAGCCGCGCGCTCAGGCATTGTGCGGCCCGAAGACACGCTCAAAGATCGTGTCCACATGTTTCGTGTGGTAGCCGATGTCGAATTTTTCGCGCACATCGTTTTCAGACAACGCCGCCCGCACTTCAGTGTCAGCCAGCAATTCCTCCAGAAAATCAGCGCCTTGCTCCCAGACCTTCATGGCATTGCGCTGGACAAGGCGGTAGGCATCCTCGCGGCTGACACCGGCTTGCGTCAATGCCAGCAACACCCGCTGGGAATGCACCAGCCCGCGGAAGCGGTTGAGGTTTTTTTCCATGTTGTCCGGATAGACGACCAGTTTGTCGATGACGCCGGTCAGCCGGGCAAGCGCAAAATCCAGCGTCACCGTCGCGTCCGGACCGATCATGCGTTCAACCGACGAATGCGAGATGTCACGTTCATGCCACAGCGCCACATTCTCCATGGCGGGCAGGGCAAAGGCGCGCACCATGCGGGCTAGGCCGGTGAGGTTCTCCGTCAGCACCGGGTTGCGCTTGTGCGGCATGGCCGATGAACCTTTTTGGCCGGGCGAGAAGTACTCTTCGGCTTCAAGCACTTCGGTGCGCTGCAAATGGCGGATTTCTACTGCCAGCCGCTCGATCGACGATGCGATGACAGCCAGCGTGGCAAAGAACATGGCGTGTCGGTCGCGCGGGATGACCTGTGTCGAGACAGGCTCGACCGCAAGGCCCAGCATCCGCGCCACATGGGCTTCGACGCGCGGATCAATGTTTGCAAATGTGCCGACCGCGCCGGAAATGGCGCAAGTGGCGATTTCCGCGCGCGCCGCAACCAGCCGCGCCCGGTTGCGCTCGAATTCCGCAAAGGCTTGCGCCAGCTTGACGCCGAAGGTGGTCGGCTCGGCATGGATGCCATGGCTGCGACCAATGGTGATCGTGTCCTTGTGCTCGAAGGCGCGCCGTTTCAGGGCGGCAAGCAACGCATCGATGTCGGCGATCAACAGGTCGCTGGCGCGGGCAAGCTGCACGGCCAGGCAGGTGTCGAGCACATCCGATGAGGTCATGCCTTGGTGGGCGAAGCGCGCTTCCGGGCCGACAATCTCGGCCAGATGGGTGAGGAACGCGATCACATCATGCTTGGTGACGCGCTCGATCTCGTCGATGCGGGCGATGTCGAAGGTCGCGGCATTGCCCTTTTCCCAGATCTTCGCCGCGGCCTCCTTGGGGATCACGCCAATATCGGCAAGCGCGTCGCAGGCATGCGCCTCGATCTCGAACCAGATGCGGAATTTGGTTTCCGGGCTCCAGATGTCGGTCATGGCCTTGCGGGAATAGCGTTCGATCATCGGGCGTGGCTCCGTTTCTGTTGGGCGCGCCTAACAGGAAGCGCGGCGCGCTTCAACGCGACGTTCGCCGCGCGACCAGCAGAGCCGCTGCCATGAGGGCGAAAACACCAAACGGCACATAGAGCCGCAGCCCCGCGACCAGGAACTGATAGGTGGCGGATGCAAAGGTGAAGACGAGTTGGATCAACCACAGCCTGGTGAACGTGTCGCCATGCCATTGGGCGAAGTACCACCAGAAATCATAACCGAACAAAAACGCAGTGAACGCCAGCGTCAACAGGCTCAGCGAGCTGAAGGCCGCAGCAAATCGCGCCGACTGCGCCCGCAACGCCAAGGCTCGGACAAACCACAGGCACAGTGGCGCGGCAATGGCGGCGCCGAGGCCGAAAATCACCGCGATGCGCAAAGCCTCCGGCGGCAGCGCATGGCGCGCCAGCAGTGCCGACGCCATGGTCGAGACGATGATTGCGGCAGCCCACACAAGCGCAAAGCCGAGCGCATCCCTGAGCGGCGGGCGTGTGCGCCACAAATGCCCCGCGAAACGCCTGATCAAGGAGCGGCGCCCGGCTGAAGAGTGTCCGGCAGGAACGGGTCCGGCTGGACGACGGCGATCCAGCGGTGATCCGGCCCCTCAAAGCCAATCGACTGCACATTGACCATGACGGCAAGGATGGGGCCGTCCGGTCCCTCATGATGCACGACGCCGCCAATGCGGTAGCCCGTTGGGCAATTGCGGCTTCGGGGAACGACATTGTCCTGATGCAATGTCACAGGCTGGCCATAGGGGTTCGCCTTGTCGGACATCGACAGGTCGAACGATGCCTGTTGCTCGGCCATGCCAAAGCAGTTTTCGGCGGGCGGCTCCAAATGGACATTCAAGTTGAGCACGCGGGCGGGCTGTACATCGAGATAGGCGCCCTGAAGGTGAAATTCGAGCCGCAGCGGGTTTGATCCGGGCTCGGTGAGCGGGTTGAACGCGAGAACCCGCCCCGGATTTTCGGCAAGCACAGCATCGCTCACCTGCGCCGCGGCTTCTCCCTGTTGGCGTGCGAGACGGCGCACCTCGGCCAGTCCGGCCGTTTCATTGTCGATCCGCGCCCGGATCGGCGTGCCCGGCAGGAACGAATCAAACTCGGTGTTGATGTAGAAGCGGTTCACATAGGGGAAACCCGACCCGTCCTGGATGCCGCTTTCCTCGAAGACGAACAGCTTGCCATCCGGCGAAAAGCCCAGGATTCGCAAATCGGACGCGTCACCGGCAAAAGATGCGGAGGCCAATGCCGCGTAAACGACCAAAGACAGGACTGCCTGGCGCATCCATCACCCTCCGTTTGCGGCCGCGCGGATCGCCGCGATGCGCTCCGCGTAGCCTTTGCGGTGGCCGGCGGAAAAGATCGCCGAA
This sequence comes from Rhizobiaceae bacterium, assembly GCA_025458045.1. Lineage (GTDB taxonomy): Bacteria > Pseudomonadota > Alphaproteobacteria > Rhizobiales > Rhizobiaceae > JALOTE01. Next base: position 26,818 of record JALOTE010000004.1, read on the forward strand.
CCGGCAACAAGGACCGTCGCGCCAGCCTTGGCAAGCGCGGCGGCGTTATGCTCCGTCACGCCGCCATCGACTTCAAGCTCGATCGGACGATCGGCGATCAGCGCCTTGGCCTGCGCCACGCGGCCGATGGATTCCGGAATGAAGGCCTGGCCGCCAAAGCCCGGGTTGACGCTCATGATCAGCACCAGATCAACCATGTCGATGACGGTTTCGATCATGGAAACGGGCGTCGCTGGGTTGAGCGTGACGCCAGCCTTGAGCCCGAGGAAGCGGATGGATTGCAGCGATTTGTGCAGATGCGGCCCCGCCTCGACATGCACGGTCAGCAGGTCCACGCCCGCATCCTTGAACGCGCCGAAATAGGGGTCGGCGGGTGCGATCATCAAATGACAATCAAAAACCTTCGCCGTGTGCGGCCGCAGTGCCTTGATCACCGCCGGGCCGAAGGAAATGTTCGGGACATAATGGCCGTCCATCACATCGAGATGGACCCATTCGGCACCGGCCGCGTCGATATCGGCCACCTCCGCGCCCAGCCGTGCGAAATCCGCGGCGAGAATGGATGGGGCGATCTTGACGTTCGGCATGGGCAAACTCCGCTTTGCCGCGCGATATCAGAGCCGGGGGCGATCCTCAACCGACGGAGCCCGCTGCTATCGGTTCGCCTGCGCTCGACGCCAGGCGAAGTTCGGTTGCTGCCTCTTGCGCATCAGGGCGTTCCTCGCTATCTCGCGCAAAAAACTTCCAAGAGCGAGTGCCATGGATCGCATCGATAGAAACATATTGCGCATTTTGCAGCAGGACGCCACGATCCCTGTCGCCGACATCGGCAAGAAGATCGGCCTTTCCACCACGCCCTGCTGGCGGCGCATCCAGAAAATGGAGGAGGATGGCGTCATCCGCAAGCGCGTGGCGCTGCTGGAGCCGACCGCGATCAACGCCAAGGTGACGGTGTTCGTCTCCATCCGCACATCGTCGCATTCCAAGGAATGGCTGAAGCGCTTTTCCGAGGTGGTGAGCGAGTTTCCGGAGGTCGTCGAATTCTACCGCATGAGCGGCGATGTCGATTATCTGCTGCGCGTCGTGGTGCCGGATATCGCGGCCTATGACAATTTCTACCAGCGGCTGATCGCCAAGATCGAGATTTCGGATGTGTCGTCATCCTTCGCGATGGAGCAGATCAAATACACGACCGAGCTGCCGCTCGATTTCATGCCGCTGGAAAAAACGGGCGCCGAGAAGGCGGGGTAGATCTCATCCTTTCGGTTTCTCCAGCCGCGCGATCAGGCTTGAGGTGTCCCAGCGGTTGCCGCCCATCGACTGGATCTCCTTGTAGAACTGGTCGATGAGCGCGGTGACGGGGAGCGACGCGCCATTGTTATCGGCCTCGTCCAGAACGATTCCCAAATCCTTGCGCATCCAATCGACGGCGAAGCCGAAATCGAATTTCCCGGCATTCATCGTCTTGTGCCGGTTTTCCATCTGCCACGAGCCGGCGGCCCCCTTGGAAATGACCTCAATCACCTTTTCAACATCAAGGCCGGCGCGTTTGGCGAAATGGATGCCCTCGGCCAAACCCTGCACCAACCCGGCGATGCAGATCTGGTTGACCATTTTGGTAAGCTGGCCTGCACCCGCCGGCCCCATCAGGCCAACCATCCGGGCAAACGCCTCGATAACCGGCTTCGCCTTGGCGAACGCCTCCGTTTCGCCACCACACATGACGGTCAGCACGCCGTTTTCGGCGCCAGCCTGGCCGCCCGACACCGGTGCATCGATGAAGGCAAACCCGCGCTGTTCCGCCTCGGCCGCCAGCTCACGCGCAACATCGGCCGATGCTGTGGTGTGGTCGACAAAGACCGCGCCTTTGGCCATGGCGTGGAATGCGCCTTCGCGCCCGATGGTGACGGAGCGCAAATCATCATCATTGCCGACGCAGGCCAACACGAAATCCGCGCCCTTTGCGGCTTCCATCGGCGTGGCTGCGAAGTGGCCGCCAAATTGAGCGGCCCAAGCCTCGGCCTTGGCGGCGGTGCGGTTGTAAACCGTCACATCATGGCCGCCGCGCGTTTTCAGATGTCCGGCCATCGGGTAGCCCATCACGCCCAGACCGAGAAACGCAACCTTCGCCATGGTGTTCTCCTTGCAACTTCAGCTGCTGGTAAGCCCGCCATCCAATTCGCGCAACAGGACTGTCGCGACGGCCAGATCGTGCGGTGTGTTGATGTTCAGAAAGCGGTGGCGGTCGTTGGCATCGAACCGCACGCCAAAGCCCGCGACCAGCGCGTGGAATTGCATCACCTTGCGCAAACCGGCGCGCAGCTTCGTCTCCAAGGCGTCGGCAAGGCCGACGGGCCAGATCGCGCAGGCACCATGCGCAATGCCTTCGGAGTCGATGGCAAAAGCGGGCGCGTGTTCTGCGTGGGGAAGAAGCCTGGCGACAAGGTCATCGGGAAAAAGCGGCACATCAACGGGAACCGTAGCGACATGGGTTGCACCCAACCCGCGCGCCCAGATCATCGCGCCGAGCACGCCGTCGAGCGGACCGAGGGAACCGCCGATGCCGTCCGGGACGATCGGTGCGCCGCTCACCATAATGTGCGCCAGGTCACGATTGGCATTGATCCCGATCTGGTCAAGCTGCTCGTCCAGGCGCCGCAGCGCAACCTCGAACAGGAACTCCGAGCCGATTGACAGCAGCGCCTTGTTTGCGCCGCCAAAACGTCGGCCTTGGCCACCTGCGAGAATGACCCCGACGATCCCGTTCAATTCGTCGATTCCGAAACACGCGGGCAGGCATAGGCGAATACAGTGGCGATCAGGCTGGCACCTGCGATCAGCAATGCCAGCGCCATCGGGGCCTCGCCGCCTGCGACAACCGCGCCGGCGGTCGCCGACAGGATCGCGCCGATGGCCGTCTGCGCCGAACCGATGACGCCGGAGGCCGCGCCCGCCGCATCGGGGCGAACCGAGATCGCCGCCGCCGTCGTGTTCGGCAAAAGCATGCCATTGCCGATGCCGAGCAGTAATGTCGGCCCGAAAAGGGCCGCGGCGGAAAGCCCCAACGTTGCAAAAAGAAGGGCAGGCAGGGCGCAGCCGGCAAGCGTGATGAGCGCGCCGCTGCGGATCATCCGGTCGATGCCGACGCGTTCGGAAAAGCGGCCTGACATGAAATTGCCGATCATGTAGCCGATCGCGCCGATGGCGAACCACAGCCCGTATTGCGAGGGCGACAGGCCAAGCGGGCCGGAAGCGAGTGCCGGCGCTCCGCCGAGAAAGGCGAAAAACACCGCCGAACCGGATGAACCGGCGGCTGCAAACAGCCAGAAGGCGGGCGTGCGCGACAGTTTTCCGTAATGGCTCAATTGTTCGGCCATCGGCGCGCCGCGATGGGCGTTGGTTTCCGGCAGGTTGGCGGCGAGCGCAATCAGGCCCATCGCGCCAAGAAAGCCCAGAAAGACGAAGCTCGCCTGCCAGCCATACCATTCGTCGAGCAGGCCGCCGATAGCGGGCGCGATCATCGGCGCAACGGCCATGCCCATTGTCACGTAACCAATCGCGCTCGCCGCCTTCTCGCGGCTGACGAGATCACGCACGATGGCGCGTGACAGGATGATGCCCGCCACCGCGCAGGCCTGCACCAGCCGGCCAGCCAGAAACGCCTCGATCGACGGCGCAAACAGGCAGAGCCCGGTGCCGATGATAAACAGGCCGACGCCGCCCAGCATGACCGGGCGGCGGCCGAACCGGTCCGACAACGGGCCGATGATCAGCTGAAGCACTGCCATGGCTGCAAGAAAAAGCGACAGGCCGAGGCCCGCCGTCGCATAGGTCGTCGAGAAATGGGTGACGATCTGCGGCAGGGAGGGAACGAAGATGTTGATCGCCAGCGGGCTCATCGCGGCCGCGATCATCAGCGTGGTCAGGCGGGGGTTGACACCCAGGACGGGGGTCACAGTCGTTGTGCTGGACATGTTGCGCCCATTACTCGCATCAACCGGTCCTGGCCAGCGCAAGATTTGCCCGCACGCGCTCGCGGTGGAACATGTAGATGCCGGAGGCAATGACGATGGCACTCCCGGTGAGCATCCAGACATCCGGCCGTTCATTGAAAGCAAGGTAGCCGACAAGGATTGCCACGATCAGCGCGACATATCGGAAGGGTGCGACGAACGAGATGTCGCCGCCGCGCATCGCGCCGATGAGCGTGATATAGGCCGCGCTGATGAGCCCGGCGGATGCGGCAATTCCAACCGCCTGCGCCAAAGTGACCGGCTTGAAGCCGCCCTCAAGCGGGATCATCGCGGCACCGGCCAGTGTGACGCCGATGGATGCGAGCATCGCCACGCCGAATGTGGACGTTCCGGGCGGCACCTTGCGCGTCAGCAAGTCGCGCGCGGTGGAAAAACACAGTGACAGGATCACCAGCAGCGACCAGCCATTGAACGCCGCCGCCCCCGGCCGGATGATCAGCATCACGCCGCAGAAGCCGACCAGAATGGCAGACCAGCGCCGCCAGCCGACCGGCTCCTTCAGGAAAAGCGCGGCCCCCAATGTCACGACGAGAGGCAGGGCCTGATAGATCGCCGAGACATTGGAAATCGGCAAATGCGGCAGGGCCAGCAGAAACGTGATGGTGCCGCCGATCTCCATGCCGCTGCGGCCAAGCACGACGGGGCTTTTCAGTGCCTCCGGCCTCGCAAACGCGCCTTGCCGGAACGCCAGCAGGCCAAGGATGAGCGTTGCGAGAATGCCGCGCAGCACCATGGTCTGCCCGACGCCGATTTCGGTCGACACCCATTTGGTGATGGCGTCATTGAGCGTGAAGGCCGTCATCGCCGCAATCATCAGCAGGGCGGCGCGTGTGTTGGCGGACATCAAAATTTTTTCCTTGTTTGGACGCCCGCTTTGGTCCGTGTTGCAAACGACACGACTTCAAGCACCGTCACGCCTTCATGGCGAGGTGCCCATTCTCCTTCGCGCTTCGAGGCTCGCCACGGCTCGCACTCAGCATGAAGGGGAAAAGCCTCGAACCACGAAGGTGAAACCGGGACAAGCCGCCGGTTCTCCGGTGAGGGATCGCTTGGTGTCTGCAATGCGAAACCGATTGACGAAAATCGACCGTGTCACCCGCCCGTCATGCTCATGTGGCGCGGCACGGCGGCTGTCTCCCCGCGACGCTCGATGACGAAATCATGCCCTTTGGGTTTGCGCCCGACCGCTTCATCAATTGCCGCATGAAGCAGATCATCCGATTCCGATGAGCGCAACGGCGCGCGCAGGTCAGCCGCGTCATCCTGTCCGAGGCACATGTACAGCGTGCCGGTGCAGGTGAGGCGGACGCGGTTGCAGCTTTCACAGAAATTGTGCGTCAGCGGCGTGATCAGGCCGAGCCGGCCGCCGGTTTCCGCCACCGACAGGTAGCGCGCCGGTCCGCCGGTCCGATGGCTTGATTCGGTGAGGGTGAACTGGCGCGCCAAATCGGCCCTGACTTTCGACAGCGGCAGATATTGGTCGGTTCGGTCAATATCGATTTCGCCCAGCGGCATGGTCTCGATCAGGGTCAGGTCCATTCCTTCGCCATGGGCCCAGCGCATCAGGTCCGGGATCTCGTGCTCGTTGAAATCTTTCAGCGCAACGGCATTGATCTTGATTTTCAGCCCGGCTGCTTGTGCCGCCTTGATGCCTTTCAGCACGGTCGCAAGATCGCCCCAGCGGGTGATCTCCTTGAACTTTGCCGGATCGAGCGTATCAACCGACACATTGATGCGCTTGACGCCGCACTCCGCCAATTCGGCGGCGTGTTTTTCAAGCTGCGAGCCATTGGTGGTGAGCGTGAGTTCCTCCAACGCGCCCGATGCCAGATGGCGCGACATGGCGCGGAAAAACTGCATCACATTACGCCGGACCAGAGGTTCGCCGCCGGTGATGCGCAGTTTTCGCACACCCTTGGCAATGAAGGCCGAGCACAGGCGGTCGAGTTCCTCCAGCGTCAGCAGGTCCTTTTTTGGCAGGAAGGTCATGTCCTCCGCCATGCAATAGGTGCAGCGGAAATCGCAGCGGTCGGTGACCGAAACACGAAGATACGAAATGGAACGGCCAAATGGGTCGATCATGACACGCCGCGCCCCTTGGCGGCAAAGTGGAGTCTGTTTAGAAGGCTTTTGAACAGCTTGGCGTGTTGCACGTCACCGGTCAAGCTGGCATTCAAGTTAGGGATATCATGGCTTCCGCTTCCGCCTCGCAACCCGCCCCGTGGCCGACGCAACTCAAGGTGTCGAGGGATCGGCGCACGCTCGATGTTGTGTTTGACAATGGCTCAGCGTTCTCATTGGAGGCCGAACTGCTGCGCAGCCATTCGCCGTCGGCCGAAGTTCAGGGCCATTCACCCGAACAGAAGGTGACGGTCTGGGGCAAGCGTGATGTCGCGATGGCGAACCTGGTGCCGGTCGGCAATTATGCTGTGCGCATCGTCTTCGATGACGGGCATGACACGGGCATTTTCTCCTGGTCCTATCTGGCGGAACTGGGCCGTGACAAGGACGCACTCTGGACCGCCTATGAAGCCGAACTGGCCGCCAAGGGCTTGCGGCGCTGAGACAAAAAAGCCCCGCGATTGCGGGGCCTTGCGACTGTACTTGCGTCCAACGATTCACTCGCGGATGATCACTTTTGCGCCCACGGCCACCTGCTCATACAGGTGGGTCACATCATCATTGGCCATGCGGAAGCAGCCCGATGACACGGCTTGGCCAATCGTCCAAGGCTGATTGGTGCCGTGGATGCGGTAGATCGACGAGCCGAGATAGAGCGCGCGCGCGCCGAGCGGGTTTTCCGGGCCGCCGGGCATGAAGGCGGGCAGTTTGCGGCCCTCCTCGCGCAGCACACGGGCGCGCATCACCGCAGGCGGCGTCCAGCCCGGCCACTCGGCCTTGCGGGTGACGGACTTGCGACCGGTCCAGGTGAAGCCCTCGCGACCGACGCCGATGCCGTAGGCCATGGCCTTGCCCGGTTTGACGACGTGATAGAGACGGCGGTCGGACGTGTCGATGACGATGGTGCCGGGCGCGACATCTTCCTCAAACGAGATCATCTTGCGCTTGATTGGCGATTTGTTGGACCGCATCTGGCCGCGCGGGCGCGGGTCGATCCAGGAGCGCGACGCCAGATCCCAGACCTGGCCTTCCTCATAGGCGGCCGCCGAAATGATCGAGCCGGGCGCGCCAGAGAAACCGGCAAGAGCGAGGGCGGTGGCGAGGAAAGCACGTTTGATCATGGGCGGCTCCAGCGGCAAATCAGCGTGGCGAAAGAGTGGCTGACGCTTGGGGAAACGTCAATTCACAAGGCGCGGCGTTTGCCGTTTGGAAACGCAAAGATGACGGCCTGATTGTTGCGTCAAGCAACAGCCGCGGCAATCCAGCGGCCATGATAGTCGGCGCGGCCAAGTTCCATGCGTTCGCCCCCCGGCCAGAATTGCAACGTCACTGATGCGCCGGGTGCCTTGCCGTCCGCCTCGAACGCCAGATGTGCCAAGGGTGCGTCGGCGGTTGCCCTGAGACCTGCGGCGGAAATGACACCGCTGAGTTCGCGCCTTGCATGATCCGTCATGTATTGCATGGCGATCGTATGGAACACGACGCGGCATCGGCCGGGCTGCGAATGTTCCAATTTGCGTGTTGCCCATTCAACTGCGTCAGCCGCTTCAACGGCGATGCCGAGCCGTGTCGCCATGGCGCGTGCTGTCGCGAGCCGCGCCATGCGGTCCCTCTGGTCGGCCCAGACATAGGCTTGCAACCGAAGCATGGCGTGCGGGTCGGCAAGGTCGATGGGAGCGATGTCGCATCCCGCCCTTTCGGCGACGCTGAAGGACTGCGCGGGCGGCTGCGGTCCCGACCAGTCAGGGTCAAGTGCAAGCGGCGCGGTCGCATCACCGAAATGGCGCTCACCAAGCTGGATCGACAACTGGTCGGGCATCAGGTTCAACCCGGCGCTCGCTCCCAGTTCAAGCAAGGCGAGGGGCAGGCCGGTGCGTTTGGCGACATGCGCCAGACCGAAAGCGATGATGGCGGAACGCCGGATCTCGTTGGTTTGCGGCGGGCTTTCCAGCCAGGCAAGCACAGTCGCCTCATGCTCGGCCAGTGTTGCGGGCAGGGCGGCTTCGATGCCGGAAAGATCGGGAACCGGCGCTTGTGGCGGGTAATGGGTCGACAATGCATGGCCGGTCAGCGCAAGCCTGTGGAGGACGCCCGCCATTCTCAACGGCACGGAATCACCGTTTGAACTCACGTCGCCGGGCCATGCGGCGATTCGATCCCGAACAGCCCCCGTTGGGAGGCCCTTGCGGGCGATCAATGCACACAGCGCGGCCGTGAAGGGGGATCCAAGTGCCGCGCAAGCCTCCGCCTGCCGATCAAACGCCCCGGTCACATGGGCCGGCAGAATCGCCCATCCCGCCTCAGCCAAGATTCAATTCCTTGAAGAAGTCATTGCCCTTGTCGTCGATCACGATGAAGGCCGGAAAATCTTCCACCTCGATGCGCCAGACAGCTTCCATGCCAAGTTCCGGAAATTCGATGACTTCAACTTTCTTGATGCAATCTTGAGCCAGACGTGCGGCCGGGCCACCGATGGAGCCCAAATAGAAGCCACCATGTTTCTGGCAGGCTTCGCGGACGGCGCGGCCACGGTTTCCCTTGGCGAGCATCACCATGGAGCCGCCCGCCGCCTGGAACTGATCGACATAACTGTCCATGCGGCCTGCTGTCGTCGGCCCGAAGGAACCGGACGCCATGCCCTGCGGGGTCTTGGCCGGCCCGGCATAATAGACCGGATGGTTCTTCAGATAGTCCGGCATCGCGCCGCCCTTTTCGAGGCGCTCGCGGATTTTGGCGTGCGCCAGATCACGCGCGACAATGATGGGGCCGGTGAGTGACAGCCGTGTCTTGATCGGATGCCGGGTCAATTCGCCAAGAATGTCGCTCATCGGGCGGTTGAGATCGATCCTGACGACCGCGCCGCCGAGTGTCGTCTCGTCGATGTCCGGCATGAAGCGGGACGGCTCATGCTCCAGCTGTTCGATGTAGACGCCGGTTTTCGTGATCTTGCCAACGGCCTGCCGGTCAGCCGAGCAGGAGACGCCAAGGCCGATCGGCAAGGACGCGCCATGGCGTGGCAGGCGGATGACGCGCACATCATGGCAGAAATATTTGCCGCCGAACTGCGCGCCGACGCCGAGGTTCTGCGTCAGCTTGTGGATTTCCGTCTCCATGGCGAGGTCGCGGAACGCATGGCCGGTCTCCGAGCCGTGCGTCGGCAGGCCGTCGAGCCAGCGCGTGGAAGCAAGCTTGACGGTTTTCATCACCATTTCCGCCGACGTGCCGCCAATCACCACGGCGAGGTGGTAGGGCGGGCAGGCGGACGTGCCGAGCGTCAGGATTTTCTCGCGCAGGAACTCGATCAGCCGGTCATGGGTCAGCAAAGACGGCGTGCCCTGATAGAGGAAGGTCTTGTTGGCCGAACCGCCACCCTTGGCGACAAAAAGGAATTTGTAGGCGTCGTCGTCGCCCTCCTGATAGATGTTGATTTCAGCCGGCAGATTGTTTCGCGTGTTCTTTTCCTCAAACATCGACAGCGGCGCGAGCTGCGAATAGCGCAGGTTCTTCTTCTCGTAGGCGTCAAGCACGCCCTTGGCGAGCGCCGCCTCGTCGCCGCCCGGTGTCCAGACGCGGCGGCCTTTCTTGCCCATGATGATGGCGGTGCCGGTGTCCTGGCACATGGGCAGCACACCACCGGCGGAGATGTTGGCGTTTTTCAACAGGTCATAGGCGACGAAACGATCATTTTCCGTGGCTTCTGGGTCGTCGAGGATCGCGGCCAACTGCTTGAGATGCCCTGGCCGCAGATAATGGTTGATCTCGGCAAAGGCGGTTTCCGCCAGCAAGTGCAGAGCGGCCGGTTCGACGGTCAGCACCTCTTCGCCTCGGAAACTGTCGGTGCCGACATGGTCGGAGGTCAGCTTGCGGAACGGGGTTTCATCCTTGGCGAGCGGGAATAGGCCAGGCTCGAAACCGGCTTTTGCAACAAGGGTCATGGCGGCGCCTTCATGTCGATTGAACGGGCGTGATAGCCAAGTTTTGCACCGTTTTGACCTAGACTAAAGCGAAATCGGCCCGCCCCAAGCGCTTGCGTAAAGCTTGACCGATCCGCTTCAGCGCCCGTTAGGCATGTCCCTTGGGCCGCCCTTAAGGGCTGGGAGTGTAATGGTCGCCGCCATTGTATCCAGGAGGCGGTGCCATGTTGGCGTCCATCAAGAATTTTCTGAGTGATCGCATGGGCAATTTTGCCATGGCGACGGTGATTGCGTTCCCTGCGATTTTCGGCGGGGTGGCGTTGTCGATCGACCTGACAAACACGCTCCGGGTCCAAAGCGAACTCCAGGACGCCAATGACACGGCCGTTCTGTTTGCCGCGCGCTATTTCAAGGAAAACCGCCGCGTGCCGCCGCGTGTGGAGGTGCAGAAATTCCTGGATGCCAACTCGTCCTTCCGCATCGTCAATCCGCGTCTTGTCTTCGACCCCGAGCGCATCGAGTTCACGCTGACCTCGCAGACGACCGTCAACACGATGCTGATGCGGTATTTCCGCAACAACCGCACAACCTACAATGCGCTCTCCAAAGCCAATCTCGGCTTCTCGGAGACGTTGGAGTTCGCGCTCGCTCTCGACACGACGGAATCCATGGCCGCAGAAGGCCGGATGGATGCGCTGAAGGTTGCCGCCAACCAGTTTCTCGACACCGTTTTTGACGCGCAAGCGCAGGGCGCCGATGTGAAGGGTGCCATCGTGCCCTTTGCGCAATATGTGAATGTCGGCACGCGGATGCGCGGCCAGTCCTGGCTGCAAGTGCCACGCAACATCGACACGCGCGTCACGACGCGGCAGTGCCGCATGGAGGCACCGGTGATCGGCCAGACCAATTGCCGCAATGAATGCTGGCCGGCTGAGACGATCAATCACCCCGGTTCCCCGGGCGGTTGCACGATCCGCGATGGTGCCGAGTTCTGCTCTCCGCCAAGCCCGGGTTGGACGGAAAACCGGCCGGCCGGTTGTGAAAACCGCTGCGACAATGTCTATGGGGCCGAGGTGGAGGTTTGCGAGAACGTCACGACCGGCGAACTCATCACTTGGCAGGGCTGTGTCGGCTCGCGCGCTTATCCGCTGAACGTGCAGGATGCGAATTACCGCACCCGCATCCCCGGTCTTCTGAGCGTTGAGTGCTCGAAGGAAATTCAGCCGCTGACGGCGACCAAGTCCCTTCTTGTCAACAAGATCAACGAACTGACCCCTTGGGGCGCGACTTACTTGCCGGAAGGCGTGATGTGGGGCACCCGCGTGCTCACGACCGGTGCGCCCTATACGGAAGCCGCCACGCGCGGCCGCGGAAACAGGCCGGTGCGCCGCGTGCTCGTGTTGATGACGGACGGTGTCAACACATTGTCTCCGGATTTCCCGACGCACAACAATGCCGACCGTGCTCTCGCTGACCAGTACACCCGTGAGGCCTGTGTCGAAGCCAAGGCCAAGACGATGGACATCTTCACGATTTCATTCGGCTCCGGCGTCACGGCACCTGTCCGCCAGTTGCTTCAGGAATGTGCGTCGCACCCGTCGCAATATTTCCATGCGGCCAATGCCTCGGCGCTCTCGGACGCATTTTCCGACATTGCCGATGCGCTTTTGAACATCCGCCTCACTCAATGAGCCGAGGCAAACACTGATCTGGCGGTCCGGGGAACCGGGCCGCCGTGTCTTGCGAGACGCGGGGAGCATCGGGATACGGCAGGGCCGCTTGTGCCGGACGGGTGTCTCAAATTTGACTGAGCCGACTTACCTTCAATTCACAATGTCTCTTGGGCGGACATTAAATCCCCTTCGGCTAAGCTGACGGGAACACTCTGGGAGCCTTTCCATGTTCCGCTCACTCAAGCGACTGATCGATGACCGCCGCGGCAATTTCGCGATGATCACGGCCATTGCGTTTCCGATGATTTTCGCCGGCGTCGCGCTTTCGGTGGATGTTTCCAACGCGTTGCGACTGCAGTCCGAACTGCAAAACGCCAATGACACGGCCGTGCTCTATGCCGCGCGGCATTTCCAGGTCGAAAAGCAGGTGCCGACCAAACAGGAAGTCCAGCGCTTTCTTGACGCCAATTTCGGCGGCAACGCGACGGTGATGAGCGTCACGAAAAACGAGAATTCCAGCGAATTCACCGTCAGGACGGAAGCCTACACGCAGCCGATGCTGATGAACTATTTTGGCGTGCGCAACCAGCGCCGCGAAGTGTTGTCGAAGGCCACAATGGGCGTCGGCGGCATTCTTGAGTTCGCGCTTGCGCTCGACACCACATGGTCGATGAATTTCGAGAACCGTTTGCCCGGACTGAAACAGGCGGGAGCCGCGTTCGTCAACATGCTGATGGATGTGCGTGACCGTGGTGCGACCGTGAAAGGCGCGATCGTTCCGTTTGCGCGCTATGTGAATGTCGGCGTCAGCCGCCGCAACGAGCCCTGGATGGATGTGCCGCGCGACCAGGACACGCGCACCTATGCCGATGTCTGCGAGACTCGCACGCGCCGCGTCGGCTGCAATCAATGGCGGCGCGACTGCACGCCGGCCCAGACCATCAACCATCCGGCGCGCCCGCGCACCTGCTGGAACGAGGATGGACAGCAGGTCTGTTCCGGGCCCACTCCGGCATGGACCGAGAACCGGCCCGCACGCTGCAACGATGTGTGCGTCCAGCCGGTCAACCAGCAATATCAGCATTGCCAGCGTCGGCAGACGGGCGGCTTCGTCACCAAGTGGAACGGTTGTGTCGGCTCGCGCGATTACCCCTTCAATGTGCGCGACGAGTTCAACGGCCGCAAGTTTCCCGGGCTGATGGACATCACCTGCGCGCCGGAACTGCTGCCGCTGACGGACAACCGCGCCACGCTTCTGGCCAAGATCGACAGCCTGTGGCCCGACAACAATACCTACATCCCGGAAGGCATCATGTGGGGCACCCGCATGCTGACAGCGACGCAACCCTTCACCGAAGCCAGCGGAGCCGGTTCCAACAACGCGCAGTCACAGACGCATGTGAACCGCAAGGCATTGATTGTCATGACGGACGGCATGAACACCATCCGCGCCAGCGGTCGCTGGCACAATGACACCAATGACTCCGCCGAACCGGACCGCATCACGCTGGAAGCTTGTGCGGAAGCCAAGAACAACGGGCTCGAAGTCTACACTGTCACATTCGGCAACCAGGTGCCGAACGCCGTTCGAGACATGCTCGCGCGCTGCGCGTCGAAGCCCGACTACAACTTCCACGCCGCCAGCAACGATGCGCTGGTCAATGCCTTCCGCGACATTGCCGACCAACTGCTGTCGATCCGCCTCAGCCAGTGACGGCACACCTGATTTGAAGGGAAGGGGCGTCCACGCGACGCCCCTTTTTCCGTTTCAGGGTGACCGGCCGTTCAGAGAATTTTCATAAAGGTTGAGCAATCCTTGCGAAAGCGCCGGTGTTTTGGCAGGCTTGCGCGCAAGCGCCTGTCGAGAAGAACACCTGCCAACCGGTTCCGCATTTCGGAGGGCTCCCGTGTCCATGTCACGTTTTGCACGTATCGCTGCGCTGTCCAGCCTGTCGATGTCGGTGGCCCTTGTCTTTGCCGCACCTGCAAGAAGCCAGACCTTGCTGGATCTGCTGTTGAACAAGCCGCAGGTCCAGCGCGCGCCTGTCGCGCAGCCCGGCTTTCCGCCGCCGCCGAAGCCGAAGCCAGCAGCCAAGCCGATCAAGAAAATCCTGCCGCCCAGTTTCCTCGACTACAAGGCTGATCCGCTGGCGCAGTTTTCCGCCGCCAAGGTCGTGACAACGACGGCCGTTTCGGTTGGCGCGATTGGCGGCTTTGGTCTCGCCGAGGGCGTGGCGGTGGCCGGCGATGTGCAAATCGCCGCCGAAAAGCCGGTCACGGATGCGCTAGCGAAACTGTACGGCGAAGCCCCAGCGTTCCTGTGGGTCTCCGGATTTGATCCCAAAACATCGGCGTTGGCGATTGCCGCGCACCTGGCCGAGGCCGCCCGCTACGGTCTCGATGCCGAAGACTACGCCATCGCGTTGCCTGCGCACCGCTGGAACGCGTCCGACATGGCGACCCGCATGGTGGAACTGACACGTTTCGAGTTCCAATTGAGTGCGGCCATCGCGCGTTATGTCCGCGATGTCGAAGGCGGGCGTATTAACCCGAACCGCATTTCCGGCTTCTACGACATCGCCTCGAAGGTTCCCGATCTGGCCTCCGTGGTGCGCGGCCTGGCCGGCGAGGCTGATCCCGTCGCGGCACTTGAAGCCCGCCACCCGCAGGAACCGGAATATGCACGGCTGCAAGCCGAACTCGCGGCGCTGCGCAAGTCCGGCGCGGCTGCCCCGGTCGTGATTGCGGAAGGGACGCTGATCAGGCCGGGTTCAGCCCATCCGGAATTGGGCAAGGTGCTTGAAGCGATGCGGCGCAGCGCGGGCGATGCGCTGCTGACGGACCATGCGCCAGTGCTGGCCGGCTTCGACCCGTCCATGCCCTATGCCGGGCCGATTGTTGATTTTGTCAAGGCATGGCAGGCCGCCAAGGGCCTGAAGCCGGACGGGATCATCGGCTCGCGCTCCATCCGCGCCGCGGTCGGGACCAGCGATGCCGAGAAACTGCGCAAGGTGGAACTGGCGCTTGAGAAGATGCGCTGGTTCCCGGACGCCTATGGCGGCCGCTATGTGTTCATCAACCAGCCGGCCTTCACCGCGACCTATTACAACAATGATGTCGCGGAGTTGACGACGCGCACCGTCATCGGCACCAAGACCAACCAGACATACCTGTTCCACGACATGATCGAATATGTCGAGTTCAACCCCACATGGGGTGTTCCGCAGTCGATCATCGTCAATGAGTTCCTGCCCAAGCTGCGCGCCAATCCCGGCTATCTCGATGCCAAGGGCTATGAGGTCTACAACGCCAAGGGCCAGAAGATTTCATCACGCGCGGTCAACTGGTCGGCGGTCGGCACGGCTGTTCCGGTTTCGGTGATCCAGCCCGGCGGCGACGGGAATGCGCTGGGTGACCTGAAGATCATGTTTCCCAACAAGCATTCGATCTACATGCATGACACGCCGGCACGCGACCTGTTTGCGCGTGATGTGCGCGCCTTCAGCCATGGCTGCGTGCGCTTGCAGCAGCCCCATGAGATGGCGGCCAAGGTTCTTGGCATCACGCTTGCCGATGTGGAGGCAAGACTTGCAAAGCCGACAAACCGAATGAATGTGAAGCAGAGACTGCCGGTCTACGTCGCTTACTTCACGGCCTGGCCAAACGAGCAAGGCGGCATCGACTACTTCGATGATATCTATGAGCGCGACACGCACCTTCTGAAGGCGATCGAGAAAACACGCGCGGTGCGTGCAGCAGAAAGCTGAGTGTCACACACCAGCGAGCTGGCGCAGCAAGGCCATGGTTTCGCCGTCATAAGCGTCGATGACCTTGGTCGGACCGAGGCTTGCGACCGGCACCGGCGAATAGCCGAACGTCACCGCCACGCTTGGCATCGCCGCATTGCGGGCGGTATCGATGTCTGTGATGCTGTCGCCGATCATCACGGCGCGTGCCGGGTCGCCGCCCGCCACCCGGATCGTTTCCATCAGGTGCAGCGGATCGGGCTTTCGGGCGGCAAAGCGGTCCGCTCCGCAAATGGCATGAAACCGGTTTGTCAATGCAAGCGCGGATAGGAGCTTGTCGGCGAGACGCTGCGGCTTGTTGGTGCAGACTGCGACGCGCCAGCCGCCGTCCGCGAGGTCATCCAGCAGTGAACACGCGCCTGCATAGGGCAGGGAGGCGCCCGGGATGTCCGCCTCATAGGCGCTCAGAAAATCGGCGATCACCCGCTCAACCGTGTCTTCCGCAAGGCTGAGACCTGCCGTTTCGCAATGCCGATTGAGCATGCCGCGACCGCCATGCCCGGCAAAGGCGGCAATCGTGTCATGGGCCGCAAGCGGCAAACTGTTGTGTGCAAGAGCCGTGTTGAGCGCGGCCACAAGATCAGCCGCCGTGTCAACCAATGTTCCATCAAGATCAAACACGGCAATTGGGGGCAGAAGCGGCATTGATTGCGATCATCCGGCTTGGGTTGCCGCGGCTTTGGTCTGGCGAAGGGAGTGTGTCAACCGTTTTGCGGCTCTGCTATGGCCACAGTGAATCACGAACGCGAGCATTGACCGATGACACCCATTCCGAACCTGAAGCAGGAGGCCGCGAGGGCCGCGCTTGCCCATGTCGAAGACGGCATGAAACTGGGGATAGGCACCGGCTCGACGGCGGAGGAGTTCGTGCGCCTGCTGGCGCAGCGCGTGGAGGCGGGCTTGCGCGTCACCGGCGTTTCCACTTCCGAGCGCACGGAAGCCTTGTGCCGCGCGCTCGGTGTCCCGACATCGAGCCTTGATGAAACACCGGCACTTGACCTGACGGTCGATGGTGCCGACGAGATCGGCCCGGGTCTGGCGCTCATCAAGGGCGGCGGCGGCGCATTGTTGCGGGAAAAGATCGTGGCTCATGCGTCTGCCCGCATGATCGTCATTGCCGATGCGTCGAAGGTGGTGGAGACGCTGGGCGCGTTTCCGTTGCCGATCGAAGTCAACCGGTTCGGCCTCTCCGCCACCCGCCGCGCGGTCGAGCGGGCGGCGGGGCAACTGGCGCTTTCGGGCGTGGTCACCTTGCGCGGCGGCGATTCGCAGCCATTCGTGACAGACGGCGGTCACCTCATCCTTGACGCATCTTTTGGCCGCATTCCTGATCCAGAGCGCACCCACGCCATGCTCTGCGCCGTGCCGGGCGTCGTTGAAACAGGCCTTTTCATTGGTCTGTGCCACCTCGCCATGGTTGCGTCACCGGTTGGCATCAAGGTAATGAGCCGCTGAAAACCAGCGGCCACACACGGGACCCGTCCATGAAATTCGCAATATCAGGCCGCAAGGCCATGTTCGCCGCAGCATTGCTGCCGTTCCTCGCGCAAGGTGTCGCCGCCCAGGAGATCGCGCAGAGCCATCTTGATGCCGCGCGCGTGGCGATCAAGGCCCTGAACGCGACCGACCAGTTTGACCGCATCCTGCCGACGGCCGCCGAGACGCTGCGGCAGGAGTTGCTGAAAAAAGACCCCAACCTTTCCGAACAGATCAACACGATCATCACCGATCAGACAATTGCACTGGCAGGCCGCCGCAGTGACCTCGAATCGGAAGCGGCGCGCGTTTATGCGCGCGTGTTCAGTGAGGAAGAATTGAAGGCGATCAGCGCGTTTTACGATACACCCGCCGGCCAGAAACTGATGAAGGAAGCCCCCATCCTCGTGCGCGAACTCGTGAAAGCCGCCAACATCTGGCAGGACGGGATTGCCCGCGATCTGGCGCAGAATGTCGGCGCGGAACTGGCCAAAGTTGCACCAAACCTGCCGGTCGAAGAAGCCCAGCCCGCACAGCAGGGCGGCTGAGGCGTCAGCCGATCACACCACACGTCGCGCATCGGTGAATTGCGCGGCGGCGCGGTCAAGCCTATCGAAGCCCGGCCGGACATGCCCGCGCCGGGCTTTTGTTTGAAGGGAATACGCCATGGCCTATGACCTCGACCTGTTTGTTGTCGGCGGAGGGTCCGGCGGCGTGCGCGCCGCCCGCGTTTCAGCGCAGATGGGCAAGCGTGTGACGATTGCCGAGGAGTACCGGCTTGGCGGCACCTGCGTCATTCGAGGCTGTGTTCCAAAAAAGCTGCTCGTCTACGCATCGCAGTTTTCCGAGCATTTCGAGGACGCCGCTGGGTATGGCTGGACCGTCGGCGAGACAAGGTTTGACTGGCCGAAGCTGATCGCAGCCAAGGACAAAGAGATTTCGCGGTTGGAAGGGCTCTACCGCAAGGGGCTGGAAACTTCCGGCGCACGTGTCATCGAAAGCCGTGCCACGCTCATCGACGCGCATCATGTCCGCATCGAGGCCACCGGCGAGGTTCTGAGCGCGGAGGCGATCATCATTGCCACCGGCGGGCGCGCCAATCCACATGCCGCGCTGCCCGGCCACGACTTGTGCATTACCTCCAATGAGGCGTTCGACCTGCCGGAACTGCCGCGCGCCATCATCATCGAGGGCGGCGGTTACATCGCCGTCGAGTTCGCCAATGTTTTCCATGGCCTTGGTGTGGAGACGACGCTTGTTTACCGGGGCCGTGAAATCCTGTCGCGGTTTGACGCCGATCTGAGGCGCGGTCTGCATGAGGCGATGGCGGCCAAGGGCATCCGCATCCTGTGTGAAACCATGCTGGAAGGGGTGCGGCGCGGCGATGACGGCCGCCTGCATGCGATCACCTCGAAGGGCGAGGCGCTCGACGCCGATCAGGTGATGCTTGCGGTCGGCCGTTTGCCGAACACGGCCGGGCTTGGGCTGGAGGCCGCCGGCGTGACGCTTGACGCCCAAGGCGCGATTATCGTGGATGCGTACTCACGCACCACGCAGCCGAACATCTACGCACTCGGCGATGTGACGAACCGCGTGCAACTGACGCCTGTCGCCATCCATGAAGCGATGTGTTTCGTCGAGACGCACTGGAAGGGCAATCCGACCGCGCCTGACCACGATTGCATCGCCACGGCCGTGTTCTCGCAGCCGGAACTCGGAACGGTCGGCTTGACGGAGGAAATCGCGGCCAAGTCACATGATCTGGACGTGTTTGTGGCGCGCTTCCGGCCGATGAAGAACATTCTTGCCGGGCGCGATGGTTTCCGGGATGCCTTCGCCGGGAGGAAACAACTCCAGTCCGGCCGCATCTCCTTCGGCATCATCCCGACCATCGCCCCCTACCTGCTGCCGCAATGGCTGGGGCCCTTCCGCAGTCGCTTTCCCGCCGTCACCATCGCCATTTCCGAATCCCGCACCGAGGAACTCATCCATCTCGTCGTGGAAGGCGAGGTGGAATTCGCCGTCCTCAGCGATGTGCCGGAGCAGGACCGGAAGAAATTGTCATTGCAGGTCAAGGAGCTGTTCCGCGAGCCCTTGCTGCTCGCCGCGCCTTCGAATCATCCCTTGGCGGTTCGAAAACAGCCGCCCGCACCCGGAGATCTGCATGCCGACGAATTGATCCACCTCAAGGGCGGCCATTGCCTTGCCGAACGCACCTTGCGCCTCTGCCGCATCCGCGAACCGCAGCCCGGACTCCAATGCGATCAACTCGATACCGCCCTTTCGATGGTCGCCTCCGGTCTCGGCGTGACGGTGGTGCCCAAGCTGGCCACCCGCACCCGGGTCTTCGAGGGCATCACGCTGCGCCCCTTCGCCGGAGCGGGACTTTACCGGGTGATCAGCCTTCTGAAACGCAAGGGGATCGCAGAAACAGCCGCCGCGAGGGAACTCCTCCTCCACCTTTCGCCCGAAGCGTGAAAATTTTCCTCCGCTCCATCCGCCACTTGGTCGTGCCTGCAGCGGCACTGGGATTCATCACCTTCTTCCTTCTCATCATCCGCATCGCCAACCGCGGGGAAGGAGATCAATGGTGGTCCTTCATCAACCACATTCCTTATGGCGACAAGGTGGGCCATCTGGGCTTGGTCGGCATGTTGTCATTCCTTTGCAATCTCGCTTCTCTGCGCTGGAGTTGGAAATTCCTTCCCCGCTGGATCAGTCCCGCGACCTTGATCCTTCTCCTGCTGCTCACCGGTGAGGAAATCGGCCAAGCCTATCAACCTAACAGGACATGTGATATCTACGACTGGATTGCCGATCTCGCAGGACTCGCCGCAGGCCAGTGGCTTGCCCGCTTGGTCGGCCGCTGGTGGCATCACTAACAGAAATAAAACTCAGAGTTTCCCCGGTTTTTCCATCGGAGGAAGAGTCTTGTAACCATAGCGCTCCGCCAGCAATTGATGGCTGTGGTTTACAAACACCGATTCTCCCAAGGGATGCTCACCGAATACACGGCGGATGGCATGCACACATAACTCCTTGAGCCGATTGCCCGTCCGCGCAATCAGTTCCATCGAGGTGGGAGCCGCCTGTTGCAGAAAGCCGGTTTCCTCTTCCATCGCGGATTCCTCGCGGGAAATGTGATCCATGAGCTTCTCGATTCTCGCCAGTCGCTTATCGCTTGGATCCTCAAGGCCGAGCGACTCCGCCAAATTGCGCTTCAGCGCGGCTTCCTCTACCTTCAAAGCCTCCAGCCGCCGTTGGAGTTCGCTGGCGGCGGGTTGGCCGATTTCCCGGATATCTTTTTCCAAGCGCTGCAGCCTCACCTCCGAGCTGGCAATGGTTTCCGCCAAGGTGGCGATCTCGTCTGCATTGGGTTTCATGATGGTTCTGGGGAGTAATTCATCCAACAGCGTAATCGTGCGATTGCGAAACGCCATGGGTTTTCCGGATTTCATCCGTCGTCACGCCATGCCCCGGGTTTTCGTCCGGCACTTGACTCCGCTGCTTTCCATGCGAGAACGCATCGCAACATGAGTTCCAAATCCACCTCCAAACGATGGGCTAGCAGTTGAGTTCCCAAACAGAGCAGTCGAGGACTGACCAAAATGCCCTGTACACACACGCAAAACACGCACACACATAAATCATGGATTCATGGCACGAAAACATTGACGAAATCA
>JALOTE010000152.1 GCA_025458045.1 Rhizobiaceae bacterium
CGCCCGGTCGTGCGCGAGGTTTGGCGTCAGGGGCGGCGCGTGTCATGAGTGTGGCAGCCGGTGGAAACCGTGGCGTGTTTGTCGCCGTTGTCGGCCCAAGCGGTGCCGGCAAGGATTCCATCATGCGGCTTGCCGCCGAAATGCTGGCCGACGACAAGGCGATCCACTTTGTCCGCCGCGTCATCACGCGTGATGACACGGCCGATGAAGCCCATGACACGTTGATCGTCGATGACTTTCTGGCTGCAAAAGCCAATGGAGCCTTCGCCCTGTCCTGGCAGGCCAACGGCTTGCACTACGGCATTCCCGCCTCCGTGCGCGACGACATCGGCGCGGGTAAGGTCGTGATCGCCAATGCATCGCGGGACATGGCGCAGGACATCAAGACCCTGTTTCCGCGCGCCATCATCATTCACATCACGGCCTCGGTCGAAACCTTGAGGGCGCGGCTCTTGGCGCGCGGTCGCGAGGATGCCGAGGCCGTGGACTTGCGGCTTGCCCGCTCGCTCATGCTCGAACAGGGCTTCACCGCCGACATTCGTATTGAGAACAATGGCGCATTGGAAAGCGCGACAAAGCAGTTCATTCATTCCATCCTGGCCTTGAAGCCTGGCGCGCAAACCGGTGCGGCAGGCCGCGACACCGCCGTCGCCATGCGGCGTGCCTGAAACACAGTGGATACTGCCTTACGCTCCATGCCCCGCCCCGCAATCGAGTCCCCTGCCCGCTACGCCATCTATCTCGCTCCGCCCGCCGCAAGCCCGCTATGGCGCTTCGGGAGCGCTGTGCTGGGCTATGATGCCGAGACCGGCGAAGACATGCTTGGCTTTCACCCGGCCGCCATGCACGAGGCCGCCTGGCGCGCGGCGACAGCGCGCGCAAGGGCCTATGGGTTCCATGCCACGCTGAAAGCGCCATTCCGGCTGGCACCCAACCGCCACGAGGTGGAGTTGGTCGAGGCACTTGAGGATTTCGCCCAGACGGTCGATCCGCTGGCGCAGATTCGACTGAACCTTGCTGTCCTTGACGAAAGTGGCGCGGGCGGCTTCCTCGCCCTGATCCCGGAAACACGATCCGAAGCCCTGTCCGCGCTGGAACGCGAAACCGTCAGCCGTCTCGATGCGTTTCGCGCGCCCCTGAGCGATGCGGAAATCGCCAAGCGGAACCCGGCGCAACTGACACCGCGCCAGCGGCTGCACCTTGCCGAGTTTGGCTACCCTTTCGTTTTCGAGGATTTCCAGCCACACTTCACCCTGAGCGACCGTCTGCCCGAACCGCATGGCGTGGCCTTGGACATTGGAGCCAGGCTTGCCAGCGAGGTTGGCCGTCCGCAAATCATTGTCGATCAATTGGCGCTGTTCAGGCAGGCGACACCCGACGAGCGGTTCCGCGTGTTTGCACGTGTTCCGTTGAGAGGTGCGCGCATCGCACCGGTGCCGCATGCCGAGCCGGTGGGCGATATGGAGGATTGAGCGTGGCGGTTTCTGGCGCTGCAGGCCGCGCGGCCGCCCTGCACCGAAGCCCGGTGCACGGGTTTTCAAAACAGGCCGAGACGCAACTCACCGTGCTGACGGGGCTTGGCATCGAGGGAGACGCCCATTGCGGCGCGACCGTGAGGCACCGCTCCCGCGTCGCCGCCGATCCGGCCCAACCCAATCTGAGACAGGTGCATCTTCTGCATATGGAAATGATCGACGCGATCAACGCGCAGGGCTTTGACATTTCACCTGGAGACATTGGCGAGAACATCACCACCGCTGGCATCGACCTGCTGGCCCTGCCCCGCCACACTCGGCTGCATATCGGCGCGAATGTGATCCTCAGCCTGACGGGCCTGCGCAACCCCTGCGCGCAACTTGACAATTTCCAGCCGGGCCTGACGCAGGCGTTTCTCGGCCGAGGCACCGATGGCGCGCTGGTCCGCAAATCCGGTGTCATGGCGATCGTGTTGGAGGGCGGCGTGGTTCATGCCGGTGACACCATCCGCATCGAAATGCCCGCCCCGCCGCTGAAGTCGCTCGAACGGGTGTGACATTTTGAACAGCGGGTCGTGTTCCCATCGCGATGCGGCATCTGTCATAGAACTGTGATGGTCGCGGCTTAACGGGTTCTTCATTCTCAAGGAGAACGCCATGCTGCAATTGACCAAGGTGACAAAGCGGTTCGGCCAGAAAGCCGCCGTTGCCGATGTGTCGCTCTCCATTCCGGACGGTTCGTTCGTCGGCATCATCGGTCGCTCAGGCGCTGGCAAGTCCACAGTCTTGCGCATGATCAACCGCTTGATTGACCCGACCGAAGGTTCAATCCAGTTTGGCGGCAGGGATGTGACGGCGCTCAAGGGCAAGGCGCTGCGCGACTGGCGTTCCGATTGCGCCATGATCTTCCAGCAGTTCAATCTTGCCGGCCGCCTCGACGTCCTCACCAATGTGTTGACCGGCCGCCTGAACAAGGTCTCGACGCTGTCCTCCGTTTTGAACCTGTGGAGCGACAACGACCGCGCTCTGGCGCTCGCCGCGCTGGAACAGTTCGACATGGCCTCCTTTGCCGCCCAGCGCGCCGACAGCCTGTCGGGCGGCCAGCAGCAGCGCGTGGCCATCGCCCGCGCTCTGGTGCAGGAACCGCGCCTCATTTTGGCCGACGAGCCGATCGCCTCGCTCGATCCGCGCAACACGCGCCTCGTGATGGACGGACTGCGCGCCATCAACCGCGAACACGGCATCACCATCATCACCAATCTGCACTCGCTTGATCTGGCGCGCAGCTATTGCGGCCGTCTCATCGGCATGGCGGCAGGCCGCGTCGTGTTTGACGGAACGCCCGACGAACTGACCAACGACATTGCCCGCGAACTCTACGGGCTCGAATCCGGTGACGTCATGGATGAGGGGATGGACGCGAACTCCGCCTCCGGCCTCATCCCTGCACCCGGCCAACAGGCCGTCGCAGCCTGAACCACCTGCGACCTTTCTGCAAACCGCACCCGCACGGCATTTCGCCCCTTGGATGGAGACCACGATGTTCAATCGTCGCACGCTTCTGGCCGCCACGGCCGCAACCCTCGCTTTCACCGGTACCGCTTTCGCCGATTGGCGCGCGGACTACCCCGAACTCGTCTTCGCCCAGGTTCCGGCCGAAAACGCTTCGGGCGTGACCGAGCGCTTCCAGCCCTGGATGGACTATCTGTCGCGTGAACTCGGTGTGAAAGTCACGCTGCGCATCGCCAATGACTATGCCGCCGTCATCGAAGGCCAGAAGGCCGGGAACATCCATATCGGTTCCTACGGCCCGTCATCCTATGTGCGCGCCCACACCGTCACCAATGGCGGCGTCGAGCCCTTCGCCACCCTGTCGACGGAAGTTGGCGACACGGGCTATTTCTCGGTTCTCTATGTGAAGGCCGACAGCCCGGCGACCAAGATCGAAGACCTTCAGGGCAAGAACCTCTGCCTCGTCGACCCCAATTCCACCTCGGGCAACAATGTGCCGCGCTACGCCATGGCGCAGATGGGCATCGAGCCTGAGCAGTTCTTCGCCACCGTCACCTACGCCGGCAGCCATGAAAACGCCATCACCGCCGTCATGGGCGGCACATGCGATGCCGCGTTCAACTGGTGGAACTCGGAAGGCGACTCGAACTTCATGCGCATGGTCCGCAAGGACATGGTGAAGGCCGAGGACATGAAGATCATCTTCAAGTCGGACAAGATCCCCGGCTCGCCCGACGTCTATCTCGCCTCGTTGCCGGAAGAACTGAAGGCCGCGATCCGCCAAGCCTATGCCGATGCGCCGACCAAAGACAAAGCGGCGTTCGACAAGCTGACAGATGGCAAGTCTCAGGGCTGGGTCCCGGTCTCTCCGGATGACTACAAGGTCACGTTCGAGTTGCAGAAATTCGTCGACGACCTGCGCAAGAAGCAGGGCAGCTGATACTGATGGCCTGAAAGATGGCGGTCGCCCGTGCGGGCGGCCGCCTTTTTTGCGGCGACTGCCAAATTTCCACGGCAAAGTCTTGGGGACTGTGATTGATGGCCACCGCCTTGCCAACCCTCCCGCCTGACCGCCTTGCACTCCTTGACGGCGCCTATCGTTCAGCCATTTCGGCCAAGCGCCGCCAAACGCTGATCGGCTTTGCGATCCTTCTTGCCGCCGTGCTTGTCGCATCCGTGGTCGCCGAAGTGCGTCCGCAAACCTTCGCTGACAATATCGGCAATTTCTTTTCCTATCTTGGCCGCATCTTCACGCTTGAGAACGGCGCGCTCGTCTTCACC
>JALOTE010000064.1 GCA_025458045.1 Rhizobiaceae bacterium
TTGTTGGGAACTTGACAAATACAAAAATTGCTGAAACAAAAGCTTTAGAACCTCTAAAATCCTGACACTTTTGTATCAGCAATTTTCGAACTTGTTAATATCCCAACGAGATATGAGTGGTCCAAGATTAGGGGCACTGTCCAATAATAGGTGATCGGGGGGTAGTTCCGAGGACATCCACGGTGAACAGCGAGCAGAAGAGAAAAACTTCTGGAAATTTTCCACCCCTGAAACAGCGTATTACACTGAGATAGAGTTAGTACAAAGCATGAATATTCAGAAATTCTCATAGTTTGTCTGAACAATGCTTCACCTCACGAATGCAGCGAACTGCAGTTTTGAATTCTCGTTCAATGGCTGATTATGGCCATTCCTGACGCAGACCGCGACGATGTAGTTGCCCGCTGCCAGACCGCCCACAAACCCGGCCATCGCATGCGACGCGCGCCCGGTTGTCTCGATCGTTCCACGGACCCGCACGAACTGGACGTCATTCATCAAGATGAACGACCCGCCCGGCGCGACACGATAACACATGCCAATTTCAACAAATCCCGATGTCGGCGCGGCGAATGCCCCAAGCCCGATTGCGCCATTGGCGTAGATGCCGCCCCCTTCGGGAACCTCCACGACCAATCCCGGGCCTCTGGCGGTGAATGCGGTTTCCGAAGCAGGGATGTTGCCCGTAAAGCCGTTTGCGTCGCTCGCCGCGACAATTCCCGACGGCCCGGTCGGCCCTGCGGGACCGCTTGGGCCTGCAGGCCCTGCAGGACCGGTTGGGCCTGCGGGCCCCGCGGGACCGACGGCGCCTTGCGCCCCGCGCGCGGCGAGCAAGCGCCAGAAGGTGTTGATGTTGGCCCCTTGCGGCGGCTTGTTCAGATTGCCCAAGCCCCGGACCGAAACGAAGGACGAACCGCCACGCGTGACTACATCGCCGACATTGTAAGGGATGCCGCCAGCCCACGCCCCGCGCACATTGAAGCCGGACGTGATGCGGCTCCACTGCGGGGCATTGGCAGGCAGGTCCGGTTTCCTGCCCACATTGGTTGCATTGGCGCGGTAGCTGTGACCGGACAGGAAAACCACGTCATCGGCATTGTAGGTGGCGGAAGGCTGCCAATTGCCGCGGAAGGTGAGATCGGCCAGCGCTGGCGCGCTGACGCAGACCGCCAGTCCCGCGGCAAGCAGGAGACCGGCATATCTGCTGCCGAGCGCGCGCATTGCAGAATGCATGGAATCTGCCGGACAGATTTTCATGCTGAGCCCCCGCCGCTTGTCGAAAACCCTGTACGACGCGAAGTAAACCACCAAATGACGTCTACGGCAAGAAGCGGTGCCGTCTGTGATCCACCTGTAGTGGCCCGGGCGACGTTCAACCGCGGACGGCCCTCCGACCGATGCCGCCATCGACACCGGCGCGAACGTCCTCGTCAGGTTATGGCTGGCTGAGAATGATCGCGCCGATTGCGCCGTGTCATTGGCCTTGCGTCACATAGATCGTGCAGCAGCGGGCGACGGCCGTGATGGTGATCGGTGCGGACGACATGTTGCGATAGCGGCAGGTGAATGTGTTGCTGCGGTAGCCGAACGTATACTCGATCAACTGGGCATCGTCAGAGTCGGACTCGCAATTGCCGCCGACAAATTCTTTTGGATAGGGTCCGGCTGGACCACACCCGTCATGACTGACGTTGCCGACGGAATTGGCAGCAAGGGTGGCTGTCGTGGCCGTGTAGCGCGATGCGCAGAACATCGTCACGCTCGGCAACGCGACCGACTGGCCGGCCGGCCCGGCGGGGCCGCGCGGTCCGGGAGCACCCTTGGCGGCAAGCAATTCCCAATCGAGTGGCGCGCTGCCGGGAATATCCGCAACGGTTTCGCGGCGCGCGCGCCATGTGGAGCCGTCACGACGCACAAGGTCACCGGGATAATAGGTGACGGCGCCGCGCCAATCACCGCGCCAGCTGGTGGCAGCTGAAGCGCAATTCGCAACCACGGCCGAGACAGGCCGGGTGGGAGCCGCGGCAGTCGCAACCTTGACGATGCAGTCCTTCGGATAGTGCACCACATTGAAGCGAAATTCATGCCCGGCGTTGGATCGGCTGCGATACTTGCCGTCGAGAATGACATTGGTCCCGGCCTGGGCGCGGCCAAGCACGACAAGGCGGCCATTTTCGATCCGAGCGTCCGCAATATAGGGTGCGTTCGCCAACGCCACGTCGGGCAGCGCCGCAGTGGCGACCGCCGATAGTGTCAGAGCGGCAACCGGCACGGAAAAACGGGACAGCATGGCGATGATCCTCTATTTGCACTCCACCTTGGCCATATTCCGTTAAGGGAAGGCTAAGCCATGGGATGGCGCAACAGGACACCGGAACATCGCATGGCAGCGACTGGGCCGGCAGGCACGGAACGCGATCGACCCATGTGCCCAAGTCGTCGCGGTTCAACCGAGTCGACATGAAAAAGTCCCCGATCCAGTCGGAAGCTCTTGAATCATCCCGGAGTCAGTTTGGGAATTCCCTGTCAGCCGTCAGGCAAACTTCATGCGCACGGCCCTGGCCGGATGCCGTTCGGAGTTGACGTGAAGGTGAGCGGCGGGCAGTCTGCTACCATTACCGTTTCCCGCAGAATGAGCGACGGAAGGATTGGGACCCATGAAGTGCGAGACCGCGATCAAATCGGCAGCCAAGGCAGCCGTTGCACTGGCTATCGCCGCCACCTTCTCAATGGCAAGCGCGGCGGCCTCCACACAGGTCGTGCAATTGCCCGCAACCGCGCCCTTGCCTGCCTCGGGGGCCAAGGCGAAAGTGAATCCGCTCGCCGCACCAAGGTCTGCTGCCACGGCACGCGCACTGACCGCGTCCGAAACAGCCCAGCAAGCACTTGATGCCGCCGCGCCGCGCGCGTTTGGAAGTTTCGGCATTCCATACACCAGCAACCGTGTCGCGCTTGGCGCGGGCGTCAGCGTCGCGCCGGGCAACGCGCCGAATTTCTTGTCGCTGACTTACCCCTATCGGCCTTCGGGCAAGCTGTTCTTCAACATCGGCAGCGCCTCGACGTTCTGCAGCGCAACGGTCATACGCCGGGGCCTTGTGCTTACGGCGGCCCATTGCATGCAGGATTTCGGCGGCCGCAACACCTTTTTCAGCAATTTCACCTTCCGCCCCGCACATTACGGCCCCGTCGGTTCCACGCTTGCCCAGCAGCAGCCCTATGGCGCTTGGACGGCAAGCGCGCTCGTCGTCCCCGCGACATGGTCAAACGGAACCGACCCTGGCTGCGGCGCGGCGCGCGCCAATGACATCGCCATCCTCGCGATGCGCCCGGTGAATGGCCGGTTCATCGGCGATGTCGTCGGGCGCATCAAGGTGGCAACGGGCCTCTACAGCTTTGTCAGTTCCCCGCGCACCGGCAATCTCCAGACCGCCGCCGTCACGGCGCTCGGTTATCCGGGCCTGATCGACAATGGCAGCATCATGCAGCGCTCGGACGGGCCGACGCATGTTCTGCGCCCTTGCGGCTCCGCCAATGCGACACTCAATCTTGCGCAGGGGTCAAACTTCACCGGTGGCTCCAGCGGCGGGCCATGGATTGTCAATTTCGGTGTCGGCACCGGTGTGCGCACAGGAGGCGCGGTGCCCGGCAGCCAACCGGAAATGCAGATCGTCGGCGTGACATCATGGGGCGCGAGCGATCCAAACCGGCCGAAGGACAATTTCTCGTCCGTTTTCGGGCGCAACAGCGTTTTCCCCAATGCGGCCTATGGCTCCTTCGGCCCCGGCAATATCGGCGCCCTGCTGAATTCGATCTGCGCGCGCCGCCCTGCCGGTTCCGCCCAAACCTATGCCCAACTCGGCTATTGCAGCTGAATGGAACCGCTCGGCGCGCGGTTTGCGCCGCGCGTCGCCGTTTTGGCCGCGTGCCGGTCACAACCTTGTTTGCCGGAATATCTTTGGGAGGTGGAGCGGGCAGCGGGAATCGAACCCGCACGAAAAGCTTGGGAAGCTTTCAGGCTACCACTACATCATGCCCGCGCTTGACCAGAGTTTATTCGAAAACTTCGCCAATTGCCAAGGGGGTTGCGCTGGAACTGTGCGGCATCATTGGCCGGCCATTGGCTGTTCGCCGCTCCTTTTGTCACCGGAAAAAGGCTGGATGTTTGCGGCCGGCATGGCAAGATAGAGCATGCGTTTGACCTCCGCCCTGCCCCGCGCCACCGAATCGAGGATGACGCCGGTCACCAGAAGCAGCACTGCCATCAGCGCGAGGAAAGTCGCAAACACGAAGGTCGGCAGGCGTGGAACCAGACCGGTCTCGAAGTAGCTTGCGAGCACCGGTGTCACAAAGCCCAGCGAAAACAGCATCAGCACCGCAGCGGGCACGCCGAAAAACATGATCGGCCGCGTTTCTTTCAACAAAAGCGCGAACATCATCAGGATTTTCGCCCCGTCACGGAACGTGGACAGTTTGGAATGCGACCCCTCGGGCCTTCGCCCATAGGTCAGGCCGATTTCGGCCACCGGCAGCCGCAACTGCGACGCGTGAACCGACATTTCGGTCTCGATTTCAAAGCCCGATGAGAAGGCGGGAAAGCTTTTGACAAAACGCCGGGTGAAGACGCGATAGCCGGAAAAGATGTCGGTGAAATCCCGGCCGAACAGGCCGTGATAGATGCGGTTGAACACCATGTTGCCAAAGCCGTGGCCCTTGCGGCCGGCGTCTTCCGTCACGCCATTGCGTGTGCCGACCACCATGTCGCAGCGCCCCTCCTCCAGCGCCTCCATCAGCGTCAGCGCATCTTCGGGCGTATAGGTGCCGTCGCCGTCAGCCATGATGTAGATGTCGGCGTCGATGTCGGAAAACATCCGCCGCACGACATTGCCTTTGCCCTGCCGCGGCTCGCGCACAACGACTGCGCCGTGGGCGCGCGCGACCACTGCCGTCATGTCGCGCGAGTTGTTGTCATAGACATAGACCGTCGCGTCCGGCAGCGCGGCGCGGAACCGCCGCACGACGTCGCCAATCGTCAATTCCTCATTGTAGCAGGGGATCAGAACCGCGACGCGCTTGTCCGGCTGGCGCCCGGCCCAGGGGCGGCCCGTTCTGCTTGAAGACCGCGGCCCGGCGGGCGCGGCCTTGTGCGCTTCAACCGTCGTTCCGAGTTTGCCTGTCGGCATGGCGCCCGCCTCTTTGCATCCTATCGTTGAACGTCCTGTCGCACAGGCTCGGTTAAGGGCGCGTTGACCATCCCGGAATTGGCGTTTGTTTTAACCAAACTCTGCCAGGTCTGGGCGATCCGACTGGAAATCGCCATGAACACATTGATCGAACGCCTCGCTATCCAGATGCCCCGCAGCCGCGCGTCCGACGCGCAAGGCGGAATGGCCCTGCCATTCCTGATCGCGCTTGGTGTCACTGCATTGCTCGTGGCGCGTCAGGCGGTCAGCGGTGTCACGTCTCTCACCTTCGACAATGACGCGATGCTGCGCATGGTGCAGGTGCGCGATCTGCTTGGCGGACAGAGCTGGTTTGACCTGCACCAATACCGCATGGGGCCGGAGGGCGGCTTCGTCATGCATTGGTCGCGCCTTGTGGATGCGCCGATTGCGGGGCTGATCCTGCTTGGCAAAGGCGTCGGGCTGTCGGCTCAGCAATCCGAAGTCTTTGCTGCGATGGCATGGCCCGCGCTCTGCGCGCTTGCGACACTGTTTGCGAGCATGGCGATCGCCCGGCGGATCGGCGGCCTCCCGGCCATGGTCGCAACGGCGGGGCTGGCGGCGATCGGCTACTTTTCGCTTGGCCTGTTCGGCAATGGCGCGATCGATCATCACGGCCCGCAAGTCGCCCTAGCGGTCTGCGTCATCGCACTCGTTTCGGCCGCAAAGCCGACCGGCAGCATGGGGGTGTTGGCGGGCCTTTGCGCAGCTTTGATGGCGGGCATAGGCATTGAAACCAACGCGCATGTGGCGGTTGTCGCGGCGGCGGTCGCGGTGATGTGGCTGCTCGATCCTGCCACCCGCCGGAGTTTCACGCTCGGATTCGGCCTCGCTTTCGGCGGAGCGCTGGCCGCAATTCTCCTTTCAACGCAAGCCCCGGGCCGATGGACGGCTGTGGCCTGCGACGCGTTCTCCATCGCCCATGCCGCGCCCGGTGCGGCTGGCGGCCTCGCTCTGGCATATGTCGCGTGGCTGGCCCCGTACGGCATCAAGGGTCGCGCAATCGCGCTTTGCGCGGTTGGCTTCGCAGCCGTGCTGGCCGCCCTGCCTTGGTCCCTGTCGTGCCTGCGCGATCCGGTGGCCGACATGGACCCCGTGTTGCGGACGATGTGGCTAAACGGAATATCCGAGGCCATGCCGTTTCACCGTTTTGTACAGAACGATGCCGTCACCACATTCAATTTCGGCGCGACGACAGTGCTTAGCTTCATTGCTGCTGTCGTGATGACGTGGCGCAATCCCGCGATACGCAAGACCACCATGCTTGCCGCCCTGTTCCTTGGCCTCGCGCTCGCCGTGGCGCTCTACCAGTTCCGCGGCATCACGTTCGGCGCACATCTTGCCGTTCCGGTCTTGGGCGGCGCGATCGGGCTGCTTTGGGCAAAGCCCCATGGTGCTCTTGGCCGCGCGCCGGCACTGACCTTGATGCTGCTGTCCATGAACACAAGCTGGGCGATGATCGGCATGGGCATCGATGCGATGCGGCGCGGGCCGGCGGCGCAGGCTGAATTTGAAATGCGCACCGCAGGCCCGTCGGCTGACAAGCTTGCCTGCACCGATGCCGCCTTTTTCGCGGCGCTTGCCGGCTTGCCAACGATGACACTGTTCAACACCGGCAACCATGGCGCGGGCATCCTCCTCAACACGCATCACCGCGTGATGGCAGGGCCCTATCACCGCAATGTCGCAGGCCTGAAAGCATCCATCCTGGGTTTCACCGCCAAACCGGACGAGGCCCGATCAATTATCACCGCATCGGGTGCGACCCATCTGCTCTGGTGCCCGCAGGCCGCCGATGCGATGGACTTCGCCACCTATGGCGGACTTGCGGCAGATCTGACGGTAAAGCGCGTGCCGGAATGGCTTGCGCCGGTGCTCATCGACACGGATGGAAACTACACGCTGTTCAAGCTGCGTTGAGCGCCAGCACTTCGCGGACGGATGGAGCGGGTAGCGGGAATCGAACCCGCGTATTCAGCTTGGAAGGCTGCTGCTCTACCATTGAGCTATACCCGCATGCCATGATTGGAACCGCAGTCACGGCGCAAAAGCAAGTGGTGGAAGAGGTTGGATTCGAACCAACGTAGGCTTAGCCAACGGATTTACAGTCCGTCCCCTTTAGCCACTCGGGCACTCTTCCACACGCTGCCGGGCGGGCCGATCACGGCCTTGCCATGCAGCGCGGGCCTTATGGCGGCAAGGATTTGGCCTGTCAATTGCGGTTCACGTTTGATTGCCGACTATTTGGCGAACGCATAAAGGAAGCGACGCAGATCGGTTGCGGGCAGGAGCGACGGCCAGATGAAACGTGAGAAACCGCCGGCGCGCGCTTTGAAGCCAGCATCGATGGCACATCCGGGCGCCAAGCCTGAAGGCAAGGTCTGGATCAAGCGCTTCGGCAAGAATGCTGGGAAACCATCCGGCCGGGCCGGCCGGCCGGATGTATCGGCGGCGGCCCTGCCTGAAGGCATGGTGCGGCTCTACGGTATCCATGTCGTCAAGGCGGCGCTCGACAACCCGAAGCGGCGCAAGGCCCGTCTTGTCGCCACCCGCAACGCGTTGATCCGGCTGGGGCTGGACTCGCCGGAGGCCCTGCCCTTCCCCGTCGAAGTTGTCGAGCCGCGCGCGCTTGATCCGCTGGTGGGCGCCGACGCCGTGCATCAAGGCGCGGTGCTGGACTGCGATGTGCTGAAGACGCGGCCGCTGAAGGCGCTCGACAATGAGCCGCTCGTCCTCGTGCTCGATCAGGTGACGGATCCGCACAATGTCGGCGCGCTGATCCGTTCGGCGGTAGCCTTCAATGTGCGCGTCCTCATCACAACCATGCGGCACTCTCCGGATGAAACCGGCGTGATGGCCAAAGCGGCCTCCGGCGCGCTGGAACACATTGAACATATCGCGGTGCGCAATCTGGGCGAAGCGATCGAGGCCCTGAACGCGCAGGGCTACCAGACGGTCGGCCTTGATTCCGATGGCCCCGCCCCGCTTGAGGACACGCTGCACGGCAACCGCATCGCGCTTGTGCTGGGGGCGGAAGGCAAGGGATTGCGCCGGAAGACGCGCAGCCTCACCGGTGCGCTGGCGCGTCTCGACATGCCAGGCGCGATCCGCTCGCTCAATGTCTCGAATGCGGGTGCAATCGCGCTTTATGTGGCGCGCCGCCACCTCGCGGGAGTTCAATGAGCCATGCGCATCCTGATGTGGTCCGGCCCGCGCAACCTGTCCACCGCCATGATGCGGTCCTTTGGCGCGCGCGGTGATTGCGCGGTCTGGGACGAGCCGTTCTATGCGCCCTATCTCAAGGCGACCGGCCTTGATCACCCGATGCGCGAGGCGATTCTTGCAACCCACGACAATGACTCGGCGATCGTTTCGGCGCGCTGCGCCAGCCCGGCCTCGACGGGCGAGCCGCTGTTTTACCAAAAGCACATGACGCACCACATGCTGCCGGGCTTCGACCTCGGCTTCATGCACGGCGAGGACGCGGTGAATGTCTTTCTGATCCGCGCGCCGGAACGCGTTCTCGCCTCCTATGTGGCCAAGCGCGAAAGCGTGACGCTTCCGGAAATCGGGTTCATCGCGCAAGGCGAATTGTTCGACCGCGTGGCGGACCGGACAGGCCAAGCGCCGATTGTGGTGGACGCGGCGGATGTGACACATGACCCGGCGGGCGCGCTTGCGAAACTCTGCGCAGCACTCGGCATCGCATGGACGCCACGCATGTTGAATTGGCCAGCCGGCATCCATGCCAGCGACGGGGTATGGGCGGCGCACTGGTACAATTCAGTTGCCAACTCGACGGGCTTTGACACAAGGCC
This sequence comes from Rhizobiaceae bacterium, assembly GCA_025458045.1. Classification (GTDB taxonomy): domain Bacteria; phylum Pseudomonadota; class Alphaproteobacteria; order Rhizobiales; family Rhizobiaceae; genus JALOTE01. Next base: position 9,038 of record JALOTE010000064.1, read on the forward strand.
GGAACGAGAGATCAACCTGCCGCCGCACCTTGCCGAAATCGCGGACGCCGCCCGACCGATTTACGAACGCCTCTCGGCTTCAGCGGGCCGCATCTGATCGCATGGCCATGCGGCCAGGAACACGTCTTGCCCGCGCCGGCGTTTGACGCTATTTCGCCCGCCATGCCCTTGTAGCTCAGTTGGTAGAGCAGCGGTTTTGTAAACCGAAGGTCGCGGGTTCAAATCCTGCCGGGGGCACCATTTTTCCAGCACTGTGAGCGCAATCCATGGCCGAGATCATCACCGCCGGCATGCTTGTGATCGGCGACGAGATCCTGTCCGGCCGCACTAAGGACAAGAACATCGGCCACCTTGCCGAAATCATGACAGCGATCGGCATCGACCTCAAAGAGGTCCGCATCGTTGCCGATGAGGAAGATGACATCGTTGCCGCCGTCAACGCCCTGCGCGTCCGCTGGACTTATGTGTTCACCACCGGCGGTATCGGCCCGACGCATGATGACATCACGGCGGACGCAATTTCCAAGGCCTTTGATCTGCCCTGCGAGCATGACGCGGCTGCGATGGAACTGCTTGGCGCCCACTACGGCGCGCGCGGCATCGAGTTCACCGAGGCACGCCGTCGCATGGCGCGCATGCCGCGCGGCGCGGCCCATATCGCCAACCCCGTTTCGGTCGCTCCCGGCTTCGTCATCGGCAATGTGCATGTGATGGCGGGTGTGCCATCCATTTTTCAGGCGATGCTCGACAATGTGCTGCCGACCCTGAAAACCGGCACGAAGCTCCTCTCCGCCACCGTCTCCTGCCCGCTTGGCGAGGGCACCATCGGCGGACCGCTTGGCGACATTCAGAAAGCAAACCCGGATACCATCCTCGGGTCCTATCCGAAGCACCTCGACGGCCGCTTCTGGACGGAACTGGTGGTGCGCGCGCGCGATGCGGAGCGGCTTGAAGTTGTGCGTGCACAAGTCGAATCGATGGTCGAACGGCTGACGCCAGCGGCTTGATTCGACTCCGGCTTTGCGCTTAAGCGCTGCCCGCAACCCCGGCCCCGCCTGCCCGCGCGGCGGCCCCAACCGCCAAAGGTGTTGCGCCATGTCGCTTTCCGATGCTTTGCCTGAAAAAGCCTTCCCAGTCTCGTGGGACCAGTTCCACCGCGACACGCGCGCCCTGTCCTGGCGCTTGTCCGCCCAGAAAGACAAGTGGACCTCGATCGTTTGCATCACGCGCGGCGGGCTTGTGCCTGCGGCGATCATCGCGCGCGAACTGGACATCCGCGTCATCGAGACAGTGTCGATTGCGTCCTACCATGACTACGCCAACCAGGGTGAATTGCTGGTGCTCAAGGGCGTGGCACCGGAACTGATGGCCGATGGCGGCGAGACAGTGCTGATCATCGACGACCTGACAGACACGGGCAAGACGGCAGCCGAGGTGCGCCGCATGCTGCCAAAGGCACATTTCGCCACTGTCTACGCCAAGCCGAAAGGCGTGCCGATGGTCGACACATTCGTCACCGAAGTCAGCCAGGACACGTGGATCTATTTCCCCTGGGACATGGGGTTCACTTACCAGAAGCCGATTGCTGACGGGCATCGCGGCTGAACCCTGCCGCGCCAGAAATTTAGCCGACTGTTATTGTCCTGTCATGATTGTGGGGTTAACGCGCGTTAACCAAACATTTTCCGAATCATGCTGTCCTGACGTCAATCAAGGCGGACAGCATCGAAGGGTGGAACAGTGGCGCGCATGGACCCGTTCTTCACCGGCCTCTCCGAACCCCGCTCCCGCGAGCAGGTGGCAGCTTTGCCGTGGAAGCGCGCGCAAGGGCGTCTGCGCATCATGCTCATCACCAGCCGCGGCACCGGCCGCTGGGTGCTGCCGAAGGGCTGGATGAACGGAGATGAAGACCCGGCTGACGCCGCGCTTCGCGAGGCGCATGAGGAAGCCGGTGTCATCGGCGAGGTGACCCGCGTCGGGCTCGGCTTCTACACCTATGACAAGCGGCTTGATGGCGGGCCGTCGGTCAAATGCCGCGTGCGCGTCTATCCGATCAAGGTCACGCGGCAGGCCCGCGCGTTCAAGGAAGCAGGCGAACGGCTGATCCAATGGTTTGACGCGGAAGCCGCGGCCGATGCGGTCAAGGAACGTGAACTGGCCGAGTTGATCAGGGCGTTCGCTGTATCCGGCAAGGCCGTCTGATATCTCCACGCAGAGCACAGGCCTCAGGCGGCTGCCCGCACCCTGTCGCGGCCGTCGCGTTTGGCAAGGTAAAGTGCTTCGTCGGCACACAGCAACAAGCGTTCAGCCTGCGGGATGCCGGATGCCAGTCCGGCGGAAACGGTCATGGTGATCGGCAGCCCGTTTGGCGCGCGCACGACCAGTCTTCGCGCCTGTGACACGACTGCCGACGCCAGATGTTCAGCCGCATCGACCGGCATTCCCGGCAACAGGACGCCGAATTCCTCGCCGCCCAACCGCGCGGCAAAGGCGTCTCCGGCCAAATTCCGGCGGACCAGTTCGGCAAACGCCTTGATCGCCGCGTCACCGCCCGCATGGCCGAAAGTGTCATTGATGCGCTTGAAGTGGTCAATGTCGAACACGACGAAGGCGGCGCGATCGGGTTGCGCAAGCACGTCCAAGCGCTTGAACATGGCACGCCGATTGCCGAGACCGGTCAGGGAATCAGTGTCGGCAATGGCACGCAATTCATCCGCCAGTTGCTGGATGCGCGCCTGCTGCAAACGGCGATGCGTCGCGACCGGAGCGCCGACAACAGACGCGATCCCGCTGCTGATCGCCATTTCGAGCAGCACGCGCTCGGTCCCGGCGCTCCAGTAGATCGCGATGATGAGAAGGTTGACCAGCACCAGCACGAGCGCGACGTCGAATAGCACGCCCGACCATAGGAGCGGCCAGCGACGCCGGATTTCGGCGGCACCTTGTCTAAGGCCATGGATGGGGGCGCGCAGCAACATGGCCGCACCTTACGTCAGGAGAGATGAATCTCCGGTTAGCGTGAAGACCATTCAGGCCCCAAAACCATCAGTGAGCCTGTTGCACGACTGTCACATTGTGTTGCGCCACGACGGTTTTCCCCGCGATTCCCACGACGGATTGCGAAAAGATCCCCTGCCCGGTTTTTGCCCAAACGAATCGTTGACGCATCGGGCCGAGTCACGCGACGGTTCAACCTTGGTTGGAGTTTTGAGTGATGCGGGCCCCATGCGGCGCGCGCCCGATTGCAGCGGGAGCACAGTGACCCGACGCTAAGGCGCGCTTTCGAAACCTCTCGTTAACCCTATATTTAGTGTTTACGAGCAGGCTGAGGCCCCATATAGAGTGTGACAGGCCGGTGACACACCGGGCACCACACCACATGTGCGATATTTGAGGGGCCGCCTCTTGGCGGAGTGAAACGGCGTTTTGCGCTGAACGGCGACGCCATGACTGGGCAGAGGCACGTGAAAGCGGGCCAAAATATCAATGCCGGCGCGCACTCGGGGACGACGAGGCCGCCAGCGAGGGGAAAGACAGGGACGACACCAATGCGCATCCAACGCCATTTCACCACCGCCGGCCGCTCGCCTTTTGCCGGAATCGAATTCCGCAAGGTGACAAGCGAGATCAAGAACCCCAACGGTTCAATCGTGTTCCGGCTCGAAGGCATCGATGTTCCCGTCCAGTTCAGCCAGGTGGCGGCCGACATTCTGGCGCAGAAATATTTCCGCAAGGCGGGCGTTCCGGCGGTCCTGAAGAAGGTCGAGGAAACCTCCGTTCCGTCCTTCCTGTGGCGTTCGGTCGCCGATGAAGCAGCACTTGCCGCCCTGCCCGAGGATCAGCGTTACGGCTCGGAAACCGACGCGCGCCAGGTGTTCAACCGCCTCGCCGGCACATGGACCTATTGGGGCTGGAAGGGCGGCTATTTCTCCTCCGAAGAGGATGCGCAAACCTTCTTCGACGAGCTTGCCTACATGCTGGCGACCCAGCGCGTCGCCCCCAACTCGCCGCAATGGTTCAACACCGGCCTGCATTGGGCCTTTGGGATCGACGGCCCGGGTCAGGGCCACTTCTATGTCGACCCGTTCACCAAAAAACTGGTCGCCTCGAAATCCTCCTATGAGCATCCGCAGCCGCATGCCTGCTTCATCCAGGGTGTCAGCGATGACCTCGTCAATGAAGGCGGCATCATGGACCTGTGGGTGCGTGAGGCGCGCCTGTTCAAGTATGGCTCCGGCACCGGCTCGAACTTCTCGGCTCTGCGCGGCGAAGGCGAAAAACTGTCCGGCGGCGGCAAATCCTCCGGCCTGATGAGCTTCCTGAAAATCGGCGACCGCGCGGCCGGCGCGATCAAGTCGGGCGGCACCACGCGCCGCGCCGCCAAGATGGTGGTTGTCGATATCGACCATCCCGACATCGAGACCTACATCGACTGGAAGGTGAACGAGGAGCAGAAGGTCGCCGCCCTCGTCACCGGCTCGAAGATCGTGGCCAAGCATTTGTCGGCGATCATGAAGGCCTGCGCCAATTGCGAAGGGCCGGACGGCCAGTGCTTCGATCCGAATTTCAACACCGCCCTGAAGCGCGAGATCCGCGCCGCCAAAAAGGCGATGGTGCCGGAAAACTACATCAAGCGCGTCATCCAGTTTGCCGAGCAGGGCTTCACCGACCTTCAGTTCAAGACCTATGACACCGACTGGGATTCCGAAGCCTATCTCACGGTCTCAGGCCAGAATTCCAACAACTCCGTCTCGGTGACGAATGAGTTCCTGAAGGCCGTCGAAAACGACACAGACTGGAACCTCGTCAACCGTACCAATGGGAAGGTGCACAAGACGCTGAAGGCGCGTGAATTGTGGGACCGCATCGGCTATGCCGCATGGGCGTCGGCCGACCCGGGCATCCATTTCAACTCGACCATGAATGAGTGGCACACCTCGCCGGCCGAGGGCCGCATCCGTGCCTCCAACCCGTGCTCGGAATACATGTTCCTGGACGACACGGCCTGCAACCTCGCCTCTATCAACCTGCTGCCCTACCGCAACGCCGATGGCTCCTTCGACATCGCCGCCTATGAGCACACGACTCGGCTGTGGACGGTCGTGCTCGAGATTTCGGTGATGATGGCGCAGTTCCCGTCCAAGGCGATTGCGGAGCTTTCCTACAAATACCGCACGCTGGGCCTTGGCTACGCCAATATCGGCGGCCTGCTGATGACGTCGGGCATTCCCTACGATTCGGCCGAAGGCCGCGCCATTTGCGGCGCGCTGACCGCGATCATGACCGGCGTCGCCTATGCGACGTCTGCTGAAATGGCAGGCGAACTGGGCGCCTTCCCCGGCTTCAAGCCGAACCGCGAATCGATGCTGCGCGTCATCCGCAACCATCGCCGCGCCGCGCACGGCGAGGCGCAGGGCTATGAGGGTCTGACCGTCAATCCCGTGCCGCTCAAAGCCGTAGAATGCCCGGTTCCGGGCCTGATGGAGCATGCCGCCAAGGCCTGGGACGCAGCACTCGCGCTTGGCGAACAGCATGGCTACCGCAACGCCCAGGCAACCGTCATCGCGCCGACCGGCACGATCGGCCTTGTCATGGATTGCGACACCACAGGCATCGAACCCGATTTCGCACTGGTCAAATTCAAGAAACTGGCCGGCGGCGGCTATTTCAAGATCATCAACCGCGCCGTGCCCGAAGCGCTGCGCACGCTTGGCTATTCCGAAAGCCAGATCGCCGAAATCGAAGCCTATGCGGTTGGTCACGGCAACATCAACAATGCGCCGGGCGTCAATCCCGCTTCGCTGAAGGCCAAGGGCTTCGGTGACGCCGAGATCGCCAAGCTGAACGCAGCGATGGAAAGCGTCTTCGACATCAAATTCGCCTTCAACAAATGGACGCTCGGCGAGGAGTTCTGCAAGGCGACGCTCGGCCTGACGGACGAGCAGATGAATGATTTCTCGTTCGACATGCTGCGCACCATCGGCTTCTCCAAGGCCGACATCGAGGCCGCCAACATCCATGTATGCGGCGCGATGACGCTGGAAGGCGCGCCGCATCTGAAGACCACGCATTACCCGGTGTTTGATTGCGCCAACCCCTGCGGCAAGATCGGCAAGCGTTATCTCTCGGTTGAAAGCCTCATCCGCATGATGGCGGCGGCCCAGCCCTTCATCTCGGGCGCGATCTCCAAGACGATCAACATGCCGAACGAGGCGACCGTCGAGGAATGCAAGCAATCCTACATGCTGTC
>JALOTE010000153.1 GCA_025458045.1 Rhizobiaceae bacterium
CGAAGCTCCGCGCCAGACCCCGTTGCCCAACCCGCCCAAATGGGCAAAACTCAAACCCGGAGTCTCGCTCATGCTGGATAAAACTCGGGGGCAACGTCATCGTGACCAAGCGGCAGAGCAATCGGGCAGAGTGTGGCAGCGCCGCGCGCTGCAACCGGGCGGGGCTCGGCCGGGAGACGACAGCGAGCGGATTGTGACTCGCTTGAAGTAGGGTCGTGCTTCAACAGCCTCCGCGCACTTGACGCGCGGGCCGTCCCGGATGCCAATGGAGCCGCGCACGGAATGATTGTTTGCCGCCCGGTTTGAGCCCATGCATGACACGATCCCAAAACGGCCTGGCACACGCTCCCCCGTCACATCGGGCGAGGTGGCGCGGCTCGCCCGTGTTTCCCAGTCGGCCGTCAGCCGGGTGTTCACGCCGGGTGCCAGCGTCTCGCCCGCCACACGGGAAAAAGTGATGCAGGCGGCAACCGTGCTCGGCTACCGGCCCAACGCGCTTGCGCGCGCCATGATTTCGGGCCGGTCGCGGCTGATCGCGCTGCTCGTTGCCTATCTCGACAACCAGTTCTACCCGATCGTTCTTGAGCAATTGTCCCGGCAATTGCAGGGCCGCGGTTATCAGGTTCTGCTGTTCATGACCGAGCCCGGTGATCAGGACGAGGTTGTCCGCCGCATCCTGCAATATCAGGTGGACGGCATCGTGATGGCGTCGGCAACCCTGTCGTCTGATCTGGCGCGCGAATGCGCCCAGACCGGCATCCCGGTCGTGACTTTGAACCGCTATGTCGCGACATCGCCCGCTTCATCCGTGACGTCGGACAATATTGAGGGCGGCCGGCTGCTCGCCGATTTTCTGGTGCGCGGCGGCCATGAGCGCATCGCCTTCATCGCCGGCGCCGAGGACAGTTCGACGAACCGCGACCGTGAGGCGGGCTTTTATCGCGGCCTTGCCGAACATGGTGTCACGGCGTTTGACCGGGCTCTCGGCAACTACACTTTCGAGGGCGCGGCGGAAGCGGCGCGGCTTTTGATGAAGCGCAAGCCCGCCAAGCGGCCAGATGCGATCTTTGTTGCCAATGATCACATGGCGTTTGCGGTGATGGATGTGATCCGCACCGAGCTTGGTCTTTCGATACCGGGCGATGTGTCCATCGTCGGCTTCGACGACGTGCCTGAAGCCGCGTGGAAGGCCTATGACCTGACATCGGTCACGCAGTCTTCGCAGGCCATGGCGGAAACGACCGCTGAAATCCTGATCGAACAGATCGAGACGTCAGGCGTGCGCAAGCGGGCGGCGGTTTTGCCTGCGAAGCTGGTCGTCCGCGGTTCGGCGAAAGTTCCGCTCTAAAGACGACGTTTCAGCCCCGCTTTCATCCGGGCCAGGACATCGTATCCCATCTGCTGGAACAGGTGCAGCATGTCGAGCGGCACCCAGTTTTCGCGGATCAGCCCCTCATGATGGAGATAGAAATCCATCACCCGCATGAAGACCGGCCTGTTCGTCGGCGTCGTGCCGCAAAAGCCGCCTCCGCCATGGATGGCATAGACCGACGGCCAGCCGCCCGTGACAGAATATGGCCCGTCGCCAATGCGGACATAGTGGCCCGCGCCATGCCGGGCGCGTTCCGCCATGACCTCCTCGAAGCTCCCCTGCGGACGCTGGAACGCGATGCGGAACGGGAGTTGATGATGATCGACGAAACCGGCAAGCCCGCGCGTGGTGCCGATGCCGGCCGGGCCGTACCACATCATTTTCGGGTGCCAATGGTCGCGCTGCGGCATGGCGAGCAACGAGTCCCGCGTCAGGCTGTTGCGGTCATCATGCCCGGCGAGCGTCGCATGCATGGCGAGCGTCTGGGCGATTGATGCTGCCGATTGCGCGGGATCGGTTGCCGCAAGCACGATGCCGTCGCCGGTGATGGGAGCGGGCCACATCGCTTCCATGCCAAGACTTGACGGCAGCGGCCAGCAATCGGCTTGCCGCATCAGGTCAATGAAATCCCACAATAAATTCGCCTCGACAATTCGGCCGTCCTCGATCCGGTACACCTCGCCGCAGCGCAATTGCACCGGCGCGCCGGTCGCCGGAATGCCGATCAGGTCGCGCTCGAATGTTCCGCAGTAGTGGCCCATGGCCGCAAGGTAGGTGCGGCCCTCAAAGTCTCCGGCGACAAGGATCGAGTCGCGCCGTTCCATGTCGGGCAGTGCGTCTTTCAGCGGCGTCCAGACATTTGCCAGAAAGGCCGGGACGCCGGACATCTCGTTGAACGGATGCGCGACGCGGAATCGGGCATCCGGACGGGCGAGCGCCGAGAGCGCCGCTTCGACGGTTCCGCTTTCCGCTTCTGCGAGAGCGCGCAGTTTTGGCCACATGTCCCGTTTGAGTGACGCCAGCGCTTCCGCGCGCATCGCCTGACTGCCGGTTTCGCCGTCCATCGCCGCAACCTGTTCCTTGCCGGTTTGATCGAGTCCCGGCCACACTAAAAATCATCCGTGCAACCGGTGCAATCGCTATTGCATACGTATTCAAAGTTTGTCAGCATTCCGCCACGAAAGGATCAGCCACGGCACAGCCAAGCTGCTCCTTCTCAAACAGGCCACGTTCAATCGAGACTTCAACCAAGGTCAATGCGAGGGAGACCGCGATGCGGAAACTGACGAAGGCACTGCTGACAAGCGTGATTGTGATGCTGGGCGCGGGGTCGGCGATGGCCGATTGCGGGATCGAGAAGGGCTCGGTCCGCATCCTCGGCAATGATTTCCCGGCGATCCAGGCCGTGACGAAGGCGGCCGCCGCCTGCGCCACCGGCACGGTCGAGGTGAAGACCAATCTCACCAAGGACCATGAGAGCCTGGCCGTCGCGGCGCTTACCGCCAACCCGGCTGAATACACGTCGCAGATCGTCGCCAACTCGTCGATCCTGCCGCTCTTGAATGACGGGCTCATCCGCCCGCTCGACGATCTGGTCGCCAAATATGGCCAGGGCCTGTCGAAAAACCAGCTCATCACCATCGACGGCAAGGTGATGGCCGTGGCCTTCATGGCGAACGCGCAGCATTTGTTCTACCGCGAGGACATTCTCACGCAGGCCGGCGTCGCGGTGCCGACAACCTATGAAGGCGTGCTTGAGGCCGCGAAAGCCATCAAGGACAAGGGCCTGATGCAGTATCCGCTCGGCGGCACCTACAAGGCCGGCTGGAACCTCGGCGAGGAATTCGTCAACATGTATCTGGGCTATGGCGGAGCGTTCTTCGCCGAAGGCTCGGCCAACCCGGCGATCAACAATGAAAAGGGCGTCGCCGCGCTGGAGATGATGAAGGCGCTCAGCGCCCACATGAACCCGGATTTCCTGACGTTCGACTCCAACGCGCTCCAGGCCGAATTCGAGGCGGGCAAGGTGGCGATGGCCAATTTCTGGGGCTCACGTGCAGGGGCCGTCACCGATGCGGAAGGCTCAACGCCGGAAGTGACTGCAGCGATCAAGTTCGCGGGCGCACCGACAGTGGCGGGCGGCAGCATCCCGGCCACCACCCTGTGGTGGGATGGTTTCACCATTGCCAAGAACATTTCCGATGAAGACGCCGAAGCGACATTCCGCGCGCTCATCAACGGTGTCACTTCGGAGATGGCCAATGCCAATCCCGACGCGGCAGTCTGGCTGATCCAGGGATTCACGCCGGGTGCACTCGCCGGCGGCGTGCTCGCTTCGGCATCCGCCAATGCAACACCCTATCCGATGCAGCCCTATGCCGGCCTGATGCACAATGCGCTCGGCGCCGAACTCGTCGAGTTCATGCAGGGAAAGGAAGACGCAGCAAAGGCGCTTGCCGACACCGAAGCCGCTTACATTGCGGCCGCCAAAGAGGCGGGCTTCATCAAGTAAGACAATGGCCGGGTGGCGCTTGCCGCCGCCCGGCCGCCTGCCTGAAAACATCCGTCTGGTCCATCGGCGTGCAGGGGAGGGTTTGCAGTGCCGCATCGCACCTTCTTTGCCTTCATGGCTCCGTCGCTGCTGGCCATGCTGCTGTTCATCGCGCTGCCGATTGTCTCGGTCGCGGTCCAGTCCATGTTCATCGAGAACGAGCAGGTGTTGGTCGAGGTCGAAAATTGCGGGCCGTTCGGCTGCACCAAGACGGTGCAGGTCGATGAAGCGGCAACCGCGCTCGTCAACGAAGCGCAGCCCCTTGGCCGCTTCGTCGGCTTCGGCACCTACACGGACCGCAACCATCTGGCGTTCGCCGAAGTGTC
>JALOTE010000065.1 GCA_025458045.1 Rhizobiaceae bacterium
GAAGATGCCGACTTCTTCTACTTCCCGGCCTATGCCGGCAAGGACCTTGGCAAGCCGGTTCTGGGTGCAGGCACGCTCGCCTTCATCACCAAGGATGGCGAAGGCGCCCGCGCGTTCATCGACTTCCTGAAAACGCCGATCGCCCATGAAGTGTGGATGGCGCAGTCGGGCTTCCTGACGCCGCTGAAAACCGCCAATTCCGAACTCTATGCCAATGCGGCGCAGAAAAAGATGGGCGAAATCCTGCTTGGCGCATCGACCTTCCGTTTCGACGGTTCGGACCTGATGCCGGGCGCGGTTGGCGCAGGCACCTTCTGGACCGGCATGGTCGATTACACCGGCGGAAAGTCGGCCGAGGAAGTCACCGCGACGATCCAGGCCTCCTGGCCGAAATAAGCCGGCTGCGGATTTTTCAAAAGACTGCGGGTCCGGCCCCTTGCCGGGCCCGCGCTTTCAGCCGCATGATCGCTGTTCCGGCCGGATGACGGGCAAGGCCGGACGTCTTGGGAGGGGCGCATGAATCCGGCATTGCAGGCACTCATCACGATCATTGTCGGGGTCGGCGGTTGCGTCGGCTATTTCTATTTCTCCAACCTCTTCATCGACAAGGTGCTGTTTCCCGCCACTGGCGAGAACGCCGGGCGCAACATCAACCGCGCCAACATGGTGCGTCCCTGGCTGTTTCTCGCTCCGGCGATGCTCGCCCTTGGGCTCTATCTCGCTTATCCCGTCTTCGCGACATTGTGGCTGTCACTCAACCAGCAGATGCCCGGCAACACCTCGCAGTTTGTCGGTCTCGCAAATTACACGCAGATGATGGGCGAATCGAAGTTCTGGGAATCGATGCGCAACAACTTGCTGTGGCTCATCGTCGTGCCGGCGCTTTCGACCGCCTTCGGCCTGCTTGCGGCACAGCTGACAGACCGGATCTGGTGGGGCAACATCGCCAAGTCGCTCATCTTCATGCCAATGGCGATTTCTTTTGTCGGCGCCTCTGTCATCTGGAAGCTGATCTATGACGCGCGGCCGGCCGGCACCGAACAGATCGGCATCCTTAACGCGCTCTATCTGTGGTTTGGCGGAACCGAACCGGTGCAATGGCTGCAATTGCCGCTTTGGAACAATCTGTTTCTGATGATCGTGCTGGTCTGGATACAGGCGGGCTTTGCCATGGTCATCCTGTCGGCGGCACTGCGCGGCATCCCGGAGGAGACGGTCGAGGCCGCCGTCATCGATGGCGCAAACCCGTTCCAGATTTTCTTCAAGATCAAGGTCCCGCAGATCATGGGCACCATCGTCGTCGTGTGGACGACGATCACGATTGTCGTGCTCAAGGTGTTCGACATCGTTCTGGCGATGACAAACGGCCAGTGGGAGACGCAGGTCCTTGCCAACTACATGTTCGACAAATTGTTCCGAGCCAATGACTGGGGCGTCGGCTCGGCGTCAGCCATGATCATCATGCTGCTGGTGCTGCCGATCCTGATCTGGAACGTGCACAACGCCCGCAAAGAAATGCGCTGAGGGAGGTGACGATGACCGGGGACTCCAGCCGCAAATCGCCGCTCACCTGGGCGGTTCACCTTTCAACGCTGTTGCTGGTGGCGTTGTGGGTGCTGCCGACATTCGGGCTGCTTGTCTCCTCCTTCCGCACCGGCGACCAGATTTCATCGTCGGGCTGGTGGCGCGCCCTGACCACGCAGGAACAGCAGGTTCCGGCGATCCGCCTCGCTGGCGAAGAGACGCAAAAGGACGGGCTTTTCGTGATCGAGGGCCGCCTCTTCGACAATGACCAGACAGTGGTCAGCCACTGGGGCATCAATTCGCGCGAGCCGAAAGCGTTCGAGCCCGGCCAGCCAACCACGCTTGAAGGCGGCCAGACGCTCGTGGTGCAGGCTGACGGGGCGTTCACCCTGTCGTCGCCACAATCCATGGCCGATTTGCGCATGCCGCGCGTGTTCACTTCGGCCGCGACGCCGCCGGAGTTCACTCTGAATAACTATACCAATGTGCTGACCGGTGCTGGCACCGGGCAAAGCGTCGGGCAGGCGTTCCTGAACACGCTGACGGTCGCCATTCCCGCGACAGTGATCCCGATCCTGATCGCCGCCTTCGCGGCTTACGCATTGGCATGGATGGAGTTTCCTGGCCGCGCGTTGCTGGTTGCCGCCGTTGTCGGCCTGCTTGTCGTGCCGTTGCAACTGGCGCTCATCCCGCTTTTGCAACTCCACAACGCCATCGGCATCGGCAAGGGCTATCTCGGCATCTGGCTGGCGCATACCGGCTTTGGCCTTCCGCTCGCGATCTACCTGTTGCGCAACTACATGGTCGGCCTGCCGCGCGACATCATCGAGAATGCCCGCGTCGATGGCGCCACCGACTTCCAGATCTTCATGAAGATCATCCTGCCCTTGTCGTTTCCGGCGCTCGCCTCGTTTGCCATCTTCCAGTTCCTGTGGACGTGGAACGACCTTCTTGTCGCGCTCGTGTTCCTCGGCACCGGCAATGACCAGCTGGTTCTCACCGGCACGCTGGTGAACCTGATGGGCTCGCGCGGCGGGGACTGGGAGATCCTTGCGACATCGGCGTTCATCTCGATCGCCGTTCCACTCGCGGTGTTCTTCGCCATGCAGAAATATCTGGTGCGCGGCCTGCTCGCCGGCTCGGTGAAGTGACGCCGGGCCGCGCCCATCCAAACCCCGAAAGACGCCCATGACCATCGCCGGACCTGACATCATGACTTCCGCCGCCATCGCATCTCCCATCGACAAGGATTGGTGGCGCGGTGCCGTCATCTATCAGGTCTATCCGCGCTCCTATCAGGACACCAATGGCGACGGCATCGGCGACCTCAAAGGCATTGCCGAGCGGCTTCCATACATCGCATCGCTGGGCGTTGATGCGGTATGGATTTCGCCGTTCTTCCCGTCGCCGATGAAGGATTTCGGCTACGACGTTTCTGCCTATTGCGACATTGATCCGATGTTCGGCACGCTTGCGGATTTCGACCAGATGCTGGCCGAAGCCCATCGCTTGGGCCTGAAGATCATGATCGACCTTGTGCTGTCGCACACGTCCGACCAGCACCCGTGGTTTGTCGAAAGCCGCTCATCGCGCAACAACCCGTTGGCCGACTGGTATGTGTGGGCGGACGCCAAGCCGGACGGCACTCCGCCCAACAACTGGCTGTCGATCTTCGGCGGCCCGGCTTGGGAATGGGACACGACACGTTGCCAATATTACCTGCACAATTTCCTGACCTCGCAGCCGGATTTGAATTTTCACAACCCGGACGTGCAGGATGCGTTGCTGCGTGTGACACGGTTCTGGCTGGATCGCGGCGTGGACGGCTTCCGCCTCGACACCATCAATTTCTATGTCCACGACAAGGAATTGCGCGACAATCCGGCGTTGCCGGAAGACCTGCGCAACGCCACGATCGCCCCCGCGGTGAATCCTTACAACCACCAGGAACATCTCTACGACAAGAACCGGCCGGAGAACCTTCAGTTTCTCCAGCGGTTCCGCGCGCTTCTCGACCAATATCCGGCGGCCACCGCCGTTGGCGAGGTCGGTGACGCGCAGATCGGGTTGCAGATTGTCGCCGACTACACGTCCGGCGGTGACAAGGTGCATATGTGCTATTCCTTCGATTTCCTGTCGCCGCAGGCCATCACACCGGCACGCGTTAAACAGGTTGTCGAGGATTTCGGGGCGGCTGCCGTCGATGGCTGGTCCTGTTGGGCGTTGTCCAACCATGATGTCGTGCGCCATGCGACGCGGCTGGACGTGGGCGCGGGCGACGCGTGGAACCGCGTGCTTATCGGCCTGATGGGTGCGTTGCGCGGATCGCTTTGCATCTATCAGGGCGAGGAGCTTGGCCTGCCGGAAGCCGACGTCGCATTCGAGGATCTGCAGGACCCATACGGCATCCGTTTCTGGCCGAAGTTCAAGGGCCGCGATGGGTGCCGGACACCCATGCCGTGGAATGCCGAACTGCCCAACGCCGGATTTTCCAGCGCACACAAGCCATGGCTGCCAATCAACGCGGTTCATGCCGCCCTCTCGGTTGCAGGTCAGCAGCGCGACGACACTTCCATGCTGGCCCATTACTGCCGTTTCCTGAGTTTTCGCCGGTCCCACGCCACGCTGCAAAAGGGGTCAATCGACTTCATCCACTGCGATGACAGCATTCTCGCCTTCACGCGCACCCATGGAAACGAAAAGCTGTTGTGCCTGTTCAACCTTGGCGCGCAGGCCGCAACCGTCACCCTGCCAGGCGTGAAGGTTCTGGAGGATTTGACGGGCCACGGGTTTGGCGGCGCCCATGAGTTTGGCGCGTGGTCGCTCAATGGATTTGACGCTTGGTTCGGGCGCGTCGCATAAACGAAGCACGGACAGAAGTCCCGGGGAGGGGAACACCATGGCCGATCTCAGCTTGAAGAAAGTCGTCAAGGCGTATGGCGACATCGAAATCCTTCACGGCATCGATCTCGAAATCAAATCGGGTGAATTCATCGTGTTTGTCGGCCCGTCGGGCTGCGGGAAGTCGACGCTGCTGCGCACGATCGCCGGTCTGGAAAGCATCACGGGTGGAACGCTGTCGATTGACGGGCAGGTGGTCAATGACATCCCGCCATCGAAGCGCGGCATCGCGATGGTGTTCCAGTCCTATGCGCTTTATCCGCACATGACCGTCTACGACAACATGGCGTTCGGGATGCGGCTGGCCAAGAAATCACAGCAGGAAATCGATGACCGGGTGAAGAACGCGGCCTCGATCCTCCAGTTGACGCCCTATCTCGACCGGCTGCCCAAGGCACTTTCGGGCGGGCAACGCCAGCGCGTCGCCATCGGCCGCGCCATCTGCCGCAACCCCAAGGTGTTCCTGTTCGATGAGCCCTTGTCGAACCTCGACGCCGCCTTGCGCGTCGCGACCCGCATTGAGATCGCCAAGCTTTCGGAGTCGATGCCAAACACTACCATGATCTACGTGACGCATGACCAGGTGGAGGCGATGACGCTCGCCGACCGCATCGTGGTGCTGCGCGGCGGGCATATCGAGCAGGTCGGCTCGCCGATGCAGCTTTACCATGCGCCCGACAACCTGTTTGTCGCGCAATTCATCGGCTCGCCGGCAATGAATGTCCTGCCTGCCACCATCACCGGAACAGGGGAAAGCACCACCGTTCAGGTCACCGGGCACGGGATCGCAACCATACCGGTCAAAACCGATGCGGCGCGCAAGGGCGAAGCGGTGCTGCTCGGCGTGCGCCCGGAGGATCTGCGTCCGGCGGACGGCAAGGGTGCCTTGCTCACCGCCAAACTGGATATCGTCGAGAAGCTCGGCGAAGTGACGCTTGCCTATTTCGCCAATGGCGAGGGCGAACCGCTGATTGCCAAAATGCCGGGCGATGTCTCGCTTGAGCGCGGCACGGAGGCGAGCTTCACGGCCGATTCAGCCAAACTGCACCTCTTCACCAAGGATGGCGGCAAGGCGATCCGGTAGGCCGATTGGCAGGCTGCTGCAGGGTTTTGAACATGCAGTCGCGGCCAGACTTGAGGTCAGGTTAACGTCCTGACCTGTCACGAAACAGGCATCCGGCTTTCCACGATCTCCGCCCACCAGCTTGCGCCGGCGGGAATGGCATTGTCGTCGAAGTTGTATTCGGGGTGGTGCACCATCGCCGTGTCGCCATTGCCGACAAGGATGTAGGCGCCGGGGCGCGCGTTCAGCATGTAGGCGAAATCCTCGCCGCCCATGATGGTGGGCGCATCGGTGATCACGGTGCCTGCGACGCGGCGCGCAGCCTCGGCGGCAAACTCCGTCTCGCGCTCGGCGTTGATCATCACCGGGTAGCCGCGACTGTAGGTCACTCTCGCCGAACCACCAAAAGCCGTTGCAGTGGTTTCAGCGATGGCCTTCAGGCGCATCTCGGCCAGATCACGCACATCGGCGTCCAGCGTGCGCACGGTGCCCTTCAGTTGCACATGCTCAGGGATGACATTGTGAGCCTGGCTTTCCGTGACAAATGAGGTGACGGAAACCACGATGGATTTCACCGGATCAACGATGCGCGAGGCGATCGCTTGCAGCGCCACGACGATATGCGCGGCAATCAGAGTGGTGTCGACGGCCTCATGCGGCTTGGCCGCATGGCCGCCAAGGCCCTTCACATCGATGACAAACTGGTCGGCTGCGGCGAAGAAAGCGCCGGGCCGTATGGCGAACGCGCCCAGCGGCAGGCCCGGCATGTTGTGCATGCCATAGACTTCCTGGATGTTGAACCGCTCCATCATGCCGTCTTCCACCATGACGCGGCCGCCCCCGCCGCCTTCTTCGGCCGGCTGGAAGATGACGATGGTTGTGCCATCGAAATTGCGCGTTTCGGCAAGATACTTTGCCGCGCCCAGCAGCATGGCGGTGTGGCCGTCATGCCCGCAGGCATGCATCTTGCCCGGCACGGTGGATTTGTAGGGCAGGTCGGTCGCCTCGAAAATCGGCAACGCGTCCATGTCGGCGCGCAGGCCGACAACGCGGCCCCTTGTGTCGGTGCGGCCTTTGATGACGCCGACAACCCCGGTGCGGCCGATGCCCGTCACGACCTCGTCGCAGCCGAACTCACGCAGCTTGTCGGCGACCAGCGCGGATGTCCGGTGCGTGTCGAACAGCAATTCCGGATGCGCATGGATGTCCTGGCGCCACGCGGCGATTTCCGGCTGCATTTCGGCGATGCGGTTCTTGATCGGCATGGTTTCGTTCTCCCTGGCGCGCCGCAATCAGGGCTGGCGCATGGTTTGCCCATATGGACCGATTGGATGCCAGTTTCAAACTGGCCGCAGCACCAGATGGCCGGGCTCCACCTCGTCGTAGACAGACGGCCCGGCATCATGGCCGACCGGGAAGATCGGCGAAGGGATCGGCTTGAAGTTCAGATCGCCTTCCAGCTTGCGGCGTCCGGGATCGGCCACCGGAATGGCAGACAGCAGCGACTGAGTGTAGCCATGGCGCGGGTTCTCGAAGATCTGCGCGCGGCTGCCGATCTCGACGATCCGGCCAAGATACATGACGCCGACGCGGTGTGAAATGCGCTCCACAACCGCCATGTCGTGGCTGATGAACAGCAGCGAAATCCCGAGTTCGGCCTGCAATTCCAGCATCAGGTTCAGCACCTGGGCCTGCACCGAGACATCGAGCGCGGACACCGCCTCATCCGCAATGATCAGCTTGGGGTTCAGCGCTAGAGCGCGCGCGATCGCGATGCGCTGGCGCTGTCCGCCCGACAATTCATGCGGAAAGCGGGTCATGAACGAGCGGGGCAGTTCCACACGGTCAAACAGGCCGGACACGCGGTCGAGTTGCTCGCTTCGCGTGCCGATGCCGTAATTTTGCAGCGGCTCCGCTACCTGATCGACAAGGCGCATTTGCGGATTAAGCGAGGCAAAGGGATCTTGGAAGATCATCTGCATGTCGCGGCGCGCATCCCGCAATTCTTCCGCGCCCATCGCGATCACGTCGCGGCCGTTGACCTTGACAGAACCCGATGTCGGTTCGACGAGGCGCAGGATGGAACGCCCGCAGGTGGATTTGCCGCAGCCGCTTTCGCCCACCAGCGCCAGCGTTTCGCCTTGCTTCAGCGTGAAGGACACATCCTCGACGGCGTGGACATTGGCGATCGTCTTGCGGAAGAAACCACCTTTGACAGGAAAGCGGGTTATGAGGTTTTTCACCTCCAACATGGTTTCGCCGGTTTGCGCCAATTGTGTGAGCGCGCCCTTGCCGCCACCGTCACCGATCAGCCGGAAGGGTTCGGGCGCGGGCTTGCCTCGCATGTCTCCCAGTTTAGGCACGGCCGCGAGAAGCGCCTTGGTGTAGTCATGCTGCGGGTTGTCGAAGATCTCGGCGACCGGACCCTCTTCCACCTTGCGGCCCTTCAGCATCACCACCACGCGGTCGGCCATCTGCGCGACAACCGCCATGTCATGGGTGATGAACAGGACGGCCAAGCCGGTTTCCTGCTTCAACCGGTTGATGAGCGCGAGGATTTCGGCCTGGATCGTGACATCGAGCGCAGTCGTCGGCTCATCCGCAATCAACAGGCGCGGCTTGCAGGCCATGGCAATCGCGATCACCACACGCTGACGCATGCCGCCTGAAAGCTCGTGCGGATATTGGGCAAGCCGCCGTTCCGGTTCGGGGATGCGCACCTGCCGCATCAATTCGAGCGCGCGCTCGCCTGCCTGTGCGCGAGTGAGGCCTTCATGCAGCATCAGCCCTTCGGCGAGTTGGTCGCCGACGGTGAACACCGGGTTCAGCGCCGTCATCGGTTCCTGGAAGATCATCGCGATTTCCCGGCCGCGCAGCGTGCGCATCTCATCCGGTTCGGCCTGTGTCACATCAAACGGGCCCTGCTTGCCGGCAAAGCGGATCGAGCCTCGGGCGATCGTGCCGCCCGCATAATCAATCAACCGCATGATCGACATGGAGGAGACGGATTTGCCGGAGCCGGATTCGCCGACAACGCAGACGGTCTCACCCGGCATGATGCTGAAGGACACATCATCGACTCCGCGCACGGTGCCGTCCCGCGTTTCAAACTCGACGCGCAAGCCCTCGATCGCGATGATCGGCCCGGATGCGGCAGGATCGGCTTTCAAGGCGGCGCTGGGCATGGTTGCTCCCTGACTGTCCCCGACACGGGACCGCTTTCTGCGCCGCCAGCAAAGACGAGGATCGCCGCCCTGTCAAACGGCGCGCTGCCCGCATGGATCGGCACTTCCCTTACGTGAGCGTCAAAATCCCCAAGTGTCTCCATGACAAGCATGCGACAACGCTTGCATTTCCTGCGACGTTGGTCTGAATTCATCGCACTTGGTGTGGCGGGTGGCCTGATGGCCAGAAACCGCGCCGGGCAAGAAAACCAAAATGTCCGCAAGGGGCTTCACCGTCCGGGGACACACCGTCTCGAAAGGGAGATCACACATGACATTGAGAACCATGCTGCTGGGGGCTGTCGCATCACTCGCGCTCGCTTCCGCCGCCCATGCCGAGCGCGGCGCCGACGGCGAAGTGAAAGTGCTCTATTGGCAGGCCGTCTCCACATTGAACCCTTATCTGTCCAGCGGCACCAAGGACGTCGAAGCGTCTTCGCTGGTGCTGGAAGGCCTTGCCGGCTTCGACGAGAAGGGCGAAGTGTTCCCGCGCCTCGCTGTCGACATTCCGACGGTCGCCAATGGCGGCCTTTCGGCTGACCTGACCCAGATCACCTGGAAGCTGAAGCCGGGCTTGCTCTGGTCGGATGGAACGCCGGTCACCTCGGCCGATGCCAAGTTCACATGGGAGTATTGCACCCATCCCGAAGGCGGCTGCGCGCAGGCCGCCCGTTATGTCGGCATCAAGTCGATCGACACGCCGGACGCCGAAACCATCGTCATCACCTTCGATGCACCCAAGCCAAACCCCTATCAGGCCTTTGTCGG
This sequence comes from Rhizobiaceae bacterium, assembly GCA_025458045.1. GTDB lineage: Bacteria > Pseudomonadota > Alphaproteobacteria > Rhizobiales > Rhizobiaceae > JALOTE01. The sequence goes on from JALOTE010000065.1 coordinate 9,481, forward strand.
GGGCACGTCGCCGATCCTGCAGAAGGCACAGTTTGAAAAGTGCATCGGCGCGGCAGCCTCAAGCTGCAACGACGCCAATTTCGCGCCCATCGGCACCGGCCCGTTCAAGGTCGTCGAGTTGAAGGTCAATGACGTCGTCACCTTCGAGGCAAACCCGAATTACCGCGATCCGGCGAAGCCGGCCTTCGCCAAGCTGACGCTGAAAGGCGGCGGTGACGCTGCCGCGGCAGCTTCCGCCGTGATGGAAACCGGCGAATTCGACTATGCGTGGAACACGCAAATCAACCCCGACCTCCAGGCGCAAATGAAGGCCGGCGGCAAGGGCGTGCTGGTCAACGGCTTCGGCACGCTGGTTGAGCGCATCGAAATGAACATGACCGACCCGTCTCCGGCCCTGCCGGAAGGCGAACGTTCGACCGTGAAGCATCCGCATCCGATCCTCTCGGACATCAAGGTGCGTCAGGCACTTTCCATGGCGATTGACCGTCAGGTGCTTGTCGATGTCGGCTATGGCGAAGCAGGCCGTCCGACCTGCAACCTCGTTCCCGCTCCGGCGATGTTTGCCTCCGACAACACCGGCTGCCTGAAGCAGGACATCGAAGGCGCGAAAGCCTTGCTGGCTGAAGCAGGCTGGGCCGACTCGGACGGCGATTCCATCCTCGACAAGGATGGCAAGAAGCTGTCGCTGCTCTACCAGACCTCGGTCAACCCGGTCCGTCAGGACTTCCAGGCGCTGATCAAGGGTTGGTGGAACTCGATCGGCGTGGAAGTCGAACTGAAATCGATCGACGCGTCGGTGTTCTTCGGCGGTGACGCCGGTTCGCCAGACACATTCCAGAAATTCTATGCCGACGTCGAGATGTATGCCAACAATTTCGACGGCACCGACCCCGAGCCCTATCTGGCCGGCTATCTCTGCGCCAAAATTCCAGGCCCGGACAACCAGTGGCAGGGCGAGAACATCAACCGCTTCTGTGACCCGGCCTATGACGCACTGGTCGCCGAACTTGGCAAGACGTCCGAAATGGACAAGCGCGCCGAGCTCGCCAAGAAGCTCAACGACATGCTGACGAAGGATAGCTTCGTCGTCGTGCCGCTGGTGGATCGCGGCCGCCTTTCGGCCCATTCCAACTCGCTGGGCGGCGTTGTCCTCAACACCTGGGACACCGAACTGTGGAACGCTCAAGACTGGTTCCGCGTGAAGTGATGTGACTGGCACGGGGCGCACCGGGCAACCGGCGCGCCCCTTCATCCCGTCCGCCATCCCCGTCACGACTGCTGAACCGAGGCGCCGCGAATGCTGACCTACGCCCTGCGCAGGCTTCTGCTCTCCATACCGACGCTTCTGTTCATCAGCCTTGTGATTTTCTTCCTCGTTGATCTTGCGCCGGGCAGCCCGGCTTCCGAGATCCCGCTGACCGTGCCGGCCGAAGTGCGCGTGAAGATCCTTGAGGCCATGGGCGTCAACGACCCGGTGCATGTGCGCTATCTGCTGTGGCTCAAACAGTTTTTCTGGGTCGAGCCGCTGCACATGATCGATGGCTGGTTCGGCACGACCTTCTCCGAAGGCATGCAGCGCATCATCTCCTACCAGTCGCGCTCCCCGGTGATGGACATCATCGCCGAACGCATTCCGCAAACGCTGATCGTCATCGGCACGGCCTACCTGGTCGCCATCCTGATCGCGCTGCCGATCGGCATTTATTCGGCCTATCGGCAATATTCCTGGTTCGACCAGATCGGCACCTTCGTCTCGATGGTCGGCTACTCCGTGCCAACCTTCTTCACCGGCGTCTTGTTCATCGTCATTTTTGCAGTGACCCTTGGCTGGTTCCCGCAGATCTATGACACGACGCACGAAGTGACCGACTGGGACAGCTTTCTGTATCAGGTCAGGCAAATGGCGATGCCGGTGATGGTGCTCGGCCTGTTCAACGCGGCTGAGATCAGCCGCTACATGCGATCATCCACGCTTGAGAACCTCAATCAGGATTATGTGCGCACCGCGCGCGCCAAGGGAGTGAGCGAGCGCAGCGTGGTGTTGAAGCATGTGCTGCGCAACTCGCTGATCCCGGTCGTGACCGTGATCGCGATCGGAATCCCGACGATTTTCGGGGGAGCGATCATCACCGAGAGCGTCTTCAAGATCAACGGCATTGGCGGCGCGCTGATCGGCGCGATCCATGCCAATGACCTTCCCATGGTGCAGACGCTGACATTCATCTTCGCGATCCTGATTGTTGTCTTCAACCTCATCGCCGACCTGCTTTACGGCCTGCTTGACCCGAGGATCCGCTATGAGTGACGCCGCAACCGCCATTGCCGCGCCGCAGCCGCGCGGCCGCTTCGCCGATGTGTGGCGGCAGTTCAAGAGCCATCGCGGTGCGGTGGCCGGCATGGTCGTGCTCGGAGCATTGGTGTTGTTCGTGTTTGCCGGGCCGCTGATCTGGCGGGTAGACCCGACATTTGTGAACCCAGACGCCGTCGAGATGATGAAATCGCGCAACAAGCCGCCGTCGCTGGCCGCGCCGCTGGGAACCGATCAGCTTGGCCGCGACATGCTCGCACGGCTGATGGCGGGGGGGCAGGTGTCCTTGGCGGTCGGGCTGGTCGCGATGATGATCTCGATCTTCATCGGATCCACAATCGGCGTCATGGCCGGCTATTTCCGCAGGCTTGACGGTCCGCTGATGCGGATGACGGATCTTTTCCTGTCGCTGCCGTTGCTGCCCCTGCTGCTGGTGATGATGATGCTGTTCCGCGATTCCCTGGCGGGCGCCTTCGGGCCCGAGGCCGGGGCGTTCATCCTGATCGTTTCCGCCATCGGCGTGACAAGCTGGATGCAATCGGCCCGCATCGTGCGCGGCGAGGTGCTCGCCCTGAAGGAGCGCGAATTCGTGCTGGCCGCCCGCTCGATTGGCACCACGCCGACAGCGATGATCCTGCGCCATGTCCTGCCCAATGTCGTCTCGCCCATCATGGTGGCGGCAACGCTTGGCATTGCGGCGGCCATCATCACGGAATCGGCGCTGTCGTTCCTCGGGCTTGGCTTCCCGCCGGATTTCCCGACATGGGGCCGCTTGCTCTATGACGGCGTGCAATACATGCAGCTTTATCCTGAGCGGGTGATCTGGCCAGGGCTGGCCATTTCGCTGACCGTGCTCAGCGTTAATTACATCGGCGATGGCTTGCGCGATGCGCTCGATCCGCGCATCCGCGGGCGGTGATCAGCGGCGCCGTCCTGTTCGCCGACCAAGCGGACATAGATGTCCGTCGCATGCGCGGCGAGGCTGAGCAGCAGGAACATGACAACAAGCACCGGCGAACCGTGCGACAGCGCGACATAGAGCGCCGCCATTATGGACGTCCCTGCAAGCAAGGTCGGGATCGTCTTCAGATGCTGGCGAGACGTGCGGGCGCGCCATACAAACCAGGCGATTTCCAAGACCAGCACCAGCAAGGCGAATGCGGCGAGCGCGCCATCGCGGATGAGGGCCTCGCTGAGCGCGGTCAGTCCCTCGCTCATGCGTGCGGCTCGGTGCGCAAACCTATCAAATTCTTCACATCCTTGACGAAAACGCGCAATTGCGCACGCCAATCCTGCTTGGCGATCGCCTTGTTCAAATAGCTTTCCCAAGTCAGCCGCTGCACATCCGGATCAGCGCAAAGCGTGACGAATTGCTCGCGGCGCTTGTCGTTGCGATACCAGATCGCCTGCAGGATGCCGAGAATGAAGAACACCCGGCCATGCGCCTTCATGAAGCGCTTGCGCGCGCCCTTCAGCGCCCGGGCCTTGCCGGTGGCGAGAAATTCGGCCGTCGCCTGCGCGCAGAGCTCGCCGCAAAGCATGGCGTAATAGATGCCTTCGCCGGAAGACGGGGCGACAACTCCGGCCGAATCGCCTGCCAGAAGGACTGCCTTGCCATCATCCCAGCGGCCAAGCGGCTTCAGCGGCAGAGGCGCGCCTTCCTTGCGGATGGTGCGGGCATCGGCGAGGCCGGCGCGCTCGCGCAGCGCCCGCGTCGCCTCCTTCATGTCATGGTCCTTGAATGCGGTTCCGCAGCCGATCGACGCCTGTTTGCCATGCGGAAAAACCCAGCCATAAAAATCAGGCGAGATCGCGCCTTCATAGATCACGTCACAGCGGCCCGGATGATAGAGCTTCGGGTCCGGCTTGTCGGGCGCCTCGATCACCTCGTGATAGGCGAAAACATATTTCGGCGTCTTGTTCGGCCCGAGCGCGGCCTTGCGCACCGGTGATTTCGCCCCATCGGCACCGATGATCGCGCGCGCGGTGAAGATCACTTCTTCATGCGCTTCCGTCTTGGCCTCGAAGCGCGCCGCGACCGTGCCGTCGGCGCAGTAACTCAAGGTCTTGAATGTACCGGTGAAGCGCTCGGCTCCCGCCTTGGCGGCGCGGTCGCGCAGATAGGGGTCGAAGCTGTCGCGGTCGACCATGCCGACATAGCCGATGTCGCCGATCGCCATGTCGATCGCCTTGCCTGATGGCGCGATGATGCGGGCTGATCCGATACGCGCCTTGATCTCGCTGTCGGCGATGGCGAAATCGCGAATGGCCTTGGTGGGGATGGCGCCGCCGCAGGGTTTCACGCGGCCTTCCCGGTCGGCGAGCAGCGTGCGGATGCCGCGTCTGGCCAGCCACTCGGCGGCGGTGGCACCGGCTGGCCCGCCGCCGACCACGATGACATCGAAATCGGTTGTGTGTGTGGCGGGGCTTGGGGCGCGGGCGTTCATGGGTCTCACTCCGCAGGTTGCAGCATGGCGCTGGCTGGCGCACGCGACGCGGAACCGCCGCGCTGGCCGGGCATGGTGATTTTCAGGGCGATGACGGCGCTGACAATGAACAAAACGGCTTCCAGCGAAAACACCGTGGCGAAGGCGAAGCTGGTGCTGCCGGTGACCGCCCGCGTGACATCCACCGCCACGGTGCCGGCAAATCCGCCAAGGCCAAACGCGATCGCCTGCGCCGCGCCCCAGACACCCATGCGGATGCCCTCGCGCGCACCGCCGCCGCGCTCCCGCGACGCGCCGGCAAGGTTCATCATCGCGCCGATGGCGGCAATCGTGAACATGCCGTTGAAGAAGCCCAGCAGCGCCACATTCAGCGCCAACGGCCAGTGCGGTGCAAGGCTGGCGGACAAGGCCAGCGCGCCAAGCGCCGTTGCGGAGCCGAGGCAACCGACAAGGGTGAACGCTTTCAGCACCCATGGCGTTCGGCCGGCGGGCAGGATGCCTGCGCTCCCCACCAGAACCATGCCGATGAGGATGCCCGCATGCTGGGTGCCGGACAATTGGGTTGTTTCACCGGGTGTCAGGCCGAACAGCAGCCCGCCAAACGGTTCAAGGATCAGGTCCTGCGTGGCGTAGGCCAGCATCGACAGGAAGATGAAGACGGTGAACAGCCGCGCCTCGTCATCGGCCCATGTTTCGCGCAGGCGTTCGCGGAAGGTGGACGCAGGTTCCGGGGCGTCGCTTGCATGGATTTCATCGACGCGTTCCAGCCCCGCCAACGCCAGAACCGTGACGAGCACCGCAATCAGCCCTGTCATCGCAGTCAGTTCAATCAGGCGGGCGTGTGAATAGGGGTCGAGCAGGCGGCCCGTGGTTGCGGCCGTGACAACGATGCCTGCAATCATCATGATCCAGACGATGGTGGCCGCGGCAGGGCGGCGTTGCGGTGCGGCTGGCAAGCAGCGCCAGAAGCGACGTCCCGGATGCGCCGATCCCGATCCCGATCAGCAGATAGGCGAGGATCGCTCCTGCCATCCCCGCGGCGAAGCTTCGCTCGAAGAGCAGTGTCGTTGCGGCCGCGCCCATGCCTGAAAGCGCCAGCAGCGCCATGCCGCCGATGATCCACGCCGTGCGGCCGACGCGGCTGACATCCGAGCCATGGCCGAACAGAGGCCGCGACATCTGGATGGCA
>JALOTE010000005.1 GCA_025458045.1 Rhizobiaceae bacterium
CGTGTCCAACCTGTCGGAAGGTGTTTCCACGACCGTGGTCGAGTTCCGCCTTGAGGTGGATACTCAGGAAGCGACAAACGACGTCAAGGACGCCATTGAAGGCATCAAGGGCGAATTCCCCGCAACCGCCGGCGAGCCGAGCATTTCGGCGCTGGATGTGGAGGGTGCGGCGATCCTCACCTACGCCGTCTCCGCCCCTGCCAAAACGCTGGAGGAGCTCTCGTGGTTCGTCGAGGACACCGTCAAGCGCAATTTGCAGGGCCTGAAGGGCGTGGCGCAGGTCAGCCGGTTTGGCGGCGTGGACCGGGAGATCCGCGTCGATCTTGATCCGGAACGCGTCAGCGCTTTGGGCGTGACGGCCGGCGACATCAACAATGCGTTGCGGGCCGCCAACATCGACCTGACCGGCGGGCAGGGCGACATCGGCACCACCACCCAATCGATCCGGACGCTGGGGCAGGCGCGTTCGCTGGCCGACTTGCAGAACCTGTCCTTCGCCTTGCCGACAGGCGCAAAAGTGCGTCTGGGCGATGTCGCTACCGTGACGGACAGTTGGTCCGAACAGAAATCATTCGCCAAGATCGGTGACCGGACGGTCGTCGCGTTTGCTGTCTTCCGCGCCAAGGGGGAAAGCGACGTCGCTGTCATGGAACGGGTGTCGGCGGAGGTGGAAGCCCTGCAGGCGGCCAACCCTGGGGTCGAGATCCTCAAGGTGGACGACTCTGTTGAATACACCTATGGCAACTATGAATCCGCCATGCACACCCTGCTGGAAGGCGCGTTCCTTGCCGTGCTGGTGGTGTTCCTCTTCCTGCGCGATTGGCGCGCGACTCTGATTGCAGCTGCGGCGCTGCCGCTCTCCATCATCCCAACCTTCCTTGTGCTGGATCTGCTGGGTTTCTCGCTCAACCTCGTCTCGCTGCTCGGCATCACGCTGGTGACCGGCATCCTCGTCGATGACGTGATTGTGGAGATCGAGAACATCGTCCGTCACATGAAGATGGGCAAATCGCCGTATCGCGCCTCGATCGAAGCGGCCGACGAGATCGGTCTGGCCGTCGTCGCCATCTCTGCCACTATCATCGCGATTTTCGTGCCCGTGTCGTTCATGAGTGGGGTTGCCGGGCAGTATTTCAAGCAGTTCGGCGTCACGGTTGCCGTAGCGGTGTTTTTCTCGCTGCTGGTTGCCCGCTTCATCACGCCCATGATGACGGCTTATCTCATGCGCGACCATCACCATGAGGAGCCGGCGCCCGGCCTGTTGTCGCGCGTCTATGTCGGCTTGCTGCGGGTGGCCGTGCGCTTCCGCTGGGTGACGCTGGTTCTGGCCGGCCTGTTCTTCTACGCCTCGCTGATGGCGACGTCGCTGCTGCCATCGGGATTCATCCCGAAGGAGGATGCGTCACGCATCGTCATATCCATGGAACTGCCGCCCGGCACGCCGCTTGACGTGACGCGCGCTGTCAGCGACGAGGTGGACGCGGCACTGGCCGGTGTCCCCGGCATCGAGCAGGTCTACATCCTCGGCGGCTCCAGCGCGACAGGTTCGCGTGACACACGGCTGGGCACCATCACGCTTGATCTGGTGCACAAATCGGAACGCGAAATCAGCCAGTCAGACATTGAAGTCGAGGTTCTGGCCCGGCTCCGTTCGGTTCCCGATGCGCGCTTCTATTTCGTCAATGACCGTGGCGACCGCGAATTGGCGATCGGCGTCATGGGGTCAGATGGCGCGGTGCTCGATGAGCAGGCCCGCAAGATCCAGTCCTTCATGAACCAGTCGGGCATGTTTGTCGCGGTCTCGTCCAATGCGGCGCTCGACAAGCCCGAACTGATCGTGCGCCCGCGCCAGGACAAGCTGGCCGAACTGGGCCTCAACACGGCCGATGTGTCGAATGCGCTGCGTGTCGCCACGCTGGGTGACATTGACGAAAACCTCGCCAAATTCCCCATCGGCGACCGGCTGGTGCCGATCCGCGTCCGGTTGGCGGAGACGGCACGCGAGGACATCGGCGCGATCCGGTCATTGCCGGTGCGCACTCCGGCAGGCGCGTCCGTGCCGCTGGAATCGGTTGCGGACATTTCGTTCGGGCAGGGGCCTTCCACCATCCAGCGTTTCAACCGCGAGCGCCGCGTGGTGATCGGTGCCGACATGGCGCCCGGCTTCGAGATTGGTCCGGGGCTTGAGGCGGTCAAGGAAAGCGACGCGGTGAAGAACCTGCCTCCCGGCGTGCGCATCCAGGAAACCGGCGATGCCGAAGTGATGGGCGAGATTTTCGCCAGCTTCGCGGTCGCGATGGTGACCGGGCTGATGCTGGTGTTCGTGATCCTGATCCTGCTGTTGGGCTCGGTGTTCCACACGATCACCATCCTGCTGTCGCTGCCTTTGTCGCTGGGCGGCGTGGTCGCGGCCTTGTGGCTGACCAACAACTCCATCTCCATGCCTGTCGTGATCGGCATCCTGATGCTGATGGGCATCGTCACCAAGAACGCCATCATGCTCGTCGACTTTGCGGTGGAACGCCAGAAACACGGCATGCACAAGAATGATGCGATCATCGAGGCCGGCCGCATGCGCGCCCGCCCGATCATCATGACGACGATAGCGATGGGCGCCGGCATGGTGCCCGTGGCACTGGCGATCGGCGATGGCGGCGAATTCCGCGCGCCCATGGCCATCGCGGTGATCGGCGGTCTGCTGGTGTCCACCATCCTTTCGCTTGTCGTGGTGCCGGCGCTCTATTCGATCATGGAGACCGTCAGCCGCTGGGTGAGCACCGCGTTCCGCTGGGCCGTCGCGCCGAACGCGCCCGACGAGCCGGAACTGATCCTGCCCTCGCCGCACGCCGCGCAGCCGCAATTGCCGCCGGCGCAGCCTAAACTCGCCAGCTTGCCGCAGGCGGCGGAGTAGCGCGCAAAAACCACGGCAGGCGAAACGCTACCGCCTCGCCTGCCGCAGTTCCCACACCGTGTGGGCAAGGATCGCCGACAGCATGATGCTCCCCCCGATGAGGGTCATGTCTGTCGGCGATTCCTTGAATATCGCCCAAACCCATATGGGCGCAAAGATGGTTTCGAGAAGATAGGCCATCGCCACAATCGGCCCGTAGAGCAGTTTGGGGGCATAGGCGAGGCACAGAAACGACACCGGAATGACGATGAACCCGTTCAGCACGGTCCACCATGGCGCGCCGATCGTCAGCGGCCGATCCGTCACCGCCATCCAGGTTGCCACTGCCACCGCAGGAATGACGTTTGACAAGAGCACATTGAGCCGCATGTCCACCTGATGCTTGCGGGTGATGGTGATGGCGAGCGCCAGACCGAAGGCTGTTGTCAGCGCCAGCGCGTCGCCGAGCCAGTTGCCGGTCGACAGGCCGCCGCCGACAATCAGCGCGACGCCCAGAATGGTGACGGCAACGGCGGCCAAAGTCGGCCCGGGCGGGCGCTCCCCCAGCATCACCCAGCCCAGCAGCACGGCGAACATGCCGGAGAAAGCAAGGATGAATGCCACATTCGCCGTTGATGTGAGGAACACCGAACTGAGGAACGTCACCGAGGTCAGCATGTATGCGCCAGTTCCGGCGAGGCCCGCACGGCTGAAATCGAAACGAAGGCCGTCATGTTTGAGTAGCCGCGCGCCAACCCAAAGCAGCATCACCGCCGCGCCGCAAGAGAAGCTGCGCAGCACCATCACCGACCAGACATCGCCATTGGCAAGCTTGATCAGCGGAATGTCGAACGACAATACCATGCCGCCGAACAGGGCGAGCGCTAAACCCTGACCGGAGCGCCCGGCTCCGGATGCGTTGCTGTGGGATGCGTTCATCTGTGGCAGGTCATCAAAGACCCGGCCCGTGGGTGCCGCTTGCGCGCGCTGTCTCCTCGCCGCTGAAGCGGCGCCAGCCTTTCTCGGTCAGCAGTTCGATGGGCGTGAACCGCACCTTGTAATCCATCTTGGGCGAACCGTTCACCCAATAGCCGAGATAGACATAGGGAAGGTTCATGGCCCGCGCCCGCTCGACATGATCGAGGATCATGAACGTGCCAAGCGAGCGGCGCGTCTCCATGGGCTCGAAGAAGGAATAGACCATCGACAGCCCGTCCTTCAGCACATCGGTGAGAGCGACGCCGATCAAGTCGCCGCCACGGCGTCCGCCCGTCTCGCCCGGCGCCACAGGCTTGCGATATTCCACCACGCGGCTGTCCACATGGCTGTCCTCGATCATCATCGCATAATCAAGCACCGACATGTCAGACATGCCGCCGCCAAAATGGCGCGCATCCAGATAGGCCCGGAAGATCGAGTATTGTTCAGTCGTCGGTTCGGCCTTGTGCATGGCCGAGGACACGTCACTGTTGGCTTTCAGCACGCGCCGCTGCGAGCCGGATGTCGTGAAGGCCGCAACTGGAATGCGCACCGAGATGCAAGCGCGGCAGGCCTCGCAGGCCGGGCGGTAGGCGATGTTCTGAGACCGGCGGAAACCGCCCTGTGTCAACACGTCATTCATGTCGCCGGCGCGTTCACCGACAAGATGCGTGAACACTTTGCGTTCCTTGCGGCCCGGCAGATAGGGGCAGGCCGCAGGCGCTGTCAGAAAAAACTGTGGCGCATCAAGCGCGTGCTTGGTCATGGTCGCGAAGCAGAATCCGACGTTTGCGCAAGCATCGCAACAAACCGTGAAACGTCAACGCGCAATGCGCTTTGCGGCGCAACAATTCTTTGCGATCACAAGATCCCGGCCGTAGGCCTACATGCGGACGACGGACGTGCCGAGCAGCACATCATGCAGGGTGCGCTTGCGCTGAGTGAACAGCGCCACCAGCAGGATGAAGGGCGAAAGCACGGTGTTGAAGGCCCAGAACAATACGTAATGCACCAAGGCCAGCGCCCAATCGACAGGCTTGCCGGTGTCGCTCACCAGTTTCACCCCGGCCATCCGCATGCCGGGCGTCGCCTGTTCCGGCCCGCCCAGCGTGAATGCCACATAGGGCAGCACGATCATCGGCACGAGGATGGCGTAGAGCAGCCATCCCAGCCCTAAGGTCAGCACGCCGATGATCCCGACGACTGCGGCCGCGACCGCCACAATCAGGCTGATGATCACGACATCGATGACAAACCCACCGATGCGGCGGCGCAGCACGCCATCATAGATGCGCACTTCGTCTCCGGTTTCAGGGTCGAGCGTGAGGATGGGCTGCGCCTGTGCCATTTCTGCCTCCATGACGGATGTCAGATGGGAATGGCGGGTGGCCGCCGCAAGACGCGGGCTCAGCCGTTCTGGCGTTTCAGTTCTTCGGCGGCTTCAAGCGCGAAATAGGTGAGGATGCCATCGCAGCCGGCGCGTTTGAAGGCGAGCAGCGTCTCCATCATGATCCGCCCGCCATCGATCCAGCCGCGCTCGGCTGCGGCACGCACCATCGCATATTCGCCCGACACCTGATACGCGAAGACCGGCATCTGAAACTCGCCCTTGAGGCGCTGGATGATGTCGAGATAGGGCAGGCCGGGCTTCACCATCAGCATGTCCGCCCCTTCGGCCACATCCTGCGCCGCCTCCCGCACGGCTTCATCGGTGTTTGCCGGGTCGATGTAATAAGTCTTCTTGTCACCCTTCAGCGTTTTGTCGGTGCCGACCGCTTCCCGGTACGGACCATAGAAAGCGGACGCGAACTTCGTCGCGTAGGACAGGATCGGCACATCGTTCATCCCCGCGCCATCAAGCGCCTGGCGGATCGCGCCGATGCGCCCGTCCATCATGTCGGAGGGCGCGATCACGTCCGCGCCGGCGGCTGCCTGGAGGATCGCGGCGTGCGCGATCACGTCGACCGTCTCGTCATTGAGGATGATGCCGTCCTTCAGGATGCCGTCATGCCCATGCGAGGTGAACGGATCAAGCGCAACATCAGTGATGACACCGATGTGCGGGACGGCAGCCTTGATCGCCCGTGTCGCGCGGTTGATCAGGTTGTCATCCCGCAGGATGGCGCTGCCGGTCGCGTCGCGCAGCGCCATGTCGACATTGGGAAACACCGCCACTGCCGGAATGCCTAGCGCCGCCGCGCGCTCGACTTCGGCGACCGCAAGATCAAGCGACAGGCGGAACACGCCAGGCATGGAGGCGATCGGCTCCTTGCGGTTCACGCCGTCGATCACAAACACCGGCCAGATCAGGTCGGAGGTGGTGAGGTGCGTTTCACGCACCATGCGGCGCGACCATTCGGCGCGTCGCAAACGCCGGAACCGGCGGCCGCCCGTGATGGCGTCAATGTCTGGCTTTGGGTGGGTGCGGGTCATCGGCGTCCGGCTCCGGTGCATGTTCCTGTTCAGGTCGCATGCGGCGCCTGTCTGGTGCAAGCGGCGGCAAGTCGCATATGGTGGTGAAGCCTGATTGCTGCCAACACAGGGCTTGTCCGCCATGCGCTTTGAAGGTTTGACCCCGCTTCCGATCCGCCCCGCCCCGGGGCCGGTGGAAATGGCAATGGGGGTCGCGATGCGGGTGACCGGCGCGCTCGCCCTTGCCTTGGCGGTGGTCGCCATGGCCCGGATGAGCGGCGTCCAGCTTGCAGGCTTTGACGCGGCGCGGTTTGACCTGTCGGCACCGCTCCTGCGGTTTAGCCTGCTGTTGCAACTTGTGCTGTGCGCGGCATCCGCATTGGGCCTCTGGTCGCGCGCGCCATGGGGCACCGTGCTGTGGGCGTTCACGATTGCCGCTTTGTTTGTCTTGAATGGCGTTGAGCCGTTCATCTTTGAAGGAAACGTAATGATATTGGCTGCGATGATCGGTTCTATTTCGATTTTGGTTGTATTGATCATGGTGCAATACATGCAAGAACGCCGAAAGTCGGCCGTCCGTTAAGGAGACATTCAGCATCATTTGAGTTACGATTTCTAAACCCTCGCAATTAGCTCGAATTTTAGTCGCCTTCGCTAGGTTGCCTCCATCGGCGGGCAAAAAAACACCCATCCGCCAGGGGCAAACAGGAAGGCTCAGACCATGGCACTTGCTTCAACCGCGCTTCGCGCTCCCGCTTCCAAACCGGTCGATGTCGCACCGGCCCAGACGGCTGCGACTGCTGAAATCCGTTCACGCTACCTTGAGGCGATCCAACTGGTTGAACGTGTCCACCGTCGCCTGCTCGATGTTGTGAAAGACGAGTTTGACCGTCGCGGCCGCGATGATGTCAACGCCGTTCAGGCGTTGCTGCTGTTCAATGTCGGCGATGCCGAACTGACGGCAGGCGAATTGCGCACCCGCGGCTTCTACATGGGTTCCAACGTCTCCTACAATTTGAAGAAGCTGGTCGACCTCGGCTATATGAATCACCAGCGCTCACGCATTGACCGCCGTGCCGTGCGGGTCTCCCTGACGCCGAAAGGGCAGGAAATCGCCGACGTGGTCGCAAGTCTCTATGACCGGCATGTCGCATCGATCGACAAGGTTGGCGGCCTCAGCGTTGATGAGTTCGCCGCACTGAACAAGTCGCTGCTGCGACTCGACCGCTTCTGGAACGACACCATCCTGTACCGTCTCTGACCGCATCGCTGCAAACTTCGCGCCCGTGATCACGCGGGCGTGACCGGACATCGGACAGAACCGGGTGCATGGCTGCCATGCGCCCGGTTTTGCATCATCAAGCCGCCACATTCCCTTGGTTTTGACGGTCTGAAGCACCATTTCATCGCGAGCGTGGTTCAGCTATGCTTAACCATGATTGTGTGAATGTGGCGCTCCCGTTCACCGCAGGAAAGAGGCAGGGCCGTTCGCATGTCATCGCGCAAGACACTCAGCAACCAAGCCAACACCGGGACCGATGCTGTCATGGCCCGCAGAGCGACGCGGCGGTCGGTTCTGGCAGGTCTTGGGCTGGGCGCCGTGTTTGCCCCATCCATTGCGCGCGCGCAGCAACTGACGATCGACGACATCCTGCGTGACCCGTCGCGGGGCCAATGGAACGACCAGTTCGACACCGGCGGCAAGACGCGCCAGGAAGTCGCCTCCAGCCTGCCTATCCTGTCGGACCAGACCGTGTTCCACGTCGAGAACGCGATCAGCCAGTATTCGCAAATCGTCGCTTCGGGCGGCTGGCCTGTCGTTCCGGCAACGAAAAAGATGAAGCTCGGCCTGCGCGATCCGGCGGTCGAACCGCTGCGCCGCCGCCTGATGATCTCAGGCGACCTGCCGGCCAAGGCGGGCATGTCGGATACGTATGATTCTTTTGTCGACGCCGGGGTGAAGCGCTTCCAGGCGCGGCACGGCCTTCCGACGGACGGCGTCATCGGCAACCAGTCCTTGCAGGCGCTGAATGTCGGCGCCGATGTGCGTCTCGCCCAATTGCAGACCAACCTTGTGCGCCTGCGTTCGATGGCAGGCTTCAAGGGCGACCGCTATGTGATGGTCAACATCCCGGCTGCCGAACTGGAGGTGGTGGAAGGCGAAAGCGTTGTCCAACGCCACACAACCGTCGTCGGCAAGATCGACCGGCAGACGCCGATCCTCAATTCCAAGATCCACGAGGTCATCCTCAATCCGACCTGGACCGCGCCGAAATCGATCATCCAGAAGGACATCATTCCGCAAATGCGGAAGGACCCGGAATATCTGACGCGCAACAGCATCCGCATCTTCGACGAGCGGACCGGCCAGGAAATCCCGCCATCGGCGATCAACTGGCAGACGGATGAGGCTGTCAATTACATGCTGCGCCAGGACCCGGGCAAGAACAACGCCATGTCCTCGACCAAGATCAATTTCCACAATCCGCATGCGGTTTACATGCATGACACGCCGCAGCAGGCGCTCTTCCTCAATTCGGTGCGCTTTGATTCCTCCGGCTGCGTGCGCGTCCACAACGTGCGCGATCTCAATGTCTGGTTGCTGCGCAACACGCCGGGCTGGGACCGCAATGCGATGGAGGCGACGATCGCCACCCGCGTCTACACGTCCATCCCGCTGGTTGACCCGGTTCCGGTCTATTTCACCTATGTCACCGGCTGGGGCACGCCGAACGGCGCGGTGCACTTCCGCGACGACATCTACAAGCGCGATGGCGCCGACGAGTTGAACATCACTTCAACCTTGTGAACGGCCAAGACGCAAGACAAGCCAAACGGTACCAGAGCCCGGCCGTCGCGCCGGGCTTTTTTTGCCGCATCTCGGTTTGAACACCGCTTTTTTTGATTGTTCTTCGCTCCTGCTTCGAGGCTTTTTGCCTTCATGGTGAGGTGGGAGCACAAGCGACCCTCGAACCACGAGGCAAAAACCTCCTCAGCCTGAAGGCAAAAGCCGGAGCAGTGGCCGACCCTCAACCCGTGAAGAGCGGATTTCAAGCTGGGACACCGCCAGTTTTTGTCGCGTTGGACAGGCGGTCGCGCCATGCTAAAGGCGCGCGCATCCGCATTTCAAGGAATCGACCATGGGCCAGGCCGCGCTTCGCAACACCGATCCGTTTTTTGAATCCGATCTTGCCGAACGTGACCCGGAGATCTTTTCGGCCATCCGCAAGGAACTCGGTCGCCAGCAGCATGAAATCGAGTTGATCGCTTCGGAAAACATCGTCAGCCGCGCCGTTCTCGAAGCGCAGGGCTCGGTGATGACCAACAAATATGCGGAAGGCTATCCGTCGAAGCGCTATTATGGTGGCTGCCAGTTCGTCGACATCGCCGAAGATCTGGCAATCGAGCGGGCCAAGCTGCTATTTGGCTGCAACTTCGCCAATGTGCAGCCCAATTCCGGCAGCCAGGCCAACCAGGCGGTCAATCTGGCGCTCGCCAAACCGGGCGATGTCATTCTTGGCATGTCTCTCGATGCGGGCGGCCACCTGACGCATGGCGCGAAACCGAACATGAGCGGCAAATGGTTCACGCCAGTCCAATACGGCCTCGATCTGGCGACCGGCCTGATCGACTATGATCAGGTCGAGGCGCTCGCCCATGAGCACAAGCCGAAGATCATCATCGCCGGTGGCTCGGCCTATTCTCGTATCATTGATTTTGTCCGCTTCCGCGCGATTGCCGACGCGGTGGGCGCCTATCTCTGGGTCGACATGGCGCACATTGCCGGTCTGGTTGCGGCGGGCGTGCATCCGTCGCCGCTCGACCACGCCCATGTCGTGACAACGACCACCCACAAGACACTGCGCGGGCCGCGCGGCGGCCTCGTCCTGACCAATGACGAGGACATCGCCAAGAAGATCAACTCCGCCATCTTCCCCGGCCTTCAGGGCGGTCCGCTGATGCATGTGATCGCCGCCAAGGCGGTCGCATTCGGCGAGGCGCTGAAGCCGGAGTTCAAGGCCTATCAGCAACAGGTCGTCGCCAATGCCAAGGCGCTGGCGGAAACGCTGGTGGCCAACGGGTTCGATATCGTGTCCGGCGGTACCGACAACCATCTGATGCTGGTTGACCTGCGCCCGAAGAAAGTGACCGGCAAGGCCGCCGAGGCCGCACTCGGCCGCGCCTACATCACCTGCAACAAGAACGGTGTGCCGAACGACCCCGAAAAGCCGACGGTCACCTCCGGCATCCGGCTTGGAACGCCTGCGGCAACC
Organism: Rhizobiaceae bacterium; assembly: GCA_025458045.1. Taxonomy (GTDB): domain Bacteria; phylum Pseudomonadota; class Alphaproteobacteria; order Rhizobiales; family Rhizobiaceae; genus JALOTE01. The sequence goes on from JALOTE010000005.1 coordinate 10,555, forward strand.
TCGCGCGGGTTCGGCGTGGCCGAGTTCCGCGAAGTTGGACGCCTGATCACCGAGGTGATGGACGGCTTGCGTGATGCGGGTTCGGATGAGGCGAACGCCGCGACCGAAGCGCGCGTGCGTGAGGAAGTGAAACTGCTGACAGGCCGCTTCCCGATCTACCAGACGGTGTGACGGCGGCCAGATGCGCTGTCCGTTCTGCCAGTCTGACAATACGTCCGTGAAGGATTCGCGGCCGGCGGAGGACAACAGCGTCATCCGCCGCCGCCGCGTTTGCCTTGATTGCGGCGGCCGCTTCACAACCTTCGAGCGCGTGCAATTGCGCGAATTGACGGTCTTGAAGCGTTCCGGCAAGCGCGTCCCGTTTGACCGTGACAAGCTCGCCCGCTCGGTGATGACGGCCTTGCGCAAACGCGAGGTGGACCCGGAACGCGTGGAGCGCGCCATTTCCGGCGTGGTGCGCCAGCTTGAAAGCCTTGGCGAAAGCGAGATCCGCACCGAGGACATCGGCCGCCATGTCATGACCGCCCTCAAGGGCCTCGATGACGTCGCTTATGTCCGCTTTGCCTCCGTCTACCACAACTTCCAAAGCCACGAGGATTTCCAGGGCTTCCTCAACGCCATGGATGCAGAGGATGCACCGGGCCTGCCGGACCGCGATGGGTGAGCGCATGGGCGGCGTGCAATGGCGGTGATTGCCCACGACATGCGCCTGACCGACATGCGCCTGACCGACCTGCGCTTCATGTCCGCCGCTATCCGATATGCCGAGCGCCATGCGGGGCGGACTGGCACCAATCCGTCGGTCGGCTGCCTCATCGTCAAGGATCGCGTCATCATCGGGCGAGGTGTCACAGCGTTGGGAGGGCGGCCACATGCCGAGACACAGGCGCTGGTGGAAGCAGGCACGGGCGCGCGGGGTGCGACGGCCTATGTGACGCTCGAACCCTGCGCCCATCATGGCCGCACGCCGCCTTGCGCCAACGCCCTTGTCGATGCCGGCATTGCCCGCGTCGTCGGTGCCGCAGCTGACCCTGATCCCCGCGTGTCCGGCCGTGGCTATGCGATCCTGCGCGCTGCCGGAATTGACGTGGAGGAGGGCGTTCTGGCGGAGGAGGCGGCCGACAGGCTGGCCGGGTACCTGACTCGATCCCTGCGCAAACGCCCGGAAGTGATTCTGAAGCTTGCGCTTTCCGCCGACGGCAAGATCGGCCGCAGCGGTCAACGGGTCGCCGTCACAGGACCGGTAGCCAACGCGCAGGTCCACCTGTTGCGCGCGCGCGCCGATGTGATCTGTGTCGGCATCGGCACCGCGCTCGCCGATGATCCGGCGCTGACCTGCCGTTTGCCGGGACTGGAGGCGCGCTCGCCCGCACGGCTGGTGATCGACCGGGCTTTCGATCTCCCGACACAGGCGCGGATGCTGCATGACGGAGGCCCGCAGGTCATGCTCGCCGGCTTCGATCCGTCGTCGGCGCAAGCGCGTGCGTTGGAACGTGCAGGTGCCCGGCTGATCGCGACCGACCGCCATGGCGACCATGTGGCCCTGCCCGAACTGATGGAGGACCTGGCGGCCATGGGCCACGCCTCGGTGCTGGTCGAGGGCGGCGCGCGGCTGGCGCGCTCGTTTCTGGAAGAGAACCTGGTAGACCGCATCATGCTTTTCACCTCGCCCGACACCATCGGCGCGGACGGCATCGACGCTCCGTTCACCGCCGAAAACATGCTTGCAGGCTTTCGCCTGACGGGCGCGTGGGTCTATGGACGGGACGAGTGCAAAGAGTGGGTGCGCGCCTGATGTTCACCGGAATCATCACCGATATTGGCGAAATCACCGCCGCAACGCCGCGCGACGGCGGCAAGCGTTTCCGCATCGCGACAGCCTATGATGCGGACAGCATCGCCATGGGCGCGTCCATCGCCTGCTCGGGCGTCTGCCTCACTGTCGTCGCCAAAGGCAAGGATACAGACAGGAACCGTCGCGACTGGTTCGAGGTCGAGGCGTGGGAGGAGGCGCTGCGGCTGACAACGGCCGCCATGTGGCGCGAAGGCACACGCCTCAATCTCGAACGGTCGTTGAAGATGGGCGATGAGCTCGGCGGCCACATCGTCACCGGCCATGTGGACGGGCAGGGTCTGATCGCCGAGCGGCGCGCCGAGGGCGATGCCGTGCGGTTCATCATTGATGCCCCGGCCGATCTCGCCCGCTTCATCGCGCAAAAGGGCTCTGTCGCGCTGGACGGGACGTCGCTGACGGTGAACCGGGTGGAGGGCAACCGGTTCGACGTCTTGTTGATCGACCACTCCTTGAGCGTCACCACATGGGGCGCCGCGCAGTCCGGGGACCGGGTCAACCTCGAGATCGATCCGCTCGCCCGCTATGTCGCGCGGCTTGCCGAAAGCGGCAAACCGGCCTAGAGCATGCTGCGATTATGATCTGAGCGCGTGCATCCTCTCCCAAGGTGAAACCATGTCCGAATTGAAAGTCCTCATCGTCGAGGCGCGCTTCTATGACCACCTCGCCGATCTGCTGCTCGAAGGCGCGAAAGCCGCGCTCGAAAAAGCGGGTGCCGAAGTGGACGTCGTCACGGTTCCGGGCGCGCTGGAAGTGCCGGGTGCGATCGCCATGGCGGGCGAGCATTATGATGCCTTCGTGGCGCTCGGCGTCATCATCCGCGGCGAGACCTACCATTTCGATGTCGTCGCCAACGAAAGCGCCCGTGGCATCCTGTCCTTGACGATGGAAGGGCTTTGCATCGGCAATGGCATCCTGACGGTCGAGAACGAGGCGCAGGCGCTGCGCCGTGCCCGCAAGTCCGAACTCGACAAGGGGGGAGCCGCCGCCGAGGCCGCGCTCGCGCTTCTGAAGGTCAAGGAACGCTACGGTGCCTGAGCGCAAACCGGCAGGCAAGGCCGCGTCCAAGGCCGCGTCCAAGGGCGCAACGAAGGCCGTGCGCGGCAAAGACACGCCGGTCAACAAGCGGGGGGCCGCGCGGCTCGCCGCCGTGCAGGCGCTCTACCAGATGGATGTGGCAGGCACCGGACTTATCGAGACGACGGCCGAATATGAGAATTTCCGCCTCGGTCAGGAAATCGATGGAGAGCAATATCGCGATGCCGATGCGCAATGGTTTCGCGCCATCCTCGCCGGTGTGGTGGAAAAGCAGACGGAGCTTGATCCCGTCATCCATGCCAGCTTGGTCGATGGCTGGCCGCTGTCCCGGCTCGATTCGACGCTGCGCGCCGTTCTGCGCGCCGGGGCATGGGAGATGATCCATCGCAAGGACGTGCCGGTGCCGGTCGCGATAACCGAATATGTCGAGATCGCTTCGGCGTTTTTCGGCGACGGAGAGGAGCCGCGCATGGTCAACGCCGTTCTGGATCGCATCGCGCGCGCACGGCGCGGCGACATCACCGTGCCTGAAACGGGGCGCGCAAAGGGCAGATGAGCGGTTCGCCCGCCACTCTGCGTTCAGCCAAGCTCACGGCGCTGACCTTCGCCGCCACGCAGGCGATCGTCGGTTCGGCGGCCCCGATCGCCATCTCGACCGGCGGATTGGCGGGCTACATGTTGCTTGGGGCCGACAAGTCGCTTGCCACCGCGCCGGTGACAGGGTTCAACATCGGCGTCGCTGTGGGTGCGCTGCCCGCGGCATGGCTGGTCGCGCGGCTGGGGCGGCAGGGCGGTTTCATGTCGGGCACCGGCATCACCGCGCTTGGCGGTTTGGTTGCCTTCGCTGCGCTGATGGTTGACGCGTTCTGGGGCTTCGCACTCGGCCTGTTGCTCATCGGAATGGGCGGCGCTTTCGTCCAGCAATATCGCTTTGCCGCCGCCGATGCGGCACCGCCCGCCTTCAAGCCGAAGGCGATTTCATGGGTGCTGTTCGGCGGCGTGTTTTCCGCCGTCATCGGCCCGCAAATCGTGATCGCAACGCGGGATTTGTTCGCCCCGCATGCCTTTGCCGGGCCGTTTGCCGCCGTGTTTGTGCTGGCGCTGATTGGCGCGCTGGTGATCGCAACTGTCAATGTGCCGGTTCCGGTCAGCGCGTCGACGCTGGCTGACACCGCGACGCCGCGCCCGCGCGCCGAAATCATCCGGCAACCGAAATTCATCGCCGGCCTTGCCTGCGGTGTCGGTGCCTACACGATGATGACCTATCTGATGACGGGCGCGCCGCTCGCCATGGTGGGCGCGGGCTGCGCGGAATATGACGCGTTCCTCGGCATTTCCTGGCATGTGATGGCGATGTTCGCGCCAAGCTTTTTCACCGGCGATCTCGTGGTGAAATTCGGCAAGCGCACCCTGATTCTGGCCGGCTTCGGCCTGCTGGTGATTGCCGCCATCATCGGCCTGTCAGGCCAGACGACGCCGTTTTTCTGGGCGAATTTGATCCTCCTCGGCCTCGGCTGGAATTTCGCCTTCATCGGCGCGACCTCGCTTGTCGCCGAAACCTACCGCCCGTCCGAAAAGGGGCTTGTGCAGGGTTTTCATGATGCTATCCTGTTTGGCAGCGTGGCTGTCGCGTCGCTGATGTCGGGCGTCGTCTACACGCTGAGCGGTTGGAACGCGCTGAACCTGACCGTGTTTCCCGTCGCAGCCCTCAGTCTCGCGGCTCTGGTCTGGGGCACGCGGGCCCGGATCAGCACCGCTTGAGAGTTTGCGATCGGTCGTCTCCCGGTTTCAACGCCCGATTTGCCCAAGGTTTTAACCGCTTCGTCCTTCGAGGCCTTTTCCTTCATGCTGAGGTGCCTGCTTTGCGAGCCTCGAAGCACGAAGGGAAAAAGCACCTCAGGATGAAGGGGATGAAAGACCGAGACATTGCCGCCAAACCATCCAACTTGACTTTTTAACTCCGCCTTAAGCATAAGGCGCGCGACGCCGGACGGGCCGTAAAGAGCCACGCGCGGCGAAGTTTCAATCCGGGCCGGAGGGGTCGGCCCGAAACCAGACCATGAAAGTAGGGATGTGACCATGCTTTATGCTGTCATCGCCTGCGGCTTGCTGTCTGTTGCGTATGCCGCCTGGGCGACGCAATCAGTCATGGCGGCCAGCCAAGGCAACGCGCGCATGCAGGAAATCGCCGCAGCCATCCGTGAGGGTGCGCAGGCCTATCTTTCGCGCCAATACACCACCATCGCGATTGTCGGCGCCGTCGTGTTCGTCGTGACCTGGCTTCTGCTGGGCGCGGCCGCCGCCATCGGCTTTGCCATCGGCGCGGTTCTGTCGGGCGCCGCAGGCTTCATCGGCATGCATGTCTCGGTGCGCGCCAATGTGCGCACGGCGCAGGCCGCCTCGCAGAGCCTGGCCGGCGGCCTTGAGATCTCGTTCAAGGCGGGCGCCATCACCGGCATGCTGGTTGCCGGCCTCGCCCTGCTCGGCGTTGCCGTCTATTACGCCATCTTGATCGGACCCATGGGCCTTGAGCCCAACAGCCGCGTTGTCATCGACGCGCTGGTGGCGTTGGGTTTCGGTGCATCGCTCATCTCGATCTTCGCCCGTCTCGGCGGCGGCATCTTCACCAAGGGCGCCGATGTCGGCGGCGACCTCGTCGGCAAGGTTGAAGCGGGCATCCCCGAGGATGATCCACGCAACCCCGCGACCATCGCCGACAATGTCGGCGACAATGTCGGCGACTGCGCGGGCATGGCCGCCGACTTGTTTGAAACCTATGCCGTGACGGTTGTCGCGACCATGGTTCTCGGCGCGATCCTTTTTGCCGGGACCGGCGTGCTCGGCTCCGTCATGATCTATCCGCTCGCTATCTGCGGCGCGTCGATCATCACCTCGATCATCGGCACCTTCTTCGTCAAGCTCGGGCCGAACAACAACATCATGGGCGCGCTCTACAAGGGTCTGATCGCCACCGGCGTCCTGTCGGTGATCGGCCTCGGCGGCGCGACCTCCCTCACCATCGGCTGGGGCCCAATCGCACTGGCAGACGGCACCACATTGATCGGCCGCCATCTGTTCTATTGCGGCTTGATCGGCCTCGTGGTGACGGCGCTCATCGTCATCATCACCGAGTATTACACCGGAACCAACAAGCGTCCGGTCAACTCGATCGCGCAGGCGTCCGTCACAGGCCACGGCACCAACGTGATCCAGGGCCTTGCCGTCTCGCTTGAGTCGACGGCGCTTCCGGCCATCGTCATCGTCGGCGGCATCATCGCCACCTACCAGCTTGGCGGCCTGTTCGGCACCGGCATCGCGGTCACCGCCATGCTGGGTCTTGCAGGCATGATCGTCGCGCTCGATGCGTTCGGCCCGGTCACCGACAATGCCGGCGGCATCGCCGAAATGTCGGGCCTGCCGAAGGAGGTGCGCCACTCGACCGACGCGCTCGACGCGGTCGGCAACACGACGAAAGCCGTGACCAAGGGCTATGCCATCGGTTCGGCAGGCCTCGGCGCGCTGGTGCTGTTCGCCGCCTACTCGAACGACCTCAATTACTTCATCGCCAATGCCGCGCAGTATCCGTATTTCGCAGGCATGACGGCGGTGACCTTCGACCTCGCCAACCCGTATGTTGTCGCCGGCCTTATCTTCGGCGGCCTGATCCCATACCTCTTTGGCGGCATCGCCATGACGGCCGTCGGCCGCGCGGCAGGTTCGATTGTCGAGGAAGTGCGCCGCCAGTTCCGAGAGAACAAGGGCATCATGGAAGGCACGGTGAAGCCGGATTACGGCCGCGCCGTCGACATCCTGACGCGCGCCGCGATCAAAGAGATGATCATCCCGTCTCTGCTGCCGGTTCTGGCTCCGCTGGTTGTGTATTTCGGCGTGCTGGCGATTTCCGGTGACAAGGCCTCGGCCTTCGCGGCGCTGGGCGCATCGCTCCTCGGCGTGATCGTCAACGGCCTCTTCGTCGCCATCTCGATGACCTCGGGCGGCGGCGCCTGGGACAACGCCAAGAAATCCTTCGAGGACGGCTTCATCGACAAGGACGGCGTGAAGCACTTGAAGGGCTCGGATGCCCACAAGGCGTCGGTCACCGGTGACACCGTCGGCGACCCCTACAAGGACACGGCGGGCCCGGCTGTGAACCCGGCGATCAAGATCACCAACATCGTGGCCCTGCTGCTGCTCGCCGTTCTGGCGCACTGATCAGCGCTGCATCCAAAACGAAAAGGCCGCCGGAGCGATCCGGCGGCCTTTTTGCATTTTGATTGTCGCCAAGGACCAGATCGGAGGAGTGATCGACCGGGAAAGCACCCAATGATGCTTGATGTTTGATGCGTGATGTCATACTGATGACCTTATGAGAACCACGCTCGATATCGACGATGATGTCTTGATCGCCGCAAGGGGCCTTGCGGCCCAAACGGACCGTTCCATTGGCAAGGTTGTTTCTGAATTGGCCAGGCAGGCTCTTAGGCCGTCCGGTGTGGCTTCGGAGCGCAATGGGATTCCGCTGATGTCGGCAGCAAACGCGCCCGTGACACTGGAACTTGTCAACGCGTTGCGTGACGCCGAACCGTGACGTTCCTGCTCGATGTGAATGTTCTGATCGCGCTTGTTGATCCGTCACACATCAACCACGAGGTTGCGCATCGTTGGTTTGAAACCGAGGGTTTGACCTCTTGGGCGACATGCCCCATCACCGAGAACGGCTTCATCCGCATCACATCGCACCCGAAATATCCCAATGCATGGCCGACGGCCAACATGGCTGTCAGTGCGCTGGCGCGTTTGCGACGTCTGCCGGGTCACTTGTTTTGGCCGGATGGCGTCAGCCTGGCTGATGGGAAGCTTGTCGATCCAACACTCATCGTCTCCCACGCATCTGTGACAGACACTTACTTGCTGGCGCTGGCAGTCTTGAACTCCGGCAGACTGGCGACATTCGACCGAAAATTGTCTCCGCTGGCTGTATCAGGAGGCGCGGCTGCCTTGCACCTCATACCGCCAATTTGAAGTCACCCCGTTGGCCGCCCAACTTGGCGCAATTCAAAGCCCCATGATCGGGTTGCTGCCGCTCGGACGCCCGCCTCCGGCAAGGCCGCGGATCACGTTCATCAGGAACGAGGCGTCGGCGCCACCTGTCGGCGTGGTGCGGGTGACGAAATCAAACAGGCGGCCATCTTGCAGGCCGTAATCGGCGATCTGGTCCACCTTCTGCTCGCTGTCGAAATAGACGGCGAGCACGCGCTGCCCGATCAGCCGCGATTTTGCAAAAGCCACGGGGCGGGTGCGCTGCTGCGAAATGTAATAGAAGGCCTGCCGCCCGCCGAAAGCGTTGATCGTCGAGGGCGTGCCAAGCGCCAGTGTCACCTGCTCCTGCGACGAGCCGACGGGCACCAGTTCAAGCGCTTGTGGATCAACCACATAGCCATTGGTGTAGCTCTGGCGCAGCTTCAGGCTGTCACCCACACCAACCGTGTTGCAGGCGGCGAGCAACACGGCTCCGGCAGACAGCAGGACGGTCGCTGCAAGACGGGACTTGAAAGCCGGGGCGGGACGGGACATCTGACACTCCGCAAATGGGCCGGGGCGTCAGGCGCTCCAGCAGGGCTTGGCTAAACCAGCTCGGCCGCTGATGCAAGGAACGCCGTCTCCCGGCCGTGAAAGGACAAGGCTCATGAACAGGCTGATGCGTTATCTTGGCATCGCGCCCAAGGCCAATGCAGCGGTGGTAGATGCGCTTTTTGCGTCAATTGTGGCAGCCGCCCGGCAGCAGCCGCTTTACGCGCGCTTTGGCGTGCCAGATACGCCGCTTGGCCGCTTCGAGATGCTGAGCCTGCATATGGGCCTTGTGCTGCGCGCGACGCGCGGCGCCGATGGGGCGGTGCGCGACCTCACGCAGACCCTCACTGAAGAGTTCTTCAAGGACGTCGACCACTCGCTGCGCGAGCTTGGGATCGGCGATACCGGCGTGCCCAAGCGCATGAAGAAACTGGCTTCGATGTTTTATGGCCGGGTCGATGCCTATGCCCGCGCCATTGACGAGAAGGATGGTGCGGCGCTTGCAGCGGCGCTGGAGCGCAATGTCACACCCGACGGCAAGCTTGCCGATGCCGCCGGGCTTGCAGCCTACGCCTTTGGCGCGGCGGATGCGGCCGAGCGCAGCGTGGCCAATGGCTTCCTGGATGGCCGCCTCGCGTTTGGCACCGCTGGCATGGGTGAGGCCGCATGAGCGCGCCGACACTGCTTGTCCGTCCGGCCCGGCTCACCAAGAAGGGCGAGCATTTCACCGGCGCGCTGGATCAAGCCGCATGTGCCGCCGTCGCCGCAGAACTCGGCATTCTGGCTGTGCATGCTTTGAACTGGACGCTGCACGCCCGCCAATGGCGCAAGGACGGGTTTGCGCTGACCGGCCATGTCGAGGCTGTCGTCGAGCAGGCTTGCATTGTCACCACCGATCCCGTGCGTCAGCATATCCGCGAGGAGATCGATCTGCGCTTCCTGCCTGAAGTCAAGGCAAACAGGCCAAAGCGGGCAGGCGATGCCGGGGACGCCGAGGATCTTGCCTTTGACGCCTCTCCGGAAGACGAGCCGGAATGTTTTGCAGGCGACACGTTTGACGCCGGCCCGCTGGTGATCGAGCATATGGCGCTCGGACTTGATCCCTATCCCCGTGCGCCGGGCGCTACCTTTGACGAGGCTGCAGTCGCTGCCTTGCAACCGGAGGATGAAAGCCCGATGGCGCGCGCCTTGCGCCAATGGGGGAAAAAGTCGGATTGAGGCGAATGGTCAGCAGTATCTTCGTTTGAAATCCTCGTCATCCTGAGGTGCCTTTTTGCTCGTGCTTCGAGGCTCGCTCTGTTCGCACGCCAACATGAAGGCAAAACGCCTCGAAAGACGGATTTCAAACAGAGGCATGGCTGCATTTTGGGCGCAACCCAAACGAAGTTTGCCCAGAAAATCATCCTTTGGGCCTTCTTTTGCCGGAACACGCGGGCTAGAAGCGCAACCGGCATTCCGGCCCTGATCGAGGAAGCGGGTTTGGTTACACTGTCAATTGACGCGATGGGGGGCGATGTCGGCCCGTCGGTCGTGCTGCCCGGAGTGGCGATCGCGCTGCGCCGCCGGCCGGACATCAAGCCGCTGCTGTTTGGCCGCGCCGAGGCGATCAGCCCTGTTCTGGATAGTCTGCCTGCGTTGAAGGCCGTCGCGACAGTCATCCATTGCGATGTGTCTGTCTCGATGGAAGACAAGCCAAGCCAGGCGTTACGGGCTGGCCGCTACAAATCATCGATGTGGAAAGCAATCGAGGCGGTCAAGACATCGGAGGCCCAAGCCTGCGTCTCTGCGGGCAACACCGGCGCGCTGATGGCGATGTCGAAGTTCTGCCTGCGCCCGATGGCGAATATCGAACGCCCGGCGATTGCCGCCATTTGGCCCAATGTGAAGTCGGAAAGCGTCGTGCTCGACGTTGGCGCGACGATTGGCGCGGACGCGCAGCAGCTGGTCGATTTCGCCATCCTGGGCGCTGCCCTGGCGCGTGCGTTGCTTGCCATCCCGCGGCCGACGGTCGGTTTGCTCAATGTCGGCGTCGAGGAGATCAAGGGGCAGGAAGAGGTCAAGGAGGCTGGCAAATTGTTGAAGGCCGCCAACCTGTCCTCTCTTGCCTATCACGGCTTCGTCGAAGGTGACGACCTCGGCAAAGGCGTCGTCGATGTGGTGGTGACGGAAGGCTTTGCCGGCAACATCGCCTTGAAGACGGCGGAGGGCACCGCCAAGCAGATCGCCTCATATTTGCGCGATGCGATGGGACGCACGCTCATGGCGCGCCTCGGCTATCTGCTTGCCAAGGGCGCGTTTGATGCGCTGCGCGAGAAGATGGACCCGCGCAAGGTGAATGGCGGGGTGTTCCTCGGCCTCAACGGCATTGTTGTCAAAAGCCATGGCGGCACGGATGCCGAAGGCTTTGCGGCGGCCGTCGAACTCGCTTACCAGATGGGCCGCAATGGCATCATTGCCAAAATCGCCTCTGACTTGAACGAATTCCATGCGCGCGCGGTGACCGCCCAGCCGTCCGCCGCGCAAGCCATTGGGAAGGCCGTCTGACATGAGTGAGATGATTGCGCGCCGCTCTGTCGTGCGCGGTGTCGGCAAGTCCATGCCCGCCCGCATCCTGACCAACGCCGAAATGGAAACGATGCTCGAAACCAGCGACGAGTGGATCGTCCAGCGGACCGGCATCCGTCAGCGGCATATCGCGGGCGCAGGGGAAACCACGTCGACGCTCGGCCTAGCCGCAGCGCGGGCGGCACTTGCCAACGCAAAGATGCAACCCGCCGACATCGATTTGGTCATCGTGGCGACCGCCACACCGGACAACACGTTTCCGGCAACCGCGGTGGAAATCCAGCACGGGCTCGGCATCAGCCACGGCTTCGCCTTCGACATGCAGGCGGTCTGCTCCGGATTCGTCTATGCCGTCGCGACCGCCGACATGTATCTCAAGGCCGGGCAGGCGCGCCGCGCGCTGGTGATCGGCGCCGAAACATTCTCGCGCATCCTCGACTGGGAGGACCGCACGACATGCGTGCTATTCGGCGACGGTGCGGGCGCTGTCGTGCTTGAAGCGGTCGTCACGCCAGCGGATGCCGGTGATGACGCGCCGGGCATCATCGTCTCCAGCCTGCGCTCGGACGGCGCCCACAAGGACAAGCTTTTTGTCGATGGCGGACCGTCGACGACACAAACGGTCGGGCACCTGCGCATGCAGGGCCGCGAGGTGTTCAAGCATGCTGTCGCCATGATCACCGACGTGATCGATGATGTGCTTGCCAAGGCCGGTGTCACCGTTGACGACATTGACTGGTTCGTGCCGCATCAGGCCAATGTGCGCATCGTCGAGGGCGCTGCCAAGAAACTCGGCATCCCGTTGGAGAAGGTGGTTGTCACCGTCGACCGCCATGGCAACACATCGGCGGCTTCCGTGCCGTTGGCGCTGGAGCATGCCGTGACGGCCGGGATGATCAAGAAAGGCGACCTCGTCCTGCTTGAGGCGATGGGCGGCGGCTTCACCTGGGGCGCGACGCTGATCCGTTGGTAAGCCGTTGAAATGATGATGTTGCGGCGTAAATGAAGGTGATTTTTGCCGTCCTTGACCAAATCCTTCAATCGAATTAGTTTGCCGCGCCAAATGCGGGGGAATGCATGGCCAGCAAGACATTGACGCGCGCCGATCTGGCGGAAGCGGTTTATCGCAAAGTCGGTCTCTCACGCACGGAATCGGCCGATTTGGTTGAAATGGTCCTGCAGGAAATGAGCGATGCCGTCGCACGCGGCGAGGCGTTGAAGATATCCTCCTTTGCCACCTTCCAGTTGCGCGACAAGAATGAGCGTATCGGCCGCAATCCGAAAACGGGCGAGGAAGTGCCGATCACCCCGCGCCGCGTGATCTCGTTCAAGGCCTCCAACGTGCTGAAGAACCGCGTTCAGGTCGGTCACGAAATCCGCCGCGCCAAGGGTTTGTGAGCGCGCTTTCATCTTTCGCTTGAATGATTGGCATCATCCCGCTGAAATGTGGCGGGAAGTGCTGTGCGATTCTGTTTAGGAGTGGCCTGATGTCGGACAAGGGCATGGATGCGTTTCGCACCATCAGCGAAGTGGCCGATGAGCTTGACCTCCCGCAGCATGTGCTCCGCTTTTGGGAAACCCGCTTCGCCCAAATCAAGCCGATGAAGCGAGGCGGTGGCCGGCGCTATTACCGCCCCGTCGATGTCGACCTCATCAAGGGCATCCGCAATCTGCTCTATGATCGCGGCTACACGATCAAGGGCGCGCAACGCCTCATCAAGGACAATGGCGTGGCCTTCGTGCAGGCGCTGGGCGCAGGCGACATGGAAGCCGCGCGCGCCATCGCCGACAAGCGCCAGCAAGATGCCGCGCCAACAGCTGCGCCCCAGTCTCGCGCGGCGGCTTTGCCTGACAATGAAATCATCGTCGGCAAGCCGAAGCCTCCCGTCTCGCGGCGCTTTTTCGGCATGGGCGGCGGGGAGGCTGCAAGTGCCTCCGACAGCCCCGACAGCATCGGCAAGGACAACCGGGCCCTGTTGCAGGAGACTCTGTTTGACCTGCTTGAGTGCAAGCGCCTGCTCGATCAGGCGCGCTGACAACGGATCATTTTGCTGCGATCGCCGCGCTTCGACGCGGTGATTTGTCTTTTGCGTCGGCGGGGAATTGAATGGTCGGAGTGGCGGGATTCGAACCCACGACCCCTTGACCCCCAGTCAAGTGCGCTACCAGGCTGCGCTACACTCCGATCCGGCTGCGGCATACAGGGTTCGTGCGGCTCCGGTCAATCGCCGCGCGGTGGAAATGCCGCCGAAACATGGATCATTCCGCCGCGGCCATGCCTTCGTCGAAATGGGAGGCCGACGCGGCGCCGATGCGCTGTTCCAGCAACTCCAGCCCGCGCTCGGCCGCACCGCGGTTGATGAGCGGGGCGGAATGCGGGTGCCAGCTGATCTGGATGTCGTCGCGGCCGGACACGGCGAAAGCGTCCTTGAGGATCGACCGGAGTTCAGGTTCAAGCAGGGCTTCGCCTGCGCCGCCAAATCCGACAAGCGCCACGGGGGCCGGGTCGATCAGCGCGAAAACATTGCGCAGGCCGACGCCGAGCGCGCGCGCAGCCTGAAGGAAGGCGCGGCGCTCCGGCCCGTCCGCCGCCATTGCGGCCTGCGACAGGGCGGAAAACTCGTCTCTGTCGATGTCGTTGCGGGGCGTTGCATGCGGGTCGATGCCGTGAGCGGCGCGGTGAATGGCGTAATCCCCGGCATAGGCCTCGATGCAGCCGCGCCGCCCGCAGCGGCACAGCGCCCCGTCATAGTGATGCACCATGTGGCCGAATTCGGCCGCCGATGAACGCACGCCCGAAAACAACTGGCCGCCGACAAACATGCTCATGCCAATTCCGTCCGTCATGGCGATCGAAACAAAGTCGCCGCCATAGCGCTCCGGTTCTGTGTGGCGCAGCGCAATGGCTGTCGCGTCGCTGTCATTGGCGACCGTCACCGGAATGCCGACCAGCCGTTCCAGATCATCGGCGAAGCGCACTTCGCCTTTCGTGATCGGCGACCAGAGCATCGTCCGCCCGGCAGTATCCGTCACACCCTGCACACCGAGTGACACCTGCCGAACCGGCGGCAGCGTTCCGGGCAGTTCTGCCATCATGCCGGACAAGGCATAGGCGATCGCGCGGGTGATTTCGCCCGGGTTGGCTTTCAGTGTCTCGATTCGCGCGTCGGTCACATGGATTTCGGCCCCGGCGAAATCGTAAAGGGCAAAGCGCGCCGTATTGAGGCTGAGCGCGACGGTTGCGACAAGGCCGCCGCGCGGATCAAGCCCCAGCGCCACCTGCGGGCGCCCGCGGCGCGGGGCAGGGCCAGCAGCATCCTGCTCGCGCAGCGCGCGCTCGCCGATCAACGCGGCGGTGATGGTCGAAATGGTGGCAGGGGAAAGCGCGGTCGCCTGCGCCAGTTCGGTGCGCGAGATGCGCTGTGCATGCCGCACGGCCCGCAGGATTCGCACCATGTTGGCCCGGCGCAAATCATCCGAGCGCACCAGCGCCGGGCTGCCAGCCTTGCCTGAAAACGGCGACCCCATCGGCGATGCCTCCCCAACATCGGCAGCGCATGGCTGATTTCCCCAACGGAAACAGGAAGCCTCGCCATTCTGCAACATTGATGTTGACACGAAAGGCGTAATTCGCCAATCTTTTTTTCGAGCCTTGAATTAAAGGTTCGGGCCATCATGGCTCATGATCGGATCGTGCCGGTTTTCGGCACTGGGGAGGAAATGATGAAGAAATATGCACTCGCGCTTGCGGGCGCGGTTTTTGCCGTGTCCTTTGCCGGCTCGGCTCTCGCCGAAGGCAAGAAAATCGGCGTTTCGTGGTCGAACTTCCAGGAAGAGCGCTGGAAAACCGACGAAGCAGCCATGAAGGCCGCCATCGAAGCCGCCGGCAACGAATATGTGTCGGCCGACGCGCAGGGCTCGGCTGCCAAGCAGCTGACCGACATCGAAGCGCTGATCGCGCAGGGCGTCAACGCGCTCGTGATCCTCGCCATGGACAAGGATGCGATCGGCCCGGCCGTCGACAAGGCTGCCGCCGAAGGCATCCCGGTCGTTGGCTATGACCGCCTGATCGAAGATCAGCGCGCCTTCTACCTGACCTTCGACAACAAGGGCGTCGGCCGCATCATTGCCGAACAGGTGAAAGCTGCGAAGCCGGAAGGCAACTATGCGATCATCAAAGGCGACAAGGGCGATCCGAACGCCGGCTTCCTGCTTGAAGGCATGATGGAAGTCATCAAGGCTGATGTTGACGCCGGCAAGATCAAGATCGTGGGTGAAGCCTTCACCGACGGCTGGAAGCCGGAAAACGCCCAGAAAAACATGGAGCAGATCCTCACCGCCAACAACAACGCCGTTGACGCCGTTCTGGCTCAGAACGACGGCATGGCCGGTGGTGCGATCGCCGCGCTGAAAGCCCAGGGCCTCAACATCCCGATCGGCGGTCAGGACGGTGACCTTGCAGCCATCAACCGCGTCGCCCGCGGCGAACAGACGGTGTCGGTCTGGAAAGACTCCCGCCAGCTCGGCAAGGCTGCCGGTGAAATCGCCTCCGCGCTCGCCGGCGGCACCGCTCTGGATGCCATCCCGAACGCCGTGAAGTTCTCGGGCGGCGAAAAAGGCGTCGAGATGAACGCGATCCTGCTCGCTCCGACCCCGCTGACCAAAGACAATATCGGCGTCGCCATCGACGCAGGCCACATCTCGAAAGAGCAGGCTTGTGAAGGCGCGATGGCCGGCGTCAACGGCTGCTGATTTCGGCTTCGGCTGGAACATAAAGCAACGCTGTTTTCGGCTTCTGCCGAAACACATCGCATCATTGTATGCGCCGGGCTTCGGCCCGGCGTTTTTGCAAGCTGCGCCAATGTCTTACCAAAACCATAATGGCGCAACCGTTGACGGCTCTGATGGGAGGGACATCCGTGAGCAACACTCCAACTGGCGCGACGCCGGCGATGCAGCACATGCAGGCGCAGGAAGGGGCGTTCGCCCGCTTCCTCAAGGCCACCGAAATCGACAGCCGCCTTCTTGGGATGGCGGGCGCGTTGTTGCTGATCTGGATCGGCTTTCATCTCTACGGCCTGATCGTCAACGGCTTTGGCGCGTTTCTGACGCCGCGCAATTTGTGGAACCTGTCGGTGCAGACAGCGTCCATCGGCATCATGGCCACCGGCATGGTGCTCATCATCGTGACGCGACACATCGATCTGTCGGTCGGCTCGGTGCTTGGCTTCACCGCCATGTGCATGGGCATTTTCCAGGTCTGGGTGCTGCCGGAATGGCTGGGCCTCGGTCACCCGATGATCTGGATCCTGACCGTGCTTCTCGGACTTGCCGTAGGCACTCTGGTCGGCGCGTTCCAAGGCTGGCTGGTCGCCTATCTCGGCATCCCGGCCTTCATCGTCACGCTGGGCGGGCTTCTGGTCTGGCGCGGCGCGGCCTTCATGCTGGCCCGCGGTGAAACGATTTCGCCGGTTGACACCACCTTCGCCCTGCTCGGCGGCGGACCCTACGGCTCGGTCGGCGCGACATGGAGTTGGGTCATCGGCATTATTGCCTGCCTCGGCGTCATAGCACTCATTTATTTCGGCCGTCAGCAACGCAAGCGCTTCCAGTTCCCGCTGCGGCCGATGTGGGCGGAATATTTCATGGGCGCGCTCGGCTGCGGCCTGATCCTCGGCTTCGTCTGGCTGGTCGACAGCTACCCGTGGCCGATCGGCATCGTGCGCCAATATGTCGAGGCGAATGGCATCACCACGCCGCCCGAAGAGCTCTACATCGCCCACGGCTTTGCAATCCCGGTCCTGATCCTGATCGTCGTCGGCATCGTGATGACGTTCATCGCCACGCGCACCACCTTTGGCCGCTACGTGTTCGCTATCGGCGGCAACCCCGAGGCGGCAGAACTTGCTGGCATCAACACCCGCTGGGTTACGGTGAAGATCTTCGCGCTGATGGGTTTCCTCGCCGGGCTTGCCGCCGTTGTCGCATCTGCCCGCCTCAATTCGGCAACCAACGCGCTTGGCACCCTCGACGAACTGTATGTGATTGCCGCCGCCGTCATCGGCGGCACATCGCTGGCAGGCGGCGTCGGCACGATCTATGGCGCGATCCTTGGCGCGCTGGTCATGCAGTCGCTGCAATCGGGCATGGTGCTGATCGGCTTCGACGCCGCCATCCAGCAGATCGTTGTCGGCTTCGTGCTTGTCGTCGCCGTCTGGCTCGACACCATCTACCGCCGCAACGCCAAATAAGCCGAAGAAGGGGAGGGCCTGATCATGGCAAACGGACAATCGCTCGTTGAAATGCGTGACATCTCCATCGCCTTCGGAGGCATCAAGGCGGTGGACCACGCGTCGGTTGACTTGAAGGAGGGCGAGGTTGTCGCCCTGCTCGGCCACAACGGCGCCGGCAAATCGACGCTGATCAAGATGCTGTCTGGCGCATACAAGCGCGATGGCGGCGACATCTATGTGCGCGGCCAAAAGGCCGACATTGACAACCCGCGTGACGCCAAGGCGTATGGGATCGAAACGATCTACCAGACGCTGGCGCTCGCCGACAATGTGGATGCGGCGGCCAACCTGTTCCTTGGGCGCGAACTGAAAACCCGCTGGGGAACACTTGACGATGCGGCGATGGAAGCCGAGGCGCGCAAGGTGATGGGGCGTCTCAACCCGAATTTCCGCCGCTTCAAGGAGCCGGTATCAAAGCTGTCTGGCGGCCAGCGGCAGTCGGTCGCGATTGCCCGCGCCATCCTGTTCAACGCCCGCATCCTGATCATGGACGAGCCGACGGCGGCGCTCGGGCCGCAGGAGACGGCTCAGGTCGGCGAACTGATCAAGGAATTGAAGAAGGACGGAATCGGCATCTTCCTCATCAGCCATGACATCCATGACGTATTCGACCTCGCCGACCGCGTGTTCGTGATGAAAAACGGCCAGGTCGTCGGCGAAGCGAAAACCACCGATGTCACCAAGGATGAGGTGCTGGGCATGATCATTCTCGGCAAATGCCCGCCAGGCGCCAAGCCGGGGCCGGGGGCGATGAACTGAAGGCGAGGGAATAGCCAATAGCGAATAGTAAATTGCAAGGAGATGCTGCTCTTCCACTACTCGCTACTCGCTACTCGCTACTCGCTACTCGCCACTCGCTTTCTCTGCACGCCAGCTTCAAGCGCGATGCAGCCCCAGATGATACCGTAGATCAAATAAAGATGCCGCCATTTGTCGAGGTCGATGACGATCCCGACAAACAGGTGGCCCAGAAACACAATCCACGCGCAAAGCAGGTAAGGCTGCCACGGGCGGGGGCGCAGCATGATCTTGAAGCCGGCCGCGAGCGTCCAGAGGAAGAACGTCCACCAGCCGAAGAAGCCCAGCCAGCCATAGTCCATCAGCCCCTTCAGCCACATGGCGTGGGTGTCTTCGCCATAGATCTTGCCGAACTCAACGGGGCCGATGCCAAACGGCTTTTCGAGGGCCAGCCAGAAGCCGATCGCATGGCGGGCAAATCGGCCGACGCGCGCGCCGTCATAATCCTGCACCACCTTGGCGCGCTGCTCGAACAGGTCTGCGATCTGCGGCACCTGCAACGCGACGATCAGCGCCACCACCACCAGCCCGACCGCGACGCCGGACAGGACAATGATGCGCATGCGGAATTTCGCGCTCTCGCTCTGGAGGAACAGCGCCATCACCAGCAACGCGGTGGTGATCACCATCAGCCCCCAGGCTGCGCGGCTGAACGACAGGAACAAGGCGAGCAGGATGAACAGCAGCGGACCGGAAAACAGCAGCAGATCACGCAGCCTGCCGGTGACGATTCGAAAGATGAGATAGAGCGACGGCAGCACAAGGAACGGGCCGAACACGTTCGGATCCTGGAACGCGCCCTTGGCGCGCGAATAGAGCGTGAAGATCTCGCCACCCGGAATGATGCCGAGATAGCCGCCGATGCCGAGCGCCCCCGTGCCAATCGCCGACAGCACATAGGCCCACATGATGGGTTTGAGCATCGCCGGGTTGCGCTCTATGGCGGCGGCATAGAACACCGTCGTCAGCGCGAGGAATGCTGTGACGGCATAATACATCGGCGCTTCGGAATAGTCGGTGATCTGCGTGAAGGTCAGCAGTCCGCCGATCAGGATGACGATGAAGAAGGCAAGCGGGACGACCGTGATGCGGGAAAGACGAAGCCCTGCCAGAAACGCAACGCCCACCAGCGCGACCATGTAAAGATCATACGGCGCCGGCTCGTTGATCACGAAGCCTGACAGGAACACCCCGAAGGCCACCGCAACGATGCCGATATATTTCAGCAGCGCGCGGTTGATCTCGGCGCTTGAGAGCGGGGCGGCAGGCGAGGGCGCGGCGAATGTGCTCAATAGGCGTTGTCCGTGTTGAGAAGCCGGATCGGCGTCAGCATCAGGATCTTCAGGTCAAACCACAGCGACCAGTTCTCGATATAGGCGAGGTCATATTCGGTGCGGCTCTTGATCTTCTCGTCGCTGTCGATTTCGCCGCGCCAGCCATTGATCTGCGCCCAGCCGGTGACGCCGGGTTTCACGCGGTGCCGGGCGAAATAGCCTTCGACGACTTCATGGAACAGCAGATCCTGCGCGCGGCCGGCAACCGCATGCGGACGCGGCCCGACGAGCGAGAGATCGCCCTTCAGCACGTTGAAGAATTGCGGCAACTCATCAATCGACGTCTTGCGAATGAAGCGGCCAACCTTGGTGACCCGCGGATCGCCCTTGGTGACGGCCTTCACCGCAGTCGGGTCGCACATCTCGGTGTACATCGAGCGGAATTTCAGGACGCTGATTTCCTCATTGTTGAAGCCGTGGCGCTTCTGGCGGAAGAACACCGGGCCTTTGGAATCAAGCTTGATGGCAATCGCGGTTGCAATCATCACAGGCGAAAGGAGCGCGATGCCGACAAGCGAGAACAGGATGTCGAACACGCGCTTGGCAACCGAGTCCCAGTCGTTGATGGGCTTGTCGAAAATGTCGAGCATCGGAACCGAGCCGATGTAGGAATAGGAGCGCGGGCGGAACCGGAGCTGGCTCATATGGGCTGAAAGCCGGATGTCGAGCGGCAGCACCCAGAGCTTCTTGAGCACTTGCATCACGCGGGCCTCCGCCACCATCGGCAGCGACACGATGATCATGTCCACACGCGCGATGCGGGCAAAGCCGATCAGTTCCGAAGTCGTGCCAAGCTTCGGATAGCCGGCCACAACCTTGGGCGAGCGCGCACCGTCGCGGTCATCAAACAGGCCAAGGATGCGGATGTCGTTGTAGGGCTGCTGTTCGATCGCGCGGATCAGGTCTTCCGCCGATTGGCCGCCTCCGACGATGACGGCGCGCCGCTCCATCGTTCCGTTGCGCCCCCAGCGGCGGATCACCACTGTCAACGCCACTCGGGCCAGCACGACGCTGGCAATGGCTGTCGCAAACCACAAGGCGAACCAAAGGCGCGAAAAATCCTCGGAGATTTTCAGGAAGAACCCGATGATGGCGAGCGCCGCGAATGCGCCGCCAAGAATGGTGAACACCTTGCCGACGGAGGCGAGCGGCGCCCGCAGAACCTTCATCGCATAGGCGCCGTTGAATTCGAGCAGCATCATGCCGATGACGCCGCCGACGAACGAGATCGGGTAGTAGAAACTGGCCATCGGCCCGTGGCCGACATAGGCAAGATAGGCGGCGATGCCGGACAGCGTGATCAGCAGGGCATCAATGCCTCGCAGCACGCCGGTCAGCATCGCCGGACTGATCGTCTCGTGGCTGAACTGCTCGGCGACATCCTGCGCCAGCGGGTTCAATGTCAGCGGGGCAAGCGGCGGCGCATCGACCTTGGCCTTCACCGGTGCATTGGCCGACTGCCCGGCGGCTTTCGCAGTGAGCGTCTCGTCAACACTTGGCATATCGGTCATGGCAGGCACCCGGCTCTTTCACCGGTCATTCTGGCAGTGAGGCGTCAAGATTCGGTGCATGATCAGGGCGCTTTCACGCCGTTGCGGTGGCGCAAGGCTGAAAAATAGGCCCGCTCTATTCCCGCCGCCATCACATCTGCGCCAAAGCGCGCTTTCAACGTCCCGGCAGATGGCATGGCGGCCATCCATGCCGCCTCATCGTCGAGTGCGGCTGTCATGTTGGCGGCAATCGATGCCACCTCCGGCTGCATCAGGCCGCGCGTGTCAGCGCCAAAGATCTCGGGCACGCCGCCGACGGCGGTCGCCATCATGGGCTTGCCTGCCGCAAGCGTCTCCAGCACGATGTAGGGCATGGCTTCGGCACGGGACGGGACAACGACAAGCCGCGCCAGCGCGAACGCCTGCCGGGCGGGCATCGGATCGTGAAAGGTGACGCGAGCGCCGAATCCAAGCCGTGCGGCCTGCGCCTTGTAGTGGGGCAAATCATCGCCCGCGCCAACCATCACGGCGTTCAGCGGGCGGCCGACGGCCTTCTCGGTTTGCGCCAGCGCATCCAGAAACAGGTCAGGACCTTTCAGGTCCCGCATCATTCCGATGTAAAGGAAGTCCGCCGCGCCCGGCACGGCGAAAACCGGATCGAATTCCGAAGGTTGCAAGCCGTTGTAGATGATCTCATGCGGTGCGCGGATGGCCCCGATCTTCGCCTGATAGGTACGGCGCTCATAGTCGGCGACAAACATCAGCCGGTCAGTCGCGCGCTCCAGAATGCGCTCGGCATTGAAAAACAGCCGTCCGGCCAATGTGTCGGTGTCATAGTGGAGCGACCCGCCATGCGGCGAGTAGAGCCGCGCTGTCTTGCCATGCGCGCCGCGCATGAACGTGCCGAAGGCGCGCGCATAGACACCGCCCTTCGCGCCATGGCCGTGCAACACATCGGGCTGGAGCGCCTTCAGCGCATTGAATGTGCGCCATGCGGCCCGAACATCACCTGGGCCGACATGGCGCTGCATTTCCACCCGGGCGAGGCCCAGAGCCAGTTTGGGCCTGATCGCCTCGAACATGCGCTCCTCATAGGCGCCGCCCGTCGAGGAATCGCAGACTATGCCAACCGCGTGTCCGGCATCGACCTGCGCGTCCAGCAGGTCACGCACATGGCGGAAAATGCCGCCGACCGGTGAACGGAAGCAGTGAACGATTCGTAAAGGCCGTCCTTTTTCGGCAGCCGGATCAGCGGGTGAACCAACCATGGCGCGCCCCTTCCATCAGAAGAAGCGCTCGCGCACATAGATCGTGTCGCCGGGCAGGATCGGGTCGGAGATGAGCACACGCCCCGTCATCATGCGCCCGTTGATCTGGCGGGTGATGTCGGCCGAACCCTGTTCCGCGCGTGCATTGAAGCCGCCTGCCACCGCAATCGCTTTCTGCACGGTCAGGCCCGGCACATAGGCATATTGCCCGGCCGAGCCCACCTCGCCCATCACGAAAATCGGGCGGTAGGTGTCAACCTCGACGCTGACATCGGGGTTGCGCACGAAGCCGTTCTGCAAGCCTGTCGCGATGCGGCCTTCGAGCTGCTGGACTGTCAATCCGCGCGCGGCAACCGGGCCGACAAGCGGAAAGGCGATATGGCCGGACTGATCGACGACATAGGTGTTGGTCAGCCCTTCCTGGTCAAACACCGTCACGCGCACCTTGTCGCCTTCGCCCAACATGTAGGGCTGGTTCAACGCCTCATGGAAAGCAGCAGGCGCAGGCCGGTAGCCTGAGCAGGCCGTCACGGAAACCGCAAGAATGCCAATCAGGGCCAAACGAACAAGCGAACGCATATCTTTCCCACCGTCACGCCGACCGGCGCGCAACGCAGCCGGACTTGCTTCGTTATCGCCTTGTTAGGGTTAACCGCCGGTAAAGGCGTCCGCCGCATCGACCTTCGTCACGTGCCGTCGTTCAATTTTTGCTGACGATCTCCACAATGAGCTTAACCGTGCGGTTACCATCCTTGTTTACCGTTCATCGTGACATGGGGTGCCCCGTGGACGTTTGCGTGTGTGATTTCGGAGTAGTGGCATGACAAAGAGCCAGGACCAGTTCACCCCGACGCGCGATGAGCGCGATGTGGACATTGATCTGGCCGCGCTTGCCGCCGCCGTTTGGCGGCGCAAGGCGTTGATTGGCGCGCTGGCGCTTGGCCTCTCGGTTGCGGCCTTTGCAGGCTCGTCGCTGATCAGCCCGAAATATCAAAGCGAGACGCGGTTGCTGGTCGAATCGGGCGAAAGCGTCTTCACGCAGCCCGCGTCCGGCGGGCAGGGCAATGGCGAGGCGATGCGGGTGCTGGTCGATCGCGAGGCGGTGCTGAGCCAGGTCGAGATCATCAAGTCGACGGATCTGCTGCGCAAGATCGCCACCGATTTCGACCTTGCCTCGCGCAAGGAATTCGATGAGGCGGCCAACCTCAACATCATCTCGAAAACACTGATCACCTTTGGCTTGCAGCGCAACCCGCTCGACCTTCCGGCCGATGTGCGCGTGCTGAAATCCATGCGCGAGAAGCTGGAAGTATTCGCGATCGAAAATTCGCGCGTCATCGCCATCCGCTTCAAATCGAAGGATCCGGCGCTGGCGGAGAAAATCCCCAACGCCATCGCCGATGCTTATCTCGGCCTCCAGCGCGATGCGAAACTGGCGACCAACGCGGATGCGGCCGAGTTCCTTCAGCCGGAGATCAACGCATTGCGGGACCGCGTGCGGGCGGCGGAGGCGAAAGTCGCCGAGTTCAAATCGGCAAATGACCTGCTCGACGGCCAGAACCAGTCGACGCTTGCAACGCAGCAACTGGCTGAACTGTCATCCGAATTGTCACGCGTGAAGGCCAACCGCGGATCGGCCGAAGCGACGGCGGCGGCCATGCGCGCGGCCTTGTCGAGCGGCGCGTCGCTGGACGCGCTGCCCTCCGTGCAATCCTCCGGCCTGATCGACCGCCTGCGCGAACGCCGCGCCGAATTGGGCGCGCAGATCGCGCAGCTTGGTACCACTCTGCTCGATGGCCATCCGCGCATCCAGGCGCTGCGTTCGCAGTTGGCCGATCTTGAAGGTCAAATCCGGTCCGAGGCGCAAAAGGTCATCGCAGGGCTCGACACGCTGGCCGACACGGCGCGCAAACGCGAGGAGCAGCTTGTCATCGACCTGAACCGGCTGAAGGCGGAATCCGCCCGCACCGGCGAGGAAAGTGTCGAATTGCGCGCGCTGGAGCGCGAAGCGGCCGCCGAGCGGCAATTGCTGGAAAGCTATCTGTCGCGCTACCGCGAGGCGTCGGCGCGCACCGACAATGCCTATGTTCCGGCCGATGCGCGCATTTTCTCCAAGGCCGTCACCCCGACCGAACCCTATTTCCCCAAAAAGCTGCCGATCACGATTGCGGCTTTCTTTGCCGGGCTGATGGCAGGCGTGCTCTGGGTGCTGCTGGCCGAGTTGTTCTCCGGTCGCGCCATGCGCCGCAGCGCGGTGACCGCCATGGTGCCCATGACCGAACCGGTGATGACAGCGACGGCTGCGCCTTCGTCGGCCATGACGGTCGCGCCGGAGCCAACAACGACACAACCCGTCGCTGATCCCGAGCCGATCATTGCGCCGGAGCCGACGACCTTGCTGCGCGCGCGCCAGCGCATTGCTGCGCCGCCTGCCGCGCCCGCCTTTGTCGTGCCGGTGTCGCAGCGCGTCGAAACCGTCGCCAGTGAGTTGATCGCGGCCGGCTGGCAGCGCGCCGTGTTCCTCTCGCCTGAAGGTGACAAGGGTGTGGCCGGGTCGGTTCTGGTCACGCGCAACATCGCCGATCAAGGTGTGCGCGTCATCCTTGTCGATCTGACGACGACCGCCTTGCCCAGCCGCGCCATGCTGGAAAGCGATGCGGCATCCGGCATCACCAACATGCTCGCTTCCGATGCCGCCTTTGCCGACATCCTGCATGCCGACCTCTATTCCGAGGCGCAGATCGCGCCGCGCGGCAATGCGTCGGTGGCCAAGGCGATGCGCAACGCCGAACGGTTGCCGCAGGTGCTTGCCGCATTGAATGCGGCCTGCGACATCCTCGTCATCGAGTGTGGCGCGGCCGAAGCTGCCATGCTGGACCTTGTCGCAGACCCGGATTTCGCCTGCGCCACAGTGGTCAGCGCGACGCAAACGGCGCTGCCGCTCGCCGCTGCGATGGTCGCCACGCTGGGCGGACCGGACACTTGCCTGCAAGTGACGACGCCCGTTGCTCCGGCAAAGGCCGCCGCCTGAGTTCAGCTTTCGCCGTCATCCGGCTTGGCGGCAGTCGCATCACGCGAGTCATCGCGGCCGGCCAGTAGCTTGCGCGCTTGTTTCACCACGGCCCATACCGGCGCACTCGCCTTGATGCGGCGCTTGGCATCCTGCACCAGATGGGCCTGAATGCTGAACAGGCGCCCGCGCAAGGTCAGTCCGAACACGCAATCGCGCTGCCAGGTCTCGATGTCGCACCAGGCGCGTTTGTAGCCCTCGTCACCGACGCCAAGGTCATAGGTTTCGACGCCATCGGCGCATGCCGCCTCGATCAGCGAGTGGTTGAGATAGTCGCCGGGGCTTGCCTGCGCCAACTCGTCATCGGCAAAGGCCATGAAATGCACCGACAAAGTGTCGCCGCAGCGCGACGAACCGAGCACCGCGCGGGGAGCGCCCGCGACATCGATGCGGCTGGCGAAGAAGTGGTGGCGTGATTGCGGCGATGAACCGGCAAACAGTGCCTTGAAAAAGGCTTGTTCGGCCGGGTTGCCGAAGGCGTCAGTGAGGCCCTTGCGCGCGAATTGATGCGCCTTCATGGCGAAGAAGGAGCCAAGCGTGTCCGCCGACCGCTCGGGCGGCACCTGCGTTTCAACGGCGAGGACGCCCGCCGCTTCGAATTTGCGTTGCGACGATCGGAACCGCTTGCGCTTGCGTTTGGCGGAATGACGCTCAAGCACGGCACCGAACCCGCCCTCAAGCGACAGGCTGAGCGCCACATTCGGGCTGACCCAGGAGCCTCGCGCGAGAAGCGGGTTGGGGATGCCGCCTTGCGTTTCAAGCTGACGCTCAAGCACCAGCGCATCGATCTTGTCCCCCGAAAGAGCGCCCAGCCTTTGGAGCCCGTCAAGCAGGGACGCGGTTTCCGCCTCCGAAAGCGGCACGGCCATCGCCGGAAGGTTGCCATTGGCGTGGCGGCCGCCGACGAAGCGCCCGATCCGCAGCCCGGACCGGGTGACCAGTTCGACGGGCAGGCAAAGGATGGGGTCGCCATGGCGAAGGACGGTTAGAAACAGCACGTCCGGGTTCACATGCGCCATCCACAGGCGCACCCAATCCGGGTCGGCGCTCGGGCTGCACGCTCCCGTTTCGGCGCAGGCGGCTAAGGCTGCAAGACCGGCATTGCCTCTGAGAACGACCGGTCCGCCGGATGCCGCGATGCCGCGATCCGCGTCTTGTGCCAGACGCGCGTCTTGCGCGATTGGAAATCTCATTGCCATCTGCATGCCAGCCGCCCGGACGTCCCGTCCGACCGGCCTACATCAGAAGCGTGAAGTTTCAGTCAGGCGCTGTGGTTAATGCTGCGGCTTCGGGCCATCATCACTACTGCCCGGGCAATGGCCCCGCCATCCATTTGATGATCGCCATGGCGGGCAACACCCAGAGCAGGCCGGTGATCCCGAAATATGCGAGATGCACCGCCCAATGGGACTCCGCCAATTGCGCGGTGGCAAAAGCGACAGCGATCACCGAGTAGATGACAACAAGCGCCACCAGCATCAGCATGCCAATGAATTTCTTGAGGCGGATAGGCATCTTCGGTCTCCGTTCAAGACACCCAAATAGGGCAAAGCTTGGATGCAGCCAACTGCCGCCGTCCCGCCTGCCCGCGCGACGGCTTGCCGCGCCGGCCTTTCGGCGAGTGCGCTTGAAACGGTAACGGATTTGGCGTGAAAGCGGTTTGCAGGAGATGATTGCCATGGTCGCCACCACGCTCGACATCGAAATGCCCGCACGCGATCGGGTGGCGGCCAACCGCCGGCTGATACGCCTCTGGCTCTACTGCGTGATGCTGGTGCTGTTCACGCTCGTTCTCGTCGGGGGGGCGACGCGGCTGACGGATTCCGGCCTGTCGATCACCGAGTGGAAACCGATCCACGGTGTCATTCCGCCGTTGAGCGAAGCGCAATGGCAGGAGGAACTGGAGAAATATCGCCAGATCCCTGAGTATCAGCAGATCAACAAGGGCATGAGCCTTGATGAGTTCAAGGTCATCTATTGGTGGGAATGGGCGCATCGCGTGCTGGCGCGCGGCGTTGGCCTCGTCTTTGCGGTGCCGCTGTTCCTCTTTTGGGCGATGGGCCGCGTCGAATCGCATCTGAAACCGAAACTATTGGCCCTTTTGGCACTTGGCGGATTGCAGGGTTTCATCGGCTGGTGGATGGTGTCCTCCGGGCTGACGGAGCGCACGGATGTCAGCCAGTACCGCCTCGCCACGCATCTGACGATTGCCGCCCTGATTTTTGCCGGACTGATGGCCGTGGCGCGCAGCCTTGCGCCACATTCCGAGGGGCCTGCTGCAACTGCGACGCAGCGCGGGGCACGGTGGCTCGCACTGCTCGTGCTGTTCCAGATCTACCTCGGCGGCCTTGTCGCCGGGCTGGATGCGGGCCTCACCTACGCGACATGGCCGCTGATGGATGAACGCATCATCCCGACCGGCCTGTTCGACTTGTCGCCATGGTGGATCAACCTGTTTGAAAACCCGCTGACCGTGCAATTCATCCACCGAAGCGGCGCTTATCTGCTGTTTGCCCTGGTGATCGTCCATGCGCTTCGCACCATCGCGCGCGATGGCGCGGGCAGCACGCATGCGCGCCGCGCGCTCCTCATGGTGGCGCTTGTGACGCTCCAGGCGGTCATCGGCATCGCGACATTGCTGATGCTGGTGCCCTTGCACATGGCGCTCATGCATCAGGGCATGGGTTTCCTGCTGCTCGGCTTTGCTGTCGCCCATTGGCGCGGAACGGTCGGTGAAACGCCATTGCCGCGTTTCGCCTGATCAGCGTCCCAGCATCAAGTTGAGGTTCTGCACCGCCGCACCCGATGCGCCCTTGCCCAGATTGTCGAGCAGGGCGACCAGATTGACATGGCCTGTATCTGGCGCGCCAAACACGTGGATGCGCAATTGATTGGTGCCGTTGAGGCCCTCAGGGTCGATCCGCACCATGGTTTCGCTTTCGGCCAGCGGCACCACTTCCACGAAAGCCTGTCCGGCATAATGCGCCGCAAACGCGGCGTGGATGGTGGCGGCTGTCTGGCTTCCGTTCAGCATGTCGAGATGAACGGGGATTTGCAGCAAAATGCCTTGCAAGTAACGCCCGACACTTGGCGTGAAGATCGGCCGTCGGGTCAGGCCCGTGCGCGTCATGATTTCAGGCACGTGCTTTTGCTTCAGGCCCAGCGCATAGGTAAAAATGGGTGCGGTGATCGCGTCCTCGCGCGTCGCGTCTTCCATCTGCGCGATCATGCCCTTGCCGCCGCCGGAATAGCCGGACACCGCATTGATCGTGACTGGGACATCATTGGCCATCAGCCCGTGCTCGATCAGCGGGCGCAGAATGGCGATGGCCCCGGTCGCGTAGCATCCCGGGTTGGAGACTGCCTCGGCCGAAGCAATACGCTCCGCCTGACCCGCCGTCAGTTCCGGAAAGCCGTACTCCCAGTCGGTCGCGGTGCGGAATGCGCTCGATGCGTCGATGAAGCGTGTGCCTGCGCCCTCTGCCAAAACGACACTTTCCCGTGACGCATCATCCGGCAAACACAGGATGGCGATGTCTGCCGCACGCAGCATCTCGGCGCGCTTCTCCTTCGAGTGGCGCTCGGCATGCGGAATGGTGAGCTGCTCGATATCCTCGCGCCCGGCCAGACGCTCGCGGATGTGCAGCCCCGTCGTTCCGTGTTCGCCGTCGATGAAGACTTTCGGTTTCGCCATGGCGAAATCCTTTTCAGATCATGGTGTTGGGTCGGGTGGCGGAATCGGTTCGCAATGCGGTTGACACAAGAGTTCAACACGCTGTCGTTTCAGCGTCGTCGCTGTGCCAGCAATCCAATGCAATGTTGCGCCACGCTTGCCCCCGCAATCGCCGTGATGTCGGCATGGTCGTAAGCCGGTGCGACTTCTACCACATCCGCCCCCACCATTTGCAAGTTCTTCAGATGGCGCAGTACCGACAGCATCTTGGCGCTCGACGGTCCGCCTGCCACCGGCGTGCCGGTGCCCGGCGCATAGGCCGGATCAAGGCAATCAATGTCAAAGGTAATGTAACACTTCGCCCCGCCGACGCGCGCATAGATGCGCTCGGCGACTTGCGTGGCCGTCATGTCTTCGACGTCATATCCATGCAGGATGTCAACGCCGCATGTGTCCGGCGCATGGGTGCGGATGCCGATCTGGATCGAGCGCGCGGTGTCGACCAGCCCCTCGCGCGCGGCGCGGGTGAGGAACGCTCCGTGGTCGATGCGTTTGCCGTCATCCGGCCAAGTGTCCTGATGGGCATCGAAGTGCACAAGCGCCAACGGGCCGTGTTTTGCCGCATGCGCCTTCAGCAAGGGATAGGTGATCGAATGGTCGCCGCCGAGCGTCAGCAGGAATTGCCCGCCCTTGATGAGCTTTGCTGCTTCCTTCTCGATGATCCCGTAAATCTTTTCCGGCTGGCCGTAATCCCAGCGCATGTCGCCATAATCGATGACGTTCAACGTCTCGAACAGGTCGGCATGGAACGGATATTGCGGATCATTGTCAAAGATCGCCGAAGCACGACGGATCGCCTGCGGGCCGAACCGGCTGCCCGGACGGTTCGAGACGGCGGCATCAAACGGAATGCCCCAGACGACAACATCGGCGCCCGCGACGTTTTTGGTGTAGCGCCGCCGCATAAAGGACAGGGCCCCGGCATAGGTCGGGTCCGAGGCCGCGCGGTCATTCTTCGCGGTGAAGGCATTGTCGATGGATTTTCCGGCCAATGGGGCGTCCTCCGGCTGCGCGCCGCACATGCCACGGCAAACCGGGCAAAGGAAGGGGGTGGATCGGTCGTGTCCCAGTTTGGAATCCGTCCATCGAGGCTTTTTCCTCCATGCTGAACCAGCAGCCGCGCTACTGCCCGCGTTTGCCGCGGCCGAATGTGTAGCCGGTTTCCACCGCTTTGCCGCCGAACTTCCCGCGCAGCGCATCCACCGCCAGTTCCGCCTTGGCCCGCTTTGCGGCCGTGATGTCCACGAGGTCGGCGGGATCGGCACGGGCGTCGTCCTCAAGGTCCGAGACCCCGATGCCGACCAGGCGGAACAGCGTGCCGTCGATCTCGCGCTCCAGCAGCGCCAGCCCGGCGCGGAAGATGCGGTCGGCGAGCTGTGTCGGGTCGGCAAGTGACAAGGCCCGCGTGCGGCTCTTGAAGTCGCGCGTCTTGAGCTTGAGAGTGACCGTGCGGCCAGAAAGCGCCTGTGTCTTCAACCGCGCCGAAACCTCTTCGGCAAGTGCGCGCAGCGGCGGCACAAGGTCGTCGCGGGTTCCAAGATCATCGTTGAATGTTGTCTCGGCGGACACGCTTTTCGTGTCGTGGCCGGTCGCAACCTTGCGGTCATCTTCGCCGCGCGCGAGGTGGTAGAGGCGCTGGCCCATCGCACCGTGACGGCGCATCAGGCTTGAGAGGTCCATCTCCTGCAACTGTCCGATGGTGCGGATGCCATCTTTCTCCAGCGCCGCATCAAGGGCAGGGCCGACGCCCCAGATCTTGCGCACCGGCATCGGCGCGAGCCGCGCCACGGACTCGGCGCGCCCGATGATGGAAAAGCCGCGCGGCTTGTCGAGGTCGGAGGCGAGCTTGGCGAGAAATTTGCAGTAGCTGAGACCAACGGACACGCTGATGCCGATCTCCGTCTCGATGCGCTTGGCCATGCGGGCGAGCGCGATCGCCGGGCTCGCCTGGTGCAGCAATTGCGTGCCTGTGAGGTCGAGAAAGGCCTCGTCGATGGAAACGGGCTCGACGAGCGGCGTCAGATCCAGCATCAGCGCGCGCACATCGCGGCCGACGCGGGCATATTTCGCCATGTCCGGCTTGATGACCACGGCCTGCGGACAGGCGGCCAGCGCCTTGAACATCGGCATCGCCGACTTCACGCCATGGATGCGCGCAATGTAGCAAGCCGTTGAGACGACTCCGCGTTTGCCGCCGCCGATGATCACCGGCTTGTCACGCAGTTCCGGATTGTCGCGCTTTTCAACGGCGGCATAGAAGGCGTCACAGTCGATGTGTGCGATGGAAAGCGCGTCCCGCTCGGCATGGGCGAGCAGGCGCGGCGAGCCGCAAGTCGCGCAGCGGGTTGCATTGTCTGTCGAGAAGCCCAGGCAATCCCGGCAGAAGGGGCGAAAGGACAGGGGTGCGGTTGCGCCCATCGCCGCCTCACATCAATCCTTCGGATTTCAGGCTGACATAGCCGTTGCGGCCGATGATCAGATGGTCGTGCACCGAAATTTCCAGCCCGCGCGCAATTTCCACGATGCGATGCGTCATCTCGATATCGGCCGTGGAGGGCGACGGGTCACCCGACGGGTGGTTGTGCACCAGGATCAGGGCGGAGGCGGACAGTTCAAGCGCGCGCCGAACGATCTCGCGCGGATAGACCGGCGTATGGTCGATCGTGCCCCGCTGCTGCACCTCGTCAGCGATCAATGCGTTCTTCTTGTTGAGGAACAGCACGCGGAACTGCTCGCGCGTCTCATGGGCGAGCGTGGTGCGCACATGCGCAAGCACCCGGTCCCATGAGCCGAGCAGGCTTTCCTTTTTCGGCAACTCCGCCCGCGCCGCCGCCTTGGCGATCGCGTTCAACACGCCGAGGTCGAACGCGACCACCTCGCCAACGCCGTCGATTTCGCGCAGGAGCGCGGGAGGCGCGGCGAGCACCGCGCCGAGAGAGCCGAAGCGTTTCAGCAACGCCTTGGCGACAGGCTTGGTGTCGCGGCGGGCAATCGAGCGGAACAATGCCAACTCCAGCAATTCCACATCGTCAAAGCCTTCCGCCCCCAGACGCGCGAAACGCGCACGCACACGTGCGCGGTGGTCGAGCGCGTCAGGCGGCGTCGTTCCGGTGCCCGGCGAAACGGGAGCAGACCTGGCAAACCGGTCTGGCGGCGCGACAGGCGGCAGGGGTGGCATCGCAAAAAGCGGGAATGCCGCACGTTCCTCCACCGCTTCCGGCGCCGGTCCGTCTGGTGGTGCGGCCGTGTCGCCCGCCAGATCCAGCGTGTTGCCGTCATCGACCGGGAGGCGACCTACCACCGTCGCCGCAGTTGCAACCAGCGCCCGCTCGTCCGCTTCGGGCGCAGGCCCGGGTTTCATGGTCAGGCGGCTTTCAGGTCGATCCCCGGGCGGTGGAGCCCGGCGGGCGACACTGTGAAGAGTTCACAGCCATTGGTCGTGACACCCACGGTGTGTTCATACTGGGCGGAAAGCG
The DNA here is from genome assembly GCA_025458045.1 of Rhizobiaceae bacterium. GTDB lineage: Bacteria > Pseudomonadota > Alphaproteobacteria > Rhizobiales > Rhizobiaceae > JALOTE01. The sequence continues at coordinate 43,043 of JALOTE010000005.1, forward strand.
AACGGTCGCGTGTCACGGCCGTCCAGCCATCCGACAGGATCTTCACATGCGGGCGGCCAAGATTGATCATCGGCTCCACGGTGAAGATCATGCCTTCGCGCAGTTCCACGCCCTCGTTGGGGCTGCCGTAGTGCAGGATGTTGGGCGCGTCGTGAAACAGCCGCCCGACACCATGGCCGCAGAAATCCCGCACAACCGAGCAGCGCTCTGCTTCGGCGAAATTCTGGATCGCCGCGCCGATCGCCCCGGTGCGCACGCCCGGGCGGATGGCGTCAATGCCGCGCATCATCGCTTCGTGCGTGACTTCGCACAGCCGCATCGCCGCGCGCTTCACCGAGCCCACCATATACATGCGGCTCGAATCGCCGTGCCAGCCATCCAGCACATAGGTGACATCGATGTTCATGATGTCGCCGTCACGCATCGGCTTGTCATTGGGGATGCCGTGGCAAACGACATGGTTGATCGAGGTGCAGGAGGAATGGCGATAGCCACGATAATTGAGCGTGGCAGGCACGGCATTGTGCTTCTCGCCGAAGGCAAACAGGAAATCATCGATTTCCTTGGTCGAAATGCCCGGCTGCACCAATTCCGTCACCTCGTCGAGCGCGCGCGCGACCAATTGGCCGACGACGCGCATCGCCTCGAATGCATCCGGCCCGTAAAGGCGGATTTGTCCGGTGTTTCTCAGCGGAGCGGTGCCCGCCTCGACATAAGTGACCATTGCTCGCTTTTCCCGGCCGTCGGCGTGGAAGCCACGCAAATTCCTATATGCACCCGGAAGAGCCCGCCCGCAACGCGACACGATGCACAGTGGTATCCCGGTTTGAAATCCGTCCTTCGAGGCTTTTTTCCTTCATGCTGAGGGTCCGTCTTCAGGACGGGCGAGACCCGTGGCTCGCCCTATGCGCTTGCGGGCCTCGAAGCGCGAGGGAAAAAGCACCTCAGGATGAAGTGGATTTCAAACCGGGATCCACCGAACCCACAACGGTCGAAATGCTCGACCGTCGCAATGATGTCTGGGTGGGAGAGTGGTACGCCCTACGGGACTCGAACCCGTGTTACCGCCGTGAAAGGGCGGCGTCCTAGACCGCTAGACGAAGGGCGCCCTGCGAGGATGCGGGCTTATAGTCGGCGGATTCGGCACGATCAAGCACTGATTTCACTGTGCCGACATTATTTGCGTCGCCGATTCCGCTCCATCTGGTCCGCCTCATTTGATCCGCTTCACTTGCGGCGGCGGCAGCGCCAGTTCCAATCCCGTTTCGACCCGATGTCGATATGCACCGAATCGGTGTGGCAATAGGTGCCGACGCCGCCGCGACCAGGCATGGCACGCAGAAACTTCGCCAACTCCCACTTGCCGACGCCGGGAACCTGAATGTCTGCGGCGGCGCAATACATGTGGAGCGAGCGACGGGACCCGCCCGAGCGCCGGTTGTCACGCGGGGAGCGGTAGCCCGAAGTCACGACCAGCTTTTTGCCAAATTGCCGCTCGATGGATTTGAGCACCTTCACCAATTCCGGTTTGAAGCAGTTCACTTCCACACGGTCGGTCTGCTTCAGGATGCCGTTGGGCGCGAGGCGGGCGAGGCCTGCGGCAGAGGCGGACGCAAGCTGCACCGTTTCCTCGGGATGGTCGTCGTAGAGTTCTTCGTCAACACCGCCCTCTCCGATGCCGAAGAGGTTTTTCGTATCGACGCCTGGCAGCGCTGTCATCGCCACCACTTGCGGGCGATCTTCCGGATCGTCTGCTTGCGCGGGGGAGGCAGTCAGGATTTGCGCCGCTGCATCAGCTTGCACGGGCTGCGCTGGCTGCGCGGCTTTGGCTCCGCGCTGGCCAAACAGCGTCGCAAAAAGGCCGCGCGGCGCGCGATCCGATTTGGCGGCCAGGCCGGAAGCCGCGGTGGCGGGCGCGCTTTCGGTCGCCGCTTGCACCGGTTGGGCAGTCTCGTCCGGCAGAGGCGAGGCGATTGACGGGCCGGTTGCAGCAACCGCCGAAGCGGCGGGCGCGGCAGGAAACAGGCCCGCGTCCGGCGAAGGCGAAGCGGCGGCGGCCCCATTCCCGGTCGCCACTGTCACCTGTGGGGCGTCCGCCACAACAAGGCCGGGGCTCATCGGCACGATGGCGCCGGCAGCCGGAAAAGCGTCCATGTCCGGCAAGGCGGCGGCCATGAAGGTGCCGTCCGGGAGAGCCGGAGCCATCGGCGCGGCGGTGTTCAGCCCGGATGTTGCTTCGGCCACCGTCAGCGGCTGCGCCGAACGGGGCGCGCCCGGCACGGCCAGTCCTGCGGAAAAGCCGGGATCTTGCACTGGAGTGATCAACTGCTCCGGTGCCGGACTTGCAGGTCCGACGGTGGCGGACGCTGCGTCCGCCGCCGGGTCGGCTGGCAGCGCCGGAGGCGGCAGCAGCGCCGGTGCGGTTGTCAGGGAAGCGAAATCATCCGAACTGCCGACGCTTGCCGTGCAGCCCGACAGCAGGCCGATCGACAGGGCGCACACGCCTGCGGCCAGAATGCGGTTCAATCCGCCAAGTCGATCCGTTGGTGCTGGTGTCCGGCGGTTCAACGCGCAACGTCCCCTGTGAGCCGCTCGGCTTCTGTGTGTCGTCGGTGCCGGTTAGGCATTTATCGTTTCTGAATTCTGAACGGCAATGCCGGCGAGGTTAACGCGCTCGCCGCAAAATAGGGCGAAAAAAAGATGCCTGTCCAGATTCCGCCCGGTTTGCCCACATGCCGTTGCGTTACACACGCGCCAGAACATATACGCCCGGGGCATCGCCCAGGGCTTCAAGCTTTTGCGCCGCGGGCCTTGCGGGAACCATGTCGGGGCTGAGGCCCTTGATCCAGTCCAGCCAATGTGGCCACCACGAGCCCGGGTGTTCCTTCGCTGCCGCCACCCACTCCTCGTAAGTTCCTTCCGGCTTCCCGCCCGTCCAGAACTGGTACTTGCCTTTGGCCGGCGGGTTGACGATGCCCGCGATGTGGCCGGAACCTCCCAGCACATACTGGACATCGCCGCCAAACAGGGAAGAGCCGAGGAACACCGAATTTGGCGGCGCGATATGGTCTTCCTTGGCGGCCACATTGAAAATCGGGATTTTGACATCGGCGAGGTTGAGCGTCTTGCCGGCCAGTTGCATCCGCCCCTGCGCCAGCGTGTTGTCGAGGTAGCAATTGCGCAGGTAGAACGAGTGGTTGGCCGCGCTCATGCGGGTGGAATCGGCGTTCCAGTAGAGGAGGTCGAAGGCCGGCGGAGCTTTCCCCTTCATGTAATTGTTGACGACATAAGGCCAGATCAGGTCCGCCGAGCGCAGCATGTTGAACGCGCTCGCCATTTTCGTGCCGTCGAGATAGCCCTTGCCCGCCATGGATTCCTCCACCGCGCGCACCTGGTCTTCGTCGACAAAAACCTTCAGATCACCCGCATGCGTGAAATCGACCTGTGTCGTGAACAAAGTGGCTGACTTGATGCGTTTTTCGCCTTCCTGCGCAAACAGGGCAAGCGCGGCAGCGAGCAACGTTCCGCCGACACAATAGCCGATCGCATTGACTTGCTTCTCGCCGGTTTCACGCTCGACCGCCTCAAGCGCGAATTGCAGGCCCTGCCGGATGTACTCCTCCCAGCCAAAGGTGGCGTGGCGTTCGTCCGGGTTGACCCAGGCGATCACAAACACCGTCAACCCCTGGTCGACACACCATTTGATGAAGGATTTCTCGGCGTTGAGATCGAGGATGTAGAATTTGTTGATCCATGGCGGGCAGATCAGCAACGGACGCTTCAAGACCTGCGGCGTCGTCGGCTCATATTGCAGGATTTCCGCCACCGGCGAGCGCGCGATCACCTTGCCGGGCGTGGTTGCTAGGTCGACGCCGACCTTGAAGCGCTCCATGTCCGTCTGGCGCAGCTTGAGGTCGCCCTTTCCGGCCATGATGTCCTCAGCCAGCATCTTGACGCCGCGCACGAGGTTCTCGCCATTGGAGCCGATCGTCTCGCGGAGCAATTCCGGATTTGTCATCACGAAATTGGACGGCGAAAGCGCCGTCGTCACCTGCCTGAAATAGAATTGCGCCTTGTGGCGCGTGTGTTCGTCGAGGCCATCGGCCTCTTTCACAAGGCTTTCGGCCCAGTCGGACGTGACGACATAGGTCTGCTTGAGGAAATTGAAGAATGCGTTCTTCGACCAGTCCTCGTCCTGGAAACGCTTGTCTCCGGTGCCCGGCTCGTTCTCTATGGTTTCGCCGCTGATCTTGCGCAGCGAATTCGACCAGACACCCATGTAGCGTGAAAACAACCGCGTCTGCGCTTCAAGCGCGCGCGCCGGATCGGCGAGCCAGTATTCCGTCACCTTGGAGAAGGTCTTCACCATGTCGGCCACAGGTTCCGCCACCGAATCCTGCTTGGCGCCTTCCTCGCGCGGTTTGGCCCAGGCCGCCGCCGCATGACCGGCCTGTTCCACCATGCGCGCCATATTGAGCGCAAACGCATCCGGGTCCTTGACCACGTAGCGCTCCATGGATTCTGGGTCGGGCAGGGCCTTGGCAAACGGCATGGCCGGAGCGTCCGTCGGTTGCTGGCCGGGCGCGCGCATGTCTCCACCCTTCGCCTGTTTGTTCATGGCGTCCTCCCCAGGACTGTGCGGAGCGCGGCTTTGGTGCCGTCATCGAAGAACCGCATTGTTCCACTTTCACATTCTTCGTATGGGGTGACAATGTGTCTTTACGTCTGAGGCGGTCATGAGACTTGCACGCGAAACGGTTTTGATCACGGCGTTGCTTGCGCTCGCCGCCTGCACGCCCGATGCGGCGCTCGACCCGTTGGAGGTCGCGCCGCCGCGCACCGATCTTGCCTTCCCCGAAATCAATGTCGTGCCGCGCGGCGAAGTCGCGCAGATGACGCCGGAAGAGGAGATCGCGCTCCTGACCGCGCTCAACGCCGAACTGGAAGCCAAGTCCGTGCTCACTCCGGCCGAGCGCGCCCTGTTCGAGCAGCGCAAGCGTCGCCTGCTGCAATTGGCCCGATCCAACACGGCTGCCGTCAACGCCGAGATCGAAGCGCGCAACTGAAGGGCGCCATCCGATAGGCGGAGGCCAATCACCAGCCTGCATCTGTTCATCGCCGTGTCATCATGTTAGGCGCGCGCCATCCTGCGGCGTTGCAGCCGCGCGACATGCCACGCCCCTGATCCCGCAAAGGTTTTGCGCCATGGACAATTTTCACAAGGTCCGCCGCCTTCCGCCTTACGTCTTCGAGCAGGTGAACCGCCTGAAAGCGAGCGCGCGGGCCAAAGGCGTGGATATCATCGACCTTGGCATGGGCAACCCGGACCTGCCGACGCCGCAAAAGATCGTCGACAAATTGTGCGAGGCCGCGCAGGATCCGCGCACGCACCGCTACTCGGCCTCCAAGGGCATCCCCGGTCTGCGCCGCGCGCAGGCGCATTACTATGAGCGCCGTTTCGGCGTGAAGCTCAATCCAGACACACAGGTGGTGGCGACGCTCGGCTCGAAAGAGGGCTTTGCCAACATGGCGCAGGCGATCACCGCGCCCGGCGATGTGATTCTCTGCCCCAACCCGTCCTACCCGATCCATGCCTTCGGCTTCATCATGGCGGGCGGGGTGATCCGCTCCATCCCGGTCGAGCCGGACGAGAATTTCATCCCCGCCTTGGAACGCGGGGTGAAGCACTCGATCCCGAAGCCGCTATGCCTGATCGTCTCCTATCCGTCGAACCCGACTGCGATGGTGGCGAGCCTCGATTTCTACAAGGACGTGGTCGCCTACGCCAAGAAGCATGACATCATCGTCCTGTCCGATCTCGCCTATTCCGAGATCTATTTCGACGGCGCGCCACCGCCCTCCATCCTTCAGGTGCCGGGCGCAATCGACATCGCGGTCGAGTTCACCTCGATGTCCAAGACGTTTTCCATGCCCGGCTGGCGCATGGGCTTTGCCGTCGGCAATGAAAAGTTGATCGCGGCGCTGGCGCGCGTCAAATCCTATCTCGACTATGGCGCGTTCACCCCCATCCAGGTTGCTGCCACCGCCGCGCTGAACGGGGATGGTTCGGACATCGCCGAGGTGCGCGAAACCTATCACAAGCGCCGCGATGTGATGGTGGACGCGTTCGGCAAGGCGGGCTTCACCGTGCCGCCGCCCGCAGCATCCATGTTTGCCTGGGCGCCGATCCCCGAGAAATTCCGCCATCTTGGCTCGCTCGAATTCTCCAAGCTTCTGATCGAAAACGCCGAGGTGGCGGTCGCCCCCGGCGTCGGCTTCGGCGAGCATGGCGATGACCATGTGCGCATCGCGCTGGTGGAGAACGAGCATCGCCTGCGCCAGGCCGCCCGCAACATCAAGAAGTTCCTTGGCACCTCCGATGAGCGGCTGCACAATGTGATTTCGCTCAGCGCGCGGCGCTGAGACCCGATCTTCCCTCTCAGCGCTCGGCGCTGAGACCCGCGAACCACCCGCCTGCACAGGACAAGATCATGAGTGACGCCTTGAAGCTCGGCATTGCCGGCCTTGGAACGGTCGGCGCGAACGTCGCCCGGCTGATTGCGGAGCGCGGCGATGATCTGGCCCGCCAATGCGGGCGGCCGATCCGGGTGACGGCGGTTGCCGCCCGAGACAAGACCAAAGACCGCGGTGTCGACTTGTCATCCGTGCAGTGGTTCGACGATCCTGCGGCGCTGGCGCGTGACGCCGATATTGACGTCTTCGTCGAATTGATGGGCGGGGCGGAAGGTGCGGCGCATGTCTCGGTCAAGGCAGCGCTGGCGCGGGGGCTGCATGTCGTCACCGCCAACAAGGCGCTGCTTGCCGCCCATGGCGTTGAGCTTGCGGCGCTGGCCGAGGACAAGGGCGTGCTTCTCAATTTCGAGGCAGCGGTGGCTGGCGGCATCCCCGTCATCAAGACCATGCGCGAAAGCCTGTCGGGCAATCGCGTGAGCCGCGTCTATGGCATCTTGAATGGCACCTGCAATTACATCCTGACCCGGATGGAAAAGGAGGGGGCGGCCTTCGCCGATGTGCTCGCCGACGCGCAGAGTCTGGGTTACGCCGAAGCCGACCCAACCTTCGACATCGAAGGCAATGACACGGCGCACAAATTGTCGCTGCTGACGGCGCTCGCTTTCGGAACGCAGGTTGCCGCCGACGACATCTATCTTGAAGGCATCTCCAACATCAGCCAGGCCGACATCCGCGCCGCGCGCGAGCTTGGCTACCGCATCAAGCTGCTGGGCGTCGCGCAGCGCACGGAGACCGGCATTGAACAGCGCGTCCACCCGACGATGGTGCCTGTCAATTCCGTCATCGCGCAAGTGGACGGCGTGACGAATGCTGTCGCCATTTCAACCGACCTGCTGGGCGAATTGCTGCTGTCCGGCCCCGGCGCGGGCGGTGCGGCGACAGCCTCCGCCGTCATCGGGGACATTGCCGACATCGCCAAAAGCCGACCCGGCTTCCAGCACGGGCCGGTGTTCGGACGCCCTGCCGCGAAGCTCGAAGCTGTGCAAAAGGCCCCGATGAAGGCGCATGCCGGCGGCTATTTCATCCGCCTCACCGTCGAGGACAAGACGGGCGTGTTCGCATCCATCGCGCGCGCCATGGCCGACATGGGCATTTCGCTTGAATCAATCGTGCAGCATGCCGGCGCAAGCGCTGGAAAAGAGTCAGGAAAAGGGTCCGCGAAGGCCGTCATCCTCGTCACGCATGAGACGACCGAGCAGGCCGTGCGCAACGCTGTCGCCCGCATTTCCAAGGACGGCTATCTGACATCGACCCCGCAAGTGATCCGCATCGAACGGGCGGCGTGAATGTTTCAAGCGGCCGGTTTGAGCAACTTTGCGAAATTCCTGCGGTTTTGTGTCGACCGACAAAAGCATGGCATCATTCGGGACACAGGCGAATAGGAAGTCTGTTCTTCACCTCGCGCCAACCATGTTCGACGAGGCAGGTTCGATTGAATCGATTTTACTGCATCGTGTCCCGCCTCCAGCCATGGTGACCCGGCGGCAAGGCTGATACAGGGCCGGACGCTCATTCACTCCGGAATCACCCCATGCCCCCGTCAAACCTTGGCATTTCATACGAACAATCCGTTCTTGACCGCGTCTTCACGCTCGAACTTGCCCGCGTGGCGGAGGCGGCGGCGGTGGCGTCGGCGCGCTGGCGGGGCAGGGGCAATGAGAAGGCCGCCGATCAGGCGGCCGTCGATGCGATGCGGCGCGGGCTGAACGCGCTGCACATCCGCGGCCGTGTGGTGATTGGCGAAGGTGAGCGCGACGAAGCGCCGATGCTTTATATCGGCGAGGAGGTGGGCCGCGGTGACGGGCCTGAAGTCGATATCGCGCTTGACCCGCTCGAAGGCACGACATTGTGTGCCAAGAACATGCCGAATTCGCTCGCCGTGATCGCCATCGCCCAGCGCGGCATGCTGTTGAACGCGCCGGACGTCTACATGCAAAAAATCGCGGTCGGTCCGGGCTACCCGAAAGGCATCCTCGACCTCGATGTCGCACCCGACGAGATGGTCTACCGGCTTGCGGATGTGAAGGGCGTCGACCCGTCGGAATTCACCGTCTGCATCCTGGACCGCGAGCGCCATCAGGGCATCATCGAAGCGGTGCGCTCCACCGGGGCGGCAATTCAGTTGCTGACCGATGGCGATGTGGCCGGCGTCATCGCCACCACCGATCCCTCGCAAACCAATGTGGATCTCTACATCGGCACCGGCGGCGCGCCCGAGGGCGTGCTGGCTTCGGCGGCGTTGCGCTGCACCGGCGGGCAGATGCTCGGCCGCCTCATCCTCGACAATGTCGAGAAGGTGGAACGCGCCAACCGCATGGGCATTGAAGACCCGTTCAAGGTGTTCACCCATGAGGAGATGGCCAAGGGTGACGTGCTGTTTGCTGCCGCCGGCGTGACCGATGGCGCGATGCTGTCCGGCGTCCGCTTCACCAAGCAATTCATCCAGACCGAAACGCTGGTGATGCGCTCGTCCACCGGCACGGTGCGCGAGATCAGGGCCCGCCATCAGGATTTCGCCAAGTTTTCGTGAGGCCCGTTACCCATTTCCCCCTCTGAGGGGGAAATGGATGGTTCCGCTTGGTGCGATGCAGCGTGAAGGGTTTGCGCCTCGCCCATGGCCGCGCTAACGCTTCATGATGCAACGCGCGGCCTTTCTTTCCGTTGAAAAATCACTCCTCGGCCAGGCATGGTTGCCGCGCCTGGATGCGCGCGGCGAGGCGCTGGCCGAACAGATGCGTCAGAACGGCGTCGCTTCCTCGGTTGTGGCGCGCATCCTGGCCGGGCGTGGCGTGACGGCGGAAACGGCGGCGACGTTTCTCAGCCCGACGATCCGTGCCCTGTTGCCCAACCCGCAAACCTTCACGGCCATGGATGCAGCAGCGGGCCGCATAGCGCAGGCGATCCATGCGGGAGAGCGCATCGGCATTTTTGGCGACTATGACGTCGACGGCGCGGCTTCTTCCGCCTTGATCGCGCGTTATCTGCGGCATTTCGGCCTCGATGCCGAAATCTACATTCCTGACCGGATATTTGAAGGCTACGGCCCGAATGTGGAGGCGATGAGGACGCTTGCCGCGAGGGCGTCCCTCATCATCACGGTTGATTGCGGCACCAACAGCGCCACGCCGATTGCTGCGGCCCGTGCGGCAGGCGCCGATGTCGTGGTGCTTGACCATCACCAACAGGCCGGTGGCTTGCCTGACGGAACGCCCGTGGTGAACCCCAACCGAGAGGATGACATGTCGGGGCAGGGGCACTTGTGCGCCGCCGGCGTCGTGTTCGTCACCCTCGTCGCCGTCTCGGCGCTGTTACGCAAGCAGGGCCGCCAACCGCCGGATTTGATGGAGCTTCTTGACTTGGTGGCGCTGGCAACGATTGCGGATGTTGTGCCGCTTGTCGGGGTCAACCGCGCCTTTGTCACGCGCGGTCTGGCGGTTGCGCGCGGCGGCGGCAAGGCAGGATTGCAGGCGCTGGCGAACGCCGCGCGCATCAACGAGCCGCTGACCCCTTATCATCTGGGCTATATGGTCGGCCCGCGCATCAATGCCGGAGGGCGCATTGGCGATGCCGCGCTGGGCGCGCGCCTTCTCGTGACGGATGATGCGGGCGAGGCGTTGGCGATCGCCGCCAAGCTCGATGAACTGAACACTGAGAGGCAGGCCATCGAAGCACGCATGCTGGAGGAAGCGCTGGCCGAAGCAGAAGCCGAAATGGCCCGCGGCGACGGTCCGCCGGTGATCATCGCGGCCAACGACAGCTGGCATCCGGGCGTGGCCGGCATCCTCGCTGCGCGGCTGAAGGAGCGGTTCCACCGCCCGGCCTTTGCCGTTGCCTTCAACCCTTCCGGCATCGGCACAGGCTCCGGCCGGTCGATCACCGGCTTCGATCTCGGCCGTCTGGTCCGTCAGGCGGTGGACGCCGGCTTGATCATCAAGGGCGGCGGGCACGCGATGGCGGCGGGCCTCACCGTTGAAAAGAACGCGCTGGGCGCGCTGCGCAGTTGGATGGACGAGCATGCTGCGAAGGCCGTAGCCAAGCTTTCCGCCGACCGCGCCCTAACCATCGACGCCGCGCTCTCCGCCGAAGCCGCAACGCCCGAACTCCATGCCGAAATCGAGAGGGCGGGGCCGTATGGCACCGGCAATCCGTCGCCCATGTTTGTGCTGCCATTCCACACCGTCCGCGCTCTGCGCTGGGTTGGCAACGGGCACCTCAAGCTGACGCTAGCCGCGCAGACCGGTGCAACCATCGAGGCGATGCTGTTTCGCGCCGACACCTCGCCCCTGGGTGAGGCGCTGGTCGAAGCCGGTTCGTCGAGGCTTCACATCGCAGGCAGCCTCTCGCGCAATTTCTGGCAGGGCAGGGAGCGCATCGAACTGCGCGTGGTGGATGCGGTGCTGGCGTGAGAGGATCGGAGAACGCGCCCGCACATCCTTGCCGCCACTTGCAAATTCCCCTAATCGCCGGTGATCCCAACCACGGATGCCTCAGATGAGCCTGATCGACACCCGCACGCCCGACCCGAAGCGTTTCATCCCCGGCGCAACCGGCGATTGGGAGGTGGTGATCGGCATGGAAGTGCACGCGCAGGTGCTGTCGCAATCCAAGCTGTTCTCGGCTGCCTCCACCAAATTCGGCGCGGAGCCCAACGCCAACGTGTCGCTGGTCGATGCGGCGATGCCGGGCATGCTGCCCGTCATCAACGAGGAATGCGTCAAACAGGCGGTGCGCACCGGCCTTGGCCTGAACGCGCAGATCAACAAGCGCTCGGTCTTTGATCGGAAAAACTATTTCTATCCTGACCTGCCGCAGGGCTACCAGATCAGCCAGTTCAAGCAGCCGATTGTCGGAGAGGGCAAGGTGCAGATCGCCGTCGGCCCTGACAAGCAGGGCGGCTATGAAGAAGTCGAAATCGGCATCGAGCGCCTGCATCTCGAACAGGATGCCGGCAAATCCATGCATGACCAGCACCCGTCCATGTCCTATGTCGATCTCAACCGCTCAGGCGTGGCTTTGATGGAAATCGTGTCGAAGCCCGACATCCGTTCGTCGGATGAGGCAAAAGCCTATCTGACCAAACTGCGCCAGATCGTCCGCTATCTCGGCACATGCGACGGCAACATGGACGAGGGCTCCATGCGCGCCGATGTCAATGTGTCGGTGAGGAAGCCCGGCGGCCCGTTCGGCACGCGCTGCGAGATCAAGAATGTAAACTCGATCCGCTTTGTCGGTCAGGCGATCGAGTATGAGGCGCGCCGCCAGATTGCGATCTTGGAGGATGGAGGTAGCATCGATCAGGAAACGCGCCTGTTTGATCCGGTGAAGGGCGAGACCCGCTCCATGCGCTCGAAGGAAGAAGCGCATGACTATCGCTATTTCCCGGACCCTGACCTGCTCCCGCTGGAATTCGATGATGCCTTCATCGCGGCGCTGGCGGCTGAACTGCCCGAACTGCCCGACGACAAGCGCGCCCGGCTGATGGCTGCGGGCCTCACGGCCTATGACGCCTCGGTGCTCACTTCCGAAAAAGCGATTTCCGATTACTTTGAGGACGTCGCCAAGGGGCGTGATGCCAAGATGGCTGCCAATTGGGTCATCAACGACTTGTTGGGCGCGTTGAACAAGGCCGGCAAAGCCATTGAGGAGACTCCGGTTTCCGCCGATCAGCTTGGCGGGATCATCGATCTGATCAAGGACGGCACGATTTCCGGCAAGCTTGCAAAGGATCTGTTCGAGATCGTCTGGAATGAAGGCGGCGAGCCTGCGGCCATCGTCGAGGCGCGCGGAATGAAACAGGTGACCGATACCGGCGCGATTGAGAAAGCGGTCCATGACATCATCGCGGCCAACCCGGACAAGGTGGCCCAAGCCAAGGAAAAGCCGACGCTGGCCGGATGGTTTGTCGGCCAGGTGATGAAGGCGACCGGTGGCAAGGCCGCGCCACAGGCGGTGCAGGATCTGGTCAAGGCCAAGCTCGGGCTGGAATAGGAGCCCGGCATGCCACACCCAAGATTGGATGAGCCGACCGGCGACCTCACCTTGCGCACGCTTGCCATGCCGGGCGACGCGAACGCCGCCGGCGACATCTTCGGCGGCTGGGTCATGGCCCAGATGGATTTGGCTTGCGGCATCCGCGCCGCCGAGCGCGCCAATGGCCGGGTGGTGACGGCGGCGGTCAAGGAGATGAATTTCGTCGCGCCGGTGAAGATCGGCGACACGCTGTGTGTTTACACCTCTGTCGCCAAGGTCGGCCGCACGTCGATGACGCTGCACGTCGAGGCGTGGGCGCAGCGCTATCTCAAGCCAGGCAACCGCCAACTCGTCACGCAGGCCGATGTCGTGATGGTCGCGCTTGACGGCGAGGGCAGGCCGACCGCCATCCCTGCCTGAAGCCTCGGCTTCAACGCTTTCTCTTGGCGGCCTGCATCGCCTTGGCGTTGGCAATGCAATCAGCCATAGGGATGGCATGGATGGCCGCCGCGATGGATGCGAGATCGATTTGGTCCACGCTTTTGAACCGGACACAGGATGCGCCCATGTTGAGCGTCTTGCCTGAAGCAGAAAAGCTCTGGACGAAAGCCGCCTCCACCTCCGGAAAACCTGCCATGGCGGAAAGATAGAGGGCGCAGTGACCTTTCCGGTTGGCAAGCCCGGCATAAAGGAAGGGCTGTCCATTATAGGTGTCAGGGTAATGCGAAAGCGGAACCTGCCATGTCGGCATGCCCCAGGCGATCACTTCCTCATAGCCCTCCGGCATGTTGGCCCGGATGAGCGCAAGAACGGGCATCAGTGCATCGCGCCGCTCCGGTGGGAGACGGTCAAAATACGCATCGACGTCTGTTGGTCGTGTGCCCATGCCCGCAGGGTATGGCCGTTCGACGAGGCGATCAATGGGCAACGAAAAAGGCGCGCCATGTCTGGCGCGCCTTTCCAGTTATTGTATGCCGGTCATTCATTCCGCAGGTTTGACCGCTGCGGCAGGGATGGTCCCGCCACCACCGCCGCCCCGCGTCTTCCACAGGCTGTAGATGACGCCTGCCGCAAGGATGGTGAAGGTGATCCCGAGCGACCAGGACGCGGGGAATTTCTCCCATCCCATGATGTCGGCGATGAAGATCTTCGATCCGATGAAGACCAGCAGCAGCGACAGGGCGTACTTCAGATAATGGAACCGGTGCAGGATTGCGGCCAGCGCGAAATACAGCGCCCGCAGCCCGAGGATCGCGAAAATGTTCGACGTGTAGACGATGAACGGGTCGGTCGTGATGGCAAACACCGCCGGAACGGAGTCCACAGCAAACACCAGATCGGCGATCTCGATCAGCACCAAGGCGAGGAACAGCGGGGTCGCGAAGCGCACCAGCTTTCCGGTTTGCGGGTGCGGCTTCTTCACGAAGAAATCGTGCCCGTGCAGTTCCTCGGTCACGTTCATGCGCCGTTTGAGGAAATTCAGCACCGGGTTTGACGCGATGTCCATTGGCTTGTCGCCGATGAACATCATCTTGATCCCGGTGATGATGAGGAACGCCGCAAAGATGTAGAGGACCCAAGAATACTGGCTGACGAGTGTGGCGCCGAGACCGATCATGATGCCGCGCAACACGATGACGCCGAGAATGCCCCAGAACAGCACGCGGTGCTGATATTCCCGAGGGATGGCGAAATAGGTGAAGATCAGCGCGATGACGAACACATTGTCCATCGCCAGCGTTTTCTCGACCACAAAGGCCGTGAGGTAAAGTTTGGTTTCTTCGGCACCGATCTGCCACCAGACGAAGCCGGAAAAACCGAGGCCAAGCGCGATATAGAATGCCGACAGCCTCAGGCTCTCGGCCACCCCGATTTCATGGTCGTCCTTGTTGAGGACGCCGAGGTCGAATGCCAGCAAAGCCAGAACGATGCCGATGAATGTGAACCACATCCAAGCCGGCTTGCCGAGAAACTCGGCAAACAAGATCATGTCCATTTTGAAAAAATCCCCTGAGCGAAGCGTCGCAAGATCACTGCGCCGACATCGCGTGACAGGAATCACGCCAGAGGGGCCCGCCGCAGTCTGATTGAGGTGGGCATGGCCCGCGCTATTTCAAGGCAAGGCCGGATCAATTGCAGCTGGTGCGTTTGCGGCTCATCAGGTCAAGATGGAAATGGTCGGCGTGCGCGCGGTCATAGCCGGGGCCGAGCACGGTGGTGAAGCGGTCGCAGGCGTCGGACCGGATCTTGTTCAAGAGGCTCGATTCGCGCAGCGCGAAGAAACCGGGCTTGCGCACCATAACCTGCTTGCCATTGTTGAGCACGATGCCGCCGATGTCGATGGCATTGCCGAACGAATGCTCAGACAGGCGTCCGCCGCGCTTGTTGCCGATGGTGCGGCAGGAATAGCTCGACATCTGCTTGATCGTGTCGACACCCGACCAATAGCGCGCGCGGGCGGCGGGTTGCACATCCTTCTTCACCCATTCCGCGAATGCGAGCGCCATGCGGCAATTGAGCACCGCGGCCGGCTTGACGCTGATGCCGCCGGCCAAGCCTGAAACTTTCACCGGGTTGGCGATGCCGCAGCCGCCTGCGCCGCCATTGCCGACGGGCGCGATGTCCTCGAATTTGACGCCAAGCCGCTTCAGGTCGCGGCGGCATTGGGCTTCCGCGCCCTTCGAGCGGCCGGGCTTGAGGAAATCGGGCACCAGCGCGCCGGGGAGGGCAGCCAGACGCGCCAGAACCCCCGGTTCCTCGCGCGTCACCTCATAATCATCTTCCGGCAGCGGAACCGGCGTCTCGATTTGCGGCGGCGGCACGGCGGCGGCGCTTGCCGCAAGTGCGGAAGGCGCTTCAACGACACCGTCAGGTGTGACCATCAACACAGGCGCATTGCCCTGGGGCGGTGCAACGGGTTCAAAGGCGGGCGCAGTCGGGGATGCTGTTGGGAGGTCGAGCGCGGGAGCGGCAGGGCCCGGCGTTACAATCTGCGGCTGGGCAAGCCCGATCATTGGCTGCGTGTATGTGATCTGCGGCATCGGCCGTGGCACGGCCTGCGTGGTGCCCACATCGACGCTGGGCCGCATCACATCATCCGCCGTGCAGCCGCAAAGCAGTGCTGCGGCGGCAAGACCAATGGACAGGCGAAAGGCGGGGCGACGGATCATGCTTTCGCAAGTCTCGCCGAAAAGGGTGAAGGACCGCTTCCGCCCTATGGTTAACCGCTGGTTGACGCGTGAGGGTTTCGCCGCACCGCCAGAGGCGCAAGCTCGACCAGAAGGATGGCGGCAAGAATGAGACCCGCGCCCAGCATGGCTGTCGGGCCAAGGCGTTCACCCAGAAGCAGGGCCGCAAACATTGCGGCAAACAGCGCTTCGGTGGACAGGATCAGCGCCGCCGCGCCCGGCGTGGTGTGGCGTTGGCCGATGATTTGCAGCGTGAAGGCGAGGCCGCCGGAGATGATGCCCGCAAACAGGATTTCCGGCAGCGCCGCAATGATGCCCGCCATGTCAAACACTTCGGTTGGCAGCGCGAGCGCGAGGCCCAACCCGGCGCAGATCGCAAATTGAGTGGCAGCGAGCGTGTAAGGGCGCGGCGAGACAGCCATGGCGCGCGCCACCAGCAGCACCTGAAACGCCCACATCAGGGCGCAGAACACCGTCATCACGTCGCCGGGCACGAGTTCCGAAGCATGCGCGCCCGTCAGCAGGTAGATGCCTGTCAGCGCCATCGCGCCGCCCGGCCAAATCGCCCAATGCGGCTTCAGCCTGAACAGCAAAAGCCCGAGCATTGGCGTGAACACCACATAGAGCCCGGTCAGAAAGCCGGAATTGGACACGCTGGTGGTGAGAAGGCCATATTGCTGGCTGGCGATGGCCAGAAACAGGAACACGCCGATGAGCATGAAGGCGCGCCACGGCACGCCTTCGCCGGTCGGCGCAGCCCGCCTTTCGGCAAGCGCGAAGGGCAGAACAGCCAGCGTCGCCGCCAGAAACCGCAAGCCGGTGAACACCATCGGCCCGACATGCTCCATGGCGGTCGATTGCGCGACGAACCCCATGCCCCAAATGCCTGCCGCGATCGCCAGCAGCAGATTGGCTTTGCCTCGCGTCATCGTGAAC
>JALOTE010000154.1 GCA_025458045.1 Rhizobiaceae bacterium
GGCGTTGTCTCGAAGGGCATCCGCTGATGCGGCGGCTGCTCCACGCCGCTGCGCTAGGCTTGTGCGCCTTGTCCGGGGCGGCGCGCGCCGATGCGTTTGTTGCCATTCCTGTTCCGGCGACAACCATTGCCGCAGGCGCAACCATCACGCCCGAGAGCTTGGGCGAACGCCGCTACCGTGTGACCTATGTGGAGAAAAACCCGTTCGTGCGCGCGCCTCAACAGGCGGTTGGCCTTGCCGCACGACGCACGCTTGCCAAGGGCCGTCCCATCGCGCTTGGCGATCTGACGCAGCCGCTGGCCGTCCGCGCCGGCGATGTGGTGGACGCGGAGTTCCGCTCAGGCGCGCTTGTTCTTGGTCTCAAGATGAAGGCGCTCGACGAGGGCGCGAAGGGCGCGACGATCCGGCTCGCCAATCTGCAAACCGGCGTCATCGTCCCGGCGATTGTTTCGGGCGCGGGGCAGGCGCGCATCACGCCATGAGAGTGCTGCACGCATTCGCCGCTGCAATCCTCTTGGCGGCGCTCGCCGTGTTTCCGGCACACGCCATGTCACGCGTCAAGGACATCACGCAGGTCCAGGGCCTGCGCGGCAACCAGTTGATCGGATATGGCCTCGTTGTCGGGCTGTCGGGCACGGGAGACAGCCTGCGCAACGCGCCTTTCACCGACCAGTCGATCAAGTCCATGCTCGACCATCTGGGCGTCAATGTGCGTGACGCCAATCCGCGTGTTGAAAACGTTGCGGCCGTGATCGTGACGGCCGAGCTTCCGGCTTTTGCCCAACCGGGCCAGCGGCTGGATGTGACGGTGTCCTCGCTTGGCGACGCCTCATCGCTGCGCGGCGGCACCCTGGTGCTGACGGCGTTGCTGGGCGCGGATGGCGTGATTTATGCCGCCGCACAAGGCCCCCTCGCCGTCACCGGCGTCAGCGCCCAGGGTGACGCACAAAGCGTGGAGGAGGGCGTGCCGACGGTTGGTCGCATCCCGAACGGGGCAATGGTGGAGCGCGCGTTGCCCGCAACGCTTGGCGATCTGTCACGGCTCTCGCTGGAACTTGCCAACCCGGACTTCCAGACGGCGGTGAGCGTGGCCGAGGCGATCAACGGCTTCTCACAGCAGGCTTGGGGTGTCGCTGTCGCCAAACCGGCGGATCATCGCTCGATCCGGCTCGAACGGCCGAAATCGGTTGATGCCGCAACCTTTCTTGCAGCCATCGGTGGCGTTGCGGTGATGCCTGACGCCCCCGCCCGCGTGGTGATCGACGAGCGGACGGGCACCATCGTCATCGGCGAGAATGTCCGGCTTTCAACCGTGGCGATCACGCATGGCGCGATCTCGATCCGCGTCACCGAACTGCCGACCATCGTGCAGCCGAACCCGTTTGCCGAGGGCGAGACCGCCGAACAGCCGATGACGGACATCGCCGTTGCCGAGGCCGGTGATGATTTGGCGATCATCGGCGGCGCCGATCTCGACATGCTGGTGGAAGGATTGAACCGCCTTGGCGTGAAGCCCAAAGGCATCATCGCCGTGTTGCAGGCTGTCAAGTCCGCCGGCGCGCTGCAAGCCGAACTGGTGATGCAATGAGGGGCGCGCTCATTGCCGGAATGCTGGTGCTGGCCGGCGCGGCGCTCGCCGATGACGCCCTGTCACGCAAGGTGGACATGCTGGTGACAGGCGCGCTCGGTCCGCAGACCGATGCCGAGCGCTATTGCCGCAACATCGCCGACCTCGCCCAGGACGCCAAGTTTGAATGGCAGGTCAAGACCATCGGCGAGTTGGAGGATGCACTCGCCCAGCGCACGCGTGAACTGGAGGCCAAGCGCGCCGAGGTGGAAACCTGGCTCAAGAAGCGCGAGGCCTTCATGGCGATGGCCGAGGAACGCCTCTCCGGCATTTACGCCAAGATGCGGCCCGGCACCGCGGCTGACCAGATCCGCGCGCTTGACCCGCTGACAGGCGCGGCGCTGATGATGACGCTGCAACCGCGCATCGCCTCCGCCATTCTCAACGAAATGCCGACCGAGGATGCCAGCCGGCTGGCCAGCCTGATGATCGACGCCGCCACCGTCGCCGACAGGCCCGAAGGCTCCACGCAAGGTGAAGCGGCCACACCGGGCCAATGAAAACGCTTTTGTTCCGCTTTGCCGTTGCTGTTGTCGCGCTTGCGCTTTCCGGATGCGCGCGCTTTTCAACCCCGCCGGGCGAACCGCCAGCACTGTCTCCAGTCGGCTCGGGGGCTTCCGCCGCGCTTGATCCGGCGCTGACTGCCAGCACCGGCGGTAGCGCAGGCAGCCTGTGGCGGGATTCCGCCGTCAGCCTCTACCGGGACCGGCGGGCCGTTGCTGTCGGCGACATCGTGACGGTGTTGATCGACGTGGACGATCAGGCGGCGCTGCGGTCTTCGTCGAGCCGCAACCGCACATCGGGCGCCGGCTTCGGGCTTGACGGCGAGGCTGACATCTTCGGTGTCACCGGCGAAGGCGAGATCAGCTTCAACGGCACCGGGCAAACATCGTCGAGCGGGCAAGGGACGGTTCAGCGCTCCGAACGTGTCAGCCTGTCGGTTGCCGCAACCGTGACGGCGGCGCTGCCGAATGGCAATCTGGCAATCGCGGGCTTGCAGGAAATGCGTGTCAACAACGAGATGCGTGTGCTCGGCGTGCAGGGTGTCGTGCGGCTGAAGGACATCACGCCTGACAACACCATCCGCTACGACCAGATCGCGGAAGCGCGCGTGACTTATGGCGGGGCGGGGCGGATTGCCGAGGTGCAGCAACCGACGATCCTGCACCAGATCTATGACCGCCTGTCACCGATGTGAGCGCGGCCATGGCTGCCCCCGCGCTTCCCGATGTGTCACTGCCCGATGCCTCCGCCAAACCAAAGGGCGGTGGGCTCGTTCCGTTCATTGCCGTCACGCTCGTGCTCGCCGCGCTTGGCGGCGGCGGCGGGTTCATGCTTGTGCGCCACGCCATGGAAGTCGCGCGCGGCGAAGCCAAGACCGAACAGGCGCAAGCCAAAATCGCCGTGCCGGATGCTGTCAGCGGCACAAGGACGGCGGTGGCGCTGCCGCCGCTCATCACGACCATGGCGACCTCCGGCACGTGGGTGCGGCTGGAGACCGTGATGGTCTATGACGCGGCGAAGGGTCAGCCCGCGCCGACGCTTGCGCCGCAACTGACCGAGGACATGCTGGCCTTCCTGCGCACGCTGACCATCGGCCATGTGACCGGGCCGAGCGGCTTCCTGCATTTGAAGCAGGATCTGACCGAACGTGCGCGGCTGCGCAGCGATGGTTTCGTCGAGGATATCCTCATCCAGGTTCTGGTGTTTGAATGAGGTGGCTCGCGGACGTTCGAGCGCGCCGTTTCGAAGCCGTCGCCTGCGTCGTCATGGCTGTATCGGCTACGCCGGCGCTGGCTCAGGCGACCGATCCGCAAGCGTTGCTCGACGCGTTCAATCAGGCGGACGGGCAGACGGCAGGGCGCATCATCCAGCTCGCCGGGCTGCTGACGATCCTGTCGCTCGCGCCGGGGCTGGTTGTCACACTGACGAGTTTCACCCGGATCGTGATCGCGCTGTCATTCCTGCGCGCCGGGCTCGGCCTGCCGACAACGCCGTCGAACCTGATCGTCATCACACTCGCTCTGTTCATGACCGGCTTCATCATGGCACCGGTTTTCGAGCAGGCCAATCGTGACGGGTTGCAACCGCTGATCGCGGGTCAAATCACCGAAGAGGAAGCGCTGCCGCGCATTGCCGAACCGTTCCGCGCTTTCATGACCGCAAATGTGCGCGACAGCGACCTGAAGCTGTTTGAAGACCTTGCGGGGACGGAACCCACAGGGCCGGACGAGGCGATCCCTTACCGCATTCTCATCCCGGCGTTCCTGATTTCCGAGTTGCGCCGCGGCTTCGAGATCGGCTTCCTGATCCTGTTGCCCTTCCTTGTGATCGACTTGGTGGTCGCCACGCTCACCATGTCGATGGGGATGATGATGCTGCCGCCAACCGTGCTGTCGCTGCCGTTCAAGATCCTGTTTTTCGTGCTGATCGATGGCTGGAACCTGCTCGTCGGCTCGCTCGTCAAAAGTTTCGCCGGTATCTGACGCGTTCATTCTTCCTTAGGAAATACAATCTATGGTTGCATTTATCGGGGACGGGACCTTCATGACCAATGCATCGGCGATGACCGCGCTGCAGACCCTCAACATGACCAACAAGGCCCTTGAAACCACACAGGCCCGCATCTCGACAGGCTATTCGGTTTCGTCGGCATCCGACAACGCCGCCTACTGGTCGATCGCGACCACGATGCGTTCGGACAACAAGTCGCTCTCCGCCGTCCAGGACGCGCTCGGCCTGGGCGCCGCCAAGGCCGATATCGCGCAGACCGCGCTGGAATCCTCCATCGATGTCGTCTCCGAGATCAAGGCAAAGCTCGTTGCCGCCCGTGAGCCGGGTGTCGACCGCGGCAAGATTCAGGGCGAAATCGGCGAACTTCAAAACCAGCTGGTTTCCATTGCCTCGGCTGCTTCGTTCTCCGGCGAAAACTGGGTTTCGGTTGATTCGAGCGCTGCCGGCTTCAACGCCACCAAGTCCATCGTTGCCTCCTTCACCGGCGGCGCGACAGTTGCCATCGGCACCATCGACATCGATGTGACGGACACCAAGCTATTCGACGCGACAGGCGTTGCCGCTGACAAGGGCATCATCGACAAGCAGCGCACGGTTGGTTCCTTCACCGGTTCGATTGCAACGCTCGACATTTCGACGCTGACGAACTCGACCGCCGACCTGACCGAACTCGAAGAGATGATCACTGCCGTCAACACCGGTGTCACCGAGATGACGGACGCCGCTTCCGCGCTCGGTTCTGTCAACAAACGCATCGACATGCAGAAGGATTTCGTCACCAACCTGATGGATGCCATTGACCGCGGCGTCGGCCAGTTGGTGGACGCCGACATGACGAAGGAATCCTCGCGCCTGAAAGCGCTGCAAACCCAGCAGCAGCTTGGCATCCAGTCCCTGTCGATCGCCAACTCCTCGTCTCAGAACGTGCTCTCGCTCTTCCGGTAAGCGGCGGGGACGTTCTTTGAACCAAGGGTGGCGTTTGCCCTGCGCCACCCTTGTCAATGGAAGGCCGCGCCTGCCCTGCGCGGCCTTTCATCTTTTTTGCCGTTTCCGGCATGGCTGCAAGGTTCGTCCAAGCCCGCCCGGCGACAAGCACATGGTTTCTCCCCGCATGTGCCCCACCGATGAACCCGCAACTGCTCCTCGCCAATCTTGGACGCCTCGCTTCGGCGCTCGGCCCCGCGCGGCTCGCCATGATCGCGGCCGCGGCCCTGCTGGTGACAGGGCTTGTGGGCACGGCGGCGCACTTCGCCACACGGCCGGATTTCGCGATGCTCTATGCCAATCTCGACCGGCAGGACGTCAACGCCATTGGCGACGCCTTGGCGCGCGCCGGGGTCCGTTTCGACGTTGCGGCGGACGGCGCATCGGTGATGGTGCAACCCCATGAGGTGAGCCGTGCACGCATGCTGCTTGCGCAGCAGGGCCTGCCGCGCTCGGCCAGTTCGGGTTATGAATTGTTCGATACTGTCGGCTCGCTCGGCCTCACGTCCTTCATGCAGGAGGTGACGCTGGTGCGCGCGCTCGAAGGCGAGATTGCGCGCACGATCCAGGCCATGCGCGGCATTTCATCGGCCCGCGTGCATCTGGTGCTGGCAAGCCAACGTGGCCTGACGCGCGAC
>JALOTE010000066.1 GCA_025458045.1 Rhizobiaceae bacterium
TTCGCTCGCGCTTGAGCGTGTGTTCGGCCGCCATGCGGCCAGCGTGCAGGTGATTTCCGGCGTCTATCGCAAGGCGCTGGGCGAGAGCCCGACCGCCGACCGCGTTGCCGCAAAGGTTGCGCAATTTGCTGAGGCAACCGGCGCAAAGCCGAAAATCCTGGTCGCCAAGATGGGCCAGGACGGGCATGACCGTGGCCAGAAGGTGATTGCCACGGCCTTCGCCGACCTCGGTTTCGATGTGGTTGTCGGCACCATGTTTCAGACGCCGGACGAAGTGGCCAAGCTTGCCGTTGAAGCCGGTGCGGACATTGTCGGCGCGTCATCGCTTGCCGCCGGCCATCTGACGCTCGTGCCAGAACGCCTCAACGCATCCGACCGGCTGATCGTCGTCGGCGGCGTCATTCCGCCGGACGACGTGCCGCTTTTGCTGGCAACGGGTGCCGATGCGGTATACCCGCCCGGAACCGTCATCCCGGATGCCGCGGAAGCACTGATCGACCGGTTGATGAAGCGGAGAATGTAGGCCCGCTTCTGCCTCCCTCGTCTTTGCTCTCCACAATGGTTTGGGGGAAAGGAAAGAAAGCTCCACCGCGGTTAAGCTTAACACCGGGTTTCCCGGCGGCTTTCGCCCGTTCCTGATATGGCGATCCACGCTTGATGGAGACGCCGATGCTCAGCCGCCGCCTGTTCCTCACCGGTGCCGCAACCTCGACTTTCGCCTCCGCCGCGCTTGCGCCTGGAATTGCCCACGCCACGGGCCTCGGCGAGATGCGCCTGCGCGGCTCGCTCAATGCCGTCAGCGTCGGCCTCTTGCCGGAAGTGCGCGATCCGCAAAGCCGCATCTTTCAGGAGATGCTGGCGCGCGCCGCCGAACTCGACGAACCGCTGTTCCTGCCCGCGGGCGATTATCGCATCGCCAACGTCACCCTGCCGCCCACCGTGCGCGTGATCGGCGTGCGCGGTGCCACGCGGCTGATCTATGCAGGCGGAGACTTCATGCTGGCCGGCCAGGGCCTTGCCCATGTCGAGATGATCGACATTGCAATCGATGGCGCAAACCTCGCCCTCTCCGACAGCGTGGAGGGTCTCCTTGACATCCGTGATTGCCCGGACCTGCGGCTGACCGGCTGCACCATCACCGGTTCCTCGCGCCATGGCGTCTATCTGGAAGCGGTGGCAGGCCGGGTGAGTGACAACCGTCTGTCCGGCGCGGTGGAAGCGGCGCTCTACAGTGTGAATGCCGCAGGGCTGTCGGTCACCGGGAATGTGGTGACGGATTGCGCCAATGGCGGCATCTGGGTGCATCGCTGGCAGCCCGGCCATGATGGCACGCAGGTGATTTCCAACCGCGTCGAGCGGATCGGCTCAGCCAATGGCGGCACAGGGCAATGGGGCAACGGCATCAATGTCTATCAGGCCGACGGCGTGATGATCGCCAACAATACGGTCAGCGATTGCGCTTTCTCCGCCATCCGCTCCAATGGCGGATCAAACGTGCAGATCCTTGGCAATTCCTGCCTGCGCTCCGGCGAAACCGCCATCTATTCGGAGTTCAAATTCGAGGGCGCCGTCATCAATGGGAACATCGTCGACGGCGCGGCGAACGGAATTTCGGTTGCCAATTTCAACGAGGGCGGGCGGCTTGCCGTGGTGCAGGGCAACATGATCCGCAACCTCGTCGACGCCGGCCCCTACGAGCCGGACCCTTCGGGCTTCGGAATCGGCATCGCCATCGAGGCGGACACGGCGGTCACCGGCAATGTGGTGGAAGGCACGCCGCATGTGGCGATCCATATCGGCTGGGGGCCGTTCATGCGCAATGTGGTCGTCACCGGCAATGTGGTGCGGCAAGCAGAAACCGGCGTGCGGCTCACGGTAGTGGAAGACAGCGGCACCGCCGTCATCACCGATAATGCGTTCGAGAAGATCTCCGGCACCGTCATCGGCGGCTTCCGCTGGACAGAACAAGTGACCGGCGATCTCGCCAACGGGCGCGGCGTGCCCAGCAACCTGACAATCGAGCGCAACGCCGTTAGTTGAGCGCCGCAAACCGCCGCTCGCCAACCGTGATGCCGTTCCAGTTGCGGTCAATCTTGCGGGCAAGCGCGCCTATCGGTTCAGCGATCTCCGGCACTGATCGCGCGACACGCGCGATGACGCCGGCCACCGCGATTTCGGCGGCGCGGGACGCGCCATCGTCAATCTTCAGCGCGATGCCGAAGCCGAGTTCGGGGATGGCCGCGCAAAACACGCCCTCCGCGCCGACCTTGGCAAAGACACGCCCCGGCGCGGCCTGCATGATTTCCGTGCAGAACCGGTTGGTTCCGGCCATGAAGAACGGCTCAGCCATGCAGGCAGACATAAGGCGGCGCGCCGCCTTGGCGCGGCCTGCATCCAGCCCACGCCCTGTCGCCATGCGGGCGAAGCCGCGCGCCATCGCATCGAGCGGGATGGCGTAGGTCGGGATCGAACAGCCATCCGTGCCGCAGGCCTCCGCCGCATGCGCCGCGCCCGTCACTTCGGCCATGGCATCGCGCACGCGGCGCTGCGCGGGGTGCGCGGCGCCCACATAGCCCGCCGGATCATCGCCAAGATGCATCGCCGTGCAGAGGAACCCCGCATGCTTGCCCGAGCAATTGTTGTGGCAGGGGCCGGGCGCTCCGCCCGATTTGGCCAGCGCGATGGCGATAGGCTGATCATAGGGCCAGTGCGTTCCGCATTCGAGCGCCGCCTCGTCCAGGCCCGCGCGCGCCAGCATCGACTTCGCCAGCTCCACATGTTCCTGCTCGCCATTGTGGGAGGCGCAGGCAAGCGACAATTCACGATTTCCAAACCCCAGCGCATCCGCCGCGCCGCTTTCGATCAGCGGCAGCGCCTGAATGAGCTTGATCGCCGAACGCGGGAACACCGGCTGATCAACATCGCCGACACTGAAGATTTCCGCACCATCGGCGTCAATGACGCTGACCGCGCCGCGATGGCGGCTTTCAACCACAGCGCCGCGCAGGATTTCAACTAGGACGGGATTGGACACGTCGATCACTCCGGAATGATGCCGGCGATGGTGAAGCCGCCATCCACCGCCAGCGTGTGGCCGGTGATATAGCTCGCGTCATCGCTCAGGAGAAACGCAATCGCGCGGGCCACTTCCTCCGGCGCGCCATAGCGGTTCATCGGCGTGCGCTCCAGCCAAGTCTGGCGCTCCTCCGCCCCGTGCAATCGGCTGACAAGCGGCGTTTCAATCGGGCCAGGCGCCACGCAATTGATGCGGATGCGCTGCGCCGCATGCTCCATCGCCATCACTTCCGTCATCATTATCACGCCGGCCTTCGCCGCCCCGTAAGCAACACGGCCGGCATTGGCGCGCAAACCCGAGGCTGACGACACATTGACGATGGCCAGGCGCGGCCCCATCCGCTCCATGGCCGCGCGCGCGCAAATGAAGGACCCGACCAGATTGATGTCGAGGATGCGGCGAAACTCGTCGGCCGTGGTTTCCTCGGCCGGTTTGCCCAGCGCCACGCCCGCAGAATTGACCAATCCGGTGATCAACCCGAAGCGTTCAATGACCGCGTCAAACGCTTCGGCCGTCTCATCCTCGTCGGTGATGTCACAGGCCAAAAACATCGCGTCGCCGCCAAGCGCCGCTTCAGCCTCTGCGAGCGCGTCGCCATTGGCATCGATCACGCCGATGCTCCAGCCAGCCGCAAGCAACAGCCGTGCCGTCGCCAGCCCAATGCCCGAAGCGCCGCCCGTGACAACCGCCACCGGAGTCATGGCCGGGGCCGGGTCCGGGGGGCGCCGATTGAATCAGTCATCGCGATGCCGCTCATTGCTCCATCAGACGCGAGCGGCAGGCGCAATGCAAGATCGCCGAAAGGCATCATGTGCGGCTTGCGTCCGCGCCGCGCTTTGCCTATAGGCAGCCGCAGTCGGAGTGTAGCGCAGCCTGGTAGCGCACGTCGTTCGGGACGACGGGGTCGCAGGTTCAAATCCTGCCACTCCGACCAAAAGCCGGGTGCCCCTGCGAGCTCGCGCCCGGGACAAGCCCTGCGCATTCCGCCACCGGTCCAGTTCCGAAAGCGCAACCATGACCGCTGAATTGCGCGAAGCGCTGGAGTTCGGCCTCTACGTGCTCGTCGCATTGGCGTTTGCGACATCTCCCCTCTGGCTTCGCCGCTGGACATCGGGTGAAAGGCGACTGCCGCCGGGGCTCGGACCCGCGTGGATGGTGCGGCATCCCGTTTGGCCCGGAATCGCGTTGTCGATGCTGTTCCTGACATTGGTCTCGATGGAACTGGTCGCCAAACGCGGGATTGTTGTCTTGCTTTCCTGGACATTGCTCGCCGCAGCCATGTATCGGCTGCTGCTTCAGCATGCCATCGTCAATAAATCACGCATGATCCTTCTTGTGATGCTTGGCGCGTTCTTCGTTGTCGGCATCATCCTGAACTTCACAACAGCGCCGTTTGTGGATCTTCTCACAGTCGAAGGCCTGTTTGCCGACCGTTGGCATCATTGGGGTGCCTATTTGATGTCGGCGCGCAGTTTTTCGTCCGGCCTTGTCATCCATCATGATTTTCCCTCGCAATATGGCCTCGGTCCTTCAGCGCTGATTTCGCTGCTGGCGTGGAACGGAGGCTGGAGCCGAGGCCTGTTTCTCTCGGCAGGCCTCGCCCAATTGTTCGCGATCATGGCCTTGGCTGCGATGGCCGTGTTGGTCGTGAACAGGCGCGCGGGTGCAAATCCGGTCTTGTGGGCGATGGCACTTCTCATCGTGTTGGTGAATTCCGCCTTCTGGGCCGGAGGTCCAGGGTACTCGAATTTCATCCCTTCTCTTGGCGCGATGCGTTACCTGCCAGCGGTGCTGATAGCCGCGTGCGCGATTGCCTGCGTTGAGGACGATGGACGCTTTCCCGCCGCGTGCGTTGTCGCGTTGCACGGCCTTTGGTTGTTCGGCGCGGTGTGGTCCATCGAATCGCTCGTCATGGTTTGCTTGATCTGGTGGCCGCTCTACGTGCAGCACCGGCTCGCCGGGTCAGTGTCCGACACGGGTCTGTTGCGTGTGTCCACCCTCGCCTCCATTCAAATCGTTGCAACGTCAGCGACACTCGGCCTGTTGGCAATCCTGATTTTCAGGGTGTCGTATGGCGTCTGGCCCGACCCGGTGATGTTCACGGCCTTTGCCCGCAATGTGCCCGGATCATTGCCGATCGACGTGTTCGGTCCGTTCCTCCTGATCGCATTCGTTGCGATTGCCGGGCTTGTCCGCCTGGTGCAGATCGCGAGGGACGAAGGCTTCGGCCGCGACTTCACGACATTGCTGTCCCTGTTGCTGCTGAGCCACGCGGCCACGCTCTACTATGTCGGGCGCAGCCATGATGCAAACATCCCTTCGATTTTCCCCTACATGGGGCTCGTGCTGCTGTTTCTCGCCGTCGACCGCCGACCCAGCGTCTTGCGCCATGCTTCGGCGAGCCTGCTCGCGCTGATGGTCAGCTTCCTCGTCACCTATGAATTCGCCCGTGTCGGCGGGCCAACACCAGCGATGTTGCGATTTGAATGGGATCGGATCGACCCGTGGGTGGTCGAACAGTTCGAGGATCCGGCCAAGTCGGATCGCGGCATCGCCATCCGCACGATCACCGCAGAATTTGGCGAGGGGATCACGGCTTTTGACAATGCCGCCTCGGTTGTCGCCACGCAGCCACAGGTCGAATGGACGGCCTACAACAACACGACCGGCTACTACGGCCTGCCCTATGAATTGCAATTGCTGGCGATCCGGCGTGCAAAAGAGCGGCTGATGCGGCCGGGCTGGGTCATCCTGCCTGCCAAGGATCCGCCGCACGGCCGCGCCTATGTGCTCGACCTTTTCTCCCGCGACTACACCATAGCCGAAACGCGGCTGTTCGGCTCTGTCGAAGCGATCCGGTTCATGCCGATCAATACGGTGTCAGATGCAAGACCGTCAGGCGTGCCAACTCCCTGACGCGTGCCAGATCCCAGTCCTGCATGAAGGCCGCGGGCGGGCGCAGATGCGCTCAAATCCGCGCCTGCTCCGCAAGCGCGGCATCGAGCGCCGCCATGAAGGCGCGGATGCGGGCGGCGTTTGCGCCAAGGTCGGACTGGCCGAAGCGGCTCGCCGAGCGCACATCCAGGACCAGGCTTTCCCCCGCCGGCAAAAGCCGCACCACAACATCGTCGGTGAAGCCAAGCAGCAGCGTGCGGGCCTCGAAGGCCCTGAGCAGCCCTTGCGGCGCATCAAGCCCGCCTGCCCCCATGGTTGGCGTCCAGCCGAGCTGACGCGCCGCCGCGGCGATGGCGGCGACGGCTTCCGCCGGGCCGACGTCCAGCACACGTGACGCCAGATCGGGATAGGCCTGCGCCTGCACGATGGCCGCCGTGCTGCGCGGGGGCTCGACCACGAAGGGCAAGGCGACGCGCCGATGCGCGCCAACGGGAAACTGCGGCGGGTTCGACAGATCGGTGCTCACATCGTAGATCGCCGGAAACCGGAAGGATTGCACGCCGACAAAGGCGAACGGCGCGAGCGTGATCGCCGCCATCACCAGCGCGCGCAGGCTCGCGCCTCCGGCCTTCGCGCCCTCGCGCCACAATTTCCACAACCCCGCCAGCGCGAACAGGATGGCCAGTCCGGCGATCAGCGCCGCGATGATGAAGGTCAGCGACAGCGTGATTTCATCGAGACGGCCGAACCGGAACAACGCGCCGGCGAGAACCAGCAACATCACGGAGAAAAACGCCGTGCCTTGCGCAAAGCGCGCCGATTTCGACACGCGGCGGACGAGGGTGCGCCGCATCAGTTGCGCCGAGCCTTGCGGGCAATCGCCGCCTGCGCGGCAGCCAGCCGCGCAATCGGCACGCGATAGGGCGAGCACGAAACATAATGCAGGCCGAGCGAATCGAAGAACGCGATCGAGCCCGGTTCGCCGCCATGTTCACCACAAACGGCGAGCGTCAGTTCCGGGCGCGAAACCCGACCCTTTTCGGTGGCAATCCGCATCATCTCGCCTGCGCCGATGACGTCGAATTTCTGGAACGGATCGGACTGGAACACCCCACGCTCGCGGTAGAGCGCCAGAAAGGGCGAACTGTCATCGCGTGAGATGCCGTAGGTCGTCTGCGTCAGATCGTTGGTGCCAAACGAGAAGAAGGTGCATTCACGCGCGATGCGATCGGCGCCCAGGGCGGCGCGCGGCAATTCGATCATGGTGCCGATCTTGAACTGCGGCTTCAGCCCGCGTTCCCGTTCGATGCGTTCAGCCATCTTCTCGATGCGGGCGCGCACCACGCGCACTTCCTCGGCGGCACAGACAAAAGGCACCATGATTTCCGGCGTGATCACCGTGCCTGTGCGCGCCTGCGTGTTCAGGGCGGCCTCGAAGATGGCGCGCGCCTGCATGTCGAGGATTTCCGGGTGCGAAATGGCCAGCCGGCAGCCGCGATGGCCGAGCATGGGGTTGACCTCGCGCATCGCATCGACGCGGATGCGCAGGCTCTCGACATCGACCCCGAGCGCACGCGCGGTGTCGACGAATTCATGCTCGCGGTTCGGCAGGAACTCATGCAGCGGGGGATCGAGCAGGCGAATCGTCACGGGCAATCCGGCCATGATCGCAAACAGCGCCTCGAAATCCTCGCGCTGCATGGGCCCGAGGCGTTCCAGAGCGGTGTCGCGCGCCTGCTTGTCCTCGGCAAGGATCATCTCGCGCATCACCGCCACGCGTTCCGCCTTGAAGAACATGTGCTCGGTGCGGCACAGTCCGATGCCTTCCGCGCCAAAATCGCGCGCCGTGCGGGCTTCGGCGGCCGTGTCGGCATTGGCGCGGATGCCGAGTGCGCGGTGCGTGTCGGCCCAGCCGAGCACGGTCGCAAAATCAGCGGAGATTTCAGGCAGCACGGTCGGCAAGGCACCAAGCAGGATCTCGCCCGTGGTGCCGTCGATCGTCACCATGTCACCGGCCGAAAACACGCGCGAGCCTGAAGTCAGCTTGCGGCGCGCCGAATCGATTTGCAGGCTGGCCGCGCCTGTCACGCAGGGCTTGCCCATGCCGCGCGCGACAACGGCTGCGTGGCTGGTCAGGCCGCCGCGCGCGGTCACGACGCCATCGGCGGCCGCCATGCCGACCACATCTTCAGGCGAGGTCTCGGTGCGCACCATGATGGCCGGTTCGCCCTTGGCGCGCCGCGCGGCGGCTTCGGCGGCTGAAAACACCAGATGGCCGCTGGCCGCGCCCGGCGACGCGCCCAGCCCGGTGCCGATCACGTCGCGCTTGGCCATCGGATCGATGGTCTTGTGGATCAATTGCTCCAGCGCCAGCGGATCAATGCGCATCAGCGCCTCGTCGGGCTGCGCCATGCCGCGTTCGACAAGGTCGCAGGCGATGCGCATCGCCGTCTTGACCGGAGGCCGCGCTGGCTCGGTGGACATGGCAAAGACACGCCCCTCCCCGACAACGAACTCAAAACGCTGCGCATCATGGAAGGTGGCTTCCAGCTTCTGCGCCAGCAACGACAAGGCAGCGTGCGCCTCCGGATCAAGTGACTCGAGCGCCGCCTCGCCGCGCCCCGCCGCTTCGGGCTGCCACAGGCTCAATGGCAGTTTGCGGCGCGCCGGACCGACCGGAACCCACATGCCGTGGATGCGCGGAGCGCCATCCTCCATGGTGCGGCTGATGGCGAAGCCCGCGCCGCCGCGTTCGTCCGCATCGGCCAGCACCTGCTTCTGGATGATCACCGCCAGCCCGCCCAGATGCGGCAGCCCGTGCAGGTCGCGATAGTTCTGCGCGCGCGCCTTGAGCCAGCTTGCCACGGCGGCGCGGATGGCGCAGGCGATCTGCTGGCCGCGCGGTGCCTGAAAGGCAGAGCCGGATTCGCGCTCGTATGCCGCTTCTGCGGCCGCACAGAGCGCGCGCTCGCCAGCACCTTGTTCAACAAGATCCTCAAGGGCCTCCTCGAACACTTCCGGACCGATGCCTGCGGCGATCTCGCCGTAGGATTGCAGCATTTCGCGCCGCTTGCGCCACGCAAACGCCTCGCCATGCGCGCGGGCGTGGACGGCAAAACCGGCGGGCGTCTGGCCCAGTCCCAGCACGGTGTGAAGCAGACCGGGGACGTTGAAAACCGGGCTTGGCCGCACGCAAAGAAGATCGTCGTCGGCTGCACCGAAGCGGTGCAGGATGCCCTCCATGCTGGCATCGAGCCAGGCGGCGGACGCTTCCGGATCGCGGATGAAGCGGTCCACCAGCGAAACCGGCAACACAGCCGTTGCAGGAACCGCGATGCCGGCCTGTGCCATGCGGGCGAGATTGGCCGCCTTGTCGCCCAGTACCGCGGCCTCGACCGATTGCGGCGGGGCGAAACCGTTTCCGAACAGGATGAGTTGGCGGTCCATCGGCAAATGCCCCAAAATGGCCGGCTCTCGCGGCAGGCTCACACGGCAGGTGGTTGCGGCCACGGCCCCCCGCCGCGCCACAGGCCCGTGGTAAAGCCGAATCGGAGAATACGCCAGTCTTGTGCAGCGCATCATTTGGTGGATAGTCGGCGGCGGTGCGGCGGCTCAAGCGATTTCGCGCAGTTGCTCGGCCGTTTGCAGATCCACGGAAACGAGCTGGCTGACCCCCTGTTCGGCCATCGTCACCCCATAGAGGCGGTCCATGCGCGCCATGGTGATCGGGTTGTGCGTGATGACGAGGAAACGTGTTTCCGTCTCGCGCGCCATCTGGTCAAGGAGGTCACAGAAACGCTCGACATTGTGGTCGTCAAGCGGCGCATCCACCTCATCGAGCACGCAAAGCGGCGCGGGGTTGGTGAGAAACACGGCAAAGATCAGCGCCATCGCCGTCAGCGCCTGTTCACCGCCCGACAGCAGCGTCATGGTTTGCGGGCGCTTCCCCGGCGGACGGGCAAGGATTTCCAGCCCGGCCTCCAGCGGGTCATCGGCATCGACAAGCTGCAATTCCGCCGTGCCGCCGCCGAACAAGGTGGTGAACAGGCGCTGGAAATGCGCGTTGACCTGTTCGAAGGCCGTCAACAGCCGTTCGCGGCCTTCCTTGTTGAGGCTCTGGATGCCCGCCCGCAGCGTTTTCACCGCCTCGATGATGTCCTGGCGCTCCGAGATGATCGTCTCGACCTGTTTGGTCAGTTCGGCCTGTTCTTCCTCTGCGCGCAAATTGACCGCACCCAGACGCTCGCGCTCGATGCGCAGGCGCTCCAGTTCGCGTTCGGTTTCGCGGATGGAGGGCAGGCTTGCGCCTTGAGGATGTTCGGCAATGGCGAAAGCGCCCGCCGGCTGTACGCGCAGGATTTCGCTGATGCGTTCCTCGGCTTCCGTTCGGCGCGATACCGCGGACGCCAGCCTCTCCTCGGCGCGCGCGCGGGCTTCGCGCGCCGCGCTCAGCGCCTGAAGCGCGTCATTGGCGGCCTTGTCGAGCGCGGCCTGCCGTGTTTCGGCGCGCGCCAAGGCGTCGGCGGCGCCGCGCCGCGCGGTTTCCGCCTGTTCGCGCTCGCGGCCAAGCGCACGGCGCTTTTCGGCAAATTCATCGGGCGCATCTTCGGCGACCGCGATTTCGGCCTGCGCCTCGCCAAGGCGGGTTTCCAGCGCGCCGATCTGGCCCGTTGCACTGTCACGCCGCGCGGTCCAGCGCAGCTTGTCTTCGCCGATCGCCTTGATGCGCAGCGCGCGCGCCTCGTTCTCGCGCTTCAACCCGTCATGATTGACGCGGGCCTCGGCAGCTTCGGCGCGCAGCCGCGCCAGATCAGCTGCAAGCGACGCAAGGCGCGCATCGAGTGTGGTGATGTCGGGCAGGAGCGCCCGGCCCGCCTCCGCTTCCGCCGATGCGGCGCGCGCCTCATCCAGCGCTTCGGCCAGCCTGGCGCGCGATCCGGCCAACGCATCGCGTTTGGCTGCAAGGTCGCCTGTCTGGCGTTCTGCGGCGGCAAGGTCCGCGCGGGTGGCGTCGACGGCCTTGCGGGCGGCGGTGACGGTGTCACGGGCCTGCCTTTCGGCCGCGCGTGCCGCCTCCATCGTCGCCCGCGCCGCATTCAATGCGGCTTCGGCCGTGTGGAACCGGGCGACAGCGGCCAACGCCTCGGCGTCGAGTTCGGCGAGCCGGTTTTTCTGTGACAGGCGGATCGCGGCTGCGCTTGGCGCTTCCGCCGAAACAACAAGGCCATCCCAGCGCCACAGCCCGCCCTCGCGCGTGACAAGGCGTTGGCCCGGCTTGAGACTGCGTGCCAGCCGCGCGGCGTCCGCAGCATCCACCACGCCGATCTGAGACAGGCGGCGCTGCAACTGGCCTGGTGCTTTCACATATGACGCAAGCGGCGGCACGCCGTCAGGCAAAGAAGAGTCGTCAGCGCTCACATCTGAGCCCGCCCAATGGGCCGGTGCGGCCCGGTCGGTCGGCAGGTTGAGATCATCGCCCAATGCCGCGCCAAAGGCCGCCTCGAAGCCCTTTTGAACGGTCACCTGCTCGACGACCGGCGCAAACAGCCCACCGCTTTGCGCGTTCAGCAATTTCGTCAGCGTGCGGGCTTCGGCGTCGATCCGCTCGCGCTCGGCGCGCGCTTCGGCCAAGGGCGCGCGTGCCTGATCCTCGGCGCCGCGCGCCTCTTCCAATGCGGTTTCGGCGGCGGCGAGGTCGGCCTCGGCGCGCGCAACGGCCGAGGCCGCCGCATCAAACGCTGCCTGTTTCTCACGCGGGTCCGGCAGTCCGGCAATGCGGGCGGCCAACGCGGCAGCCTCGTCGTCTAGGCTTTTCAACTGCACGTCCAACCGTGCCACACGTTCAGCTGTGTCTTTCACCGCGCGTTGGCTTGCCTGGGCTTGCGCCAGCGCCGTCGCGCGTTCGGACAGGGCCGCCCGATGGCGCAGATCCACCGCATCCAGCGCGGCTTGCGCCTCGCCCATCCGGGAAGCCAGCGCCTGCTCGCGCTCGGCGGTGCCCGCGTCGGCCGCTGCAAGCGTTTCGCTTTCGCCACCAAGGCGTTCAAGCTGCGCCGCCGCATCGGCCAGAGAGGCTTTTTCGCGCTCCAGATCCCGGGTGAGCTGTTCGGCGCGGCGCTTCAATTCCGCCTGCCGCTCGGCAAAACGGCGCTGTTCGGCCTCCAATTGCTCACCGGCGATGCGCAGGCGCTGGATGATGACGGCGGCTTTCGCCTCATCATCGCGCAAGCCCGGCAGCGCCGACGCACCGACCGCCTGATCCTTCACCGCTTCGGCTTGCTTCTGCGCGGCCTCGCCCACCTTGGCCGTGGCGACGCTAAGCTCGCTCTCAGCTTCGCCTTCGGCCGTTTTGGCCTCAGCCCAGCGCAGATGCAAAAGCATGGCCTCGCTGCGGCGCAAATCGGCGGACAAGGTCTTGAAGCGGACCGCCTGACGCGCCTGGCGCTTCAGGCTTTCGATCTGGCCCTCGATCTGGCTGATCACATCGTCGAGCCGCTCAAGATTCTGTTCGGCGGCGCGCAGGCGCAGTTCGGCCTCATGGCGGCGCGTGTGCAGGCCGGCGATCCCGGCCGCCTCCTCAAGAAGGGCGCGGCGCACCTGAGGTTTGGCCTGGATCAGTTCGCCGACCTTGCCCTGTCCCACCATCGACGGCGAACGCGCGCCGGTCGATTGGTCGGCAAACAGCAATTGCACATCCTTGGCGCGGGCTTCCTTGCCGTTGATGCGGTATTGCGAGCCCTTCTCGCGCTCGATGCGCCGCGAAATCTGCACGTCATCGCTGTCATTGAAGGCGGCGGGCGCACGGCGCGCCTTGTTGTCGAGAAAAAGCGCAACCTCCGCCATGTTGCGGGCCGGCCGTGTGCCCGCCCCGGAGAAAATCACGTCATCCATGCCGGAGGCGCGCATGTTCTTGTAGGAGTTTTCGCCCATCGCCCAGCGCAAGGCTTCGACAAGGTTGGACTTGCCGCAGCCATTGGGGCCGACAATGCCCGTCAGACCCTTGCCGAAACCGAATTCCGTCGGCTCGACAAAGGTCTTGAAACCGGTGATGCGCATTTTCGCAAATCGCATCATGGACGGCGGCCCTCGCTCGGACTGTTCGCGCGGAGCGCCGACATTTCCACTTACATCTCGCGTTCGATCAGGCCGGAAAACACATCCGTCGACATGTTGCCGGTGTATTTCTTGCCGTTGATGAAGAAGGTCGGCGTCGAATCCACCTTGAACACATCCGCCCCCTTGGTGCGCACGGCGCGGATGTTGTCGAGCACGGTCTGGTCACTCAGGCAGGCGTTGAACTGTTCCTGCGTGAAGCCGGCCTGGCGCGAAATCTGGAACATGGCTTCCGATGGTTTTTCAGCGCGCACCCAGTTGCTTTGTGCGGCAAACAGGGCCGAAACCATCGGGAAATAGACGTTCTCGTTGCAGCGGGCGAGCATGAAGCCGGCTTCCGCCAAGGCATCGAACGGATATTCGCGGAAGATGAAGCGGATCTTGCCGGTGTCGATGTATTTGGCCTTCAGATCCTGGAAGGTCGAGGTGTGGAACGCGCCGCAATGGCCGCAGGTAAGCGAGGCATATTCGATCACGGTGACAGGCGCCTGCGGATTGCCAAGCTCCATTTCCTTCATCGGGCCGGGTGCCAGCAGCGCCGCCGCATCAACAGTCGCATCCGGCGCGGGCAGATCAACCGCCGGGGCGGCGGCGGTTTCAGCCGGAGCCGTTGCAGGCGCAGGTGTCGCGGCAGGCGCAGCCGCCGTCTCCGCAGGCTTCTGTTCGGTTGCGGCCGGTGCGGCCGGCGCTTCGGCCTGTTTCTGCTCGTCCTGGCAGGCCGAAAGGCCGAAGGCGAGAAGCGCGGTTGCCGCCATCAGGCCGATGCGTCGGCCGGCCGGTGCGGCCAAGGATGGACGGGCAGAGGTGACAGGGCGGGCAAACATGGCGAATCACTCCGGATCGGGCTGGATTGAAGGCGCAGGACGGGCAGAATGCGAGTCGCGCGCAGGGTTTCGCGGTCTCTATCCCCAAAGGATCGACGAGGTTGGCGATAACGCTCGCGCGCACAAAGCCCAACGCTGCGGCAGTTTCAAGGCGCAATGTGCCTCACGGCGATGATCGCCTTCGGCGCGCGATCACATTTGCGCCAAGCCGCTGCAAGGATGCGCGCAACGCCTCGTCCCCGACCGCTTCAACCATGCGCGCCGCCGCCGCATGATCATCCGGGCCGGGCGCGGCGGGGCGTGGCCGCGCAGTAACGGGGCGCACAGACTTGCGTTCCACCTTGATGCGGTCGATCGCGCGGTAGCCGAAAAAGCCGTTGACGCGGGCAAGCAGCGCGTCGGTCTCATGCTGGACGGCCAGCGCCACCGCCGGATCGGCTGCGACAACGAGAATGGCCGCGCCGGAACCATCGAGGGCGGCATCCGCCCGGCCCCAGATTGTGCGCGAAGGCACCGTGCGGCCCGAAAATGCGCCGCCTGCGATCTCGCCCCAGGCGGCAATCAGCGCCGTCGTCAGCCCGGCGCGGCGTTGCAGCACCGGGTCCAGCAGGTCGGGCACGATGTCGGCCAGCGCCTGCGCAGGCACGCCTTTTGCCCTTGGCTTGAAGTTGGCGCGGCTGTCAGCCATGGATCGGAATGTTCCCCACAGTGCACGGGCAAGATGATGCCCGGCAGACCGGCCAAGCATTGACCACAAAGCGCACCCTTGCAACCGTTCTGCCAACGGCTTTCGCGAGCGATCTGCTGGGCTGGTATGACATGCACGCGCGCGCGCTGCCGTGGCGGGTTGCACCGACCGATGTCCGGCGCGGCGTCACGCCAGACCCGTATCGCGTCTGGCTCTCCGAAATCATGCTGCAACAGACGACGGTCAAGGCGGTGCAGCCCTATTTCGCCAAGTTTACCGCCTTGTGGCCCGATGTCCGCGCGTTGGCATTGGCCGATGAAAACGCCGTGCTGGCGGCATGGGCGGGGCTTGGCTATTACAGCCGGGCGCGCAACCTGAAACGTTGCGCGGAGGCCGTGCTACACGACCATGGCGGGTGGTTTCCGGCAAGCAAGGCGGCGCTGCTCGCCCTTCCGGGCATCGGCGACTATACCGCATCAGCCATTGCGGCGATTGCCTTCAACGCGCCCGAAGCCGTGATCGACGGCAATGTCGAGCGTGTGGCAAGCCGTGTCCTGGCGCTGGAGACGC
>JALOTE010000067.1 GCA_025458045.1 Rhizobiaceae bacterium
GGTCGCGGGCGGCGCTCCTCCAGTTCGGCAATCGCTTCCGCGACAGCCTCGCCGGCATGCGGGTTGTGGCCGCCATCGATGATCAGTTCCGCGCCTTGCGGTGCGAGATCGACAAGACGGCCAAGTGTGAGGCGCTGCATACGGGCGGGCCATGAGACGGTGCGCATGGCGATTTCCGCCGTCTCTTGCGTCACCGGGAAACCCGCCGCCTTGACCGCGCGGATTGCGCCCGCCGCGTTGGCGATCTGGTGTCGGCCGGTGAGCGCGGGCAGTGGCAGATCGTAAAGCGCGTCCTCATCCTGGTAGACCATGCGGCCATTTTCTTCGTGCGCCGAGAAATCCTGCCCGAACACGGCAATGGAACGGGTGCGGGCGCGTTGCGCCTTCTCGACCAGCGTTTCGCGGGCGGCATCGAAATTCTGCGCGCCGATGATAGCCGGGACGCCGCGTTTGAAGATGCCCGCCTTTTCGCTGGCAATCGCTTCTATGGTGGTTCCGAGAAACGCCATGTGGTCAAAGGCGATCGGGGTGACCAGCGTGGCGGCAGGTCGGGCGACGACATTGGTGGCGTCAAACCGGCCGCCAAGCCCGACCTCGATCACGGCGGCATTAGCGGGCTGTTCGGAAAACAACAGGAACATCGCCGCTGTCAGCATTTCAAACACGGTGATCGATTGCCCGGCATTGGCCATTTCCACGCGCTCCAGCGTGGCGGCGAGCAACCCGTCATCCACCTGCTTTGCACCACCGGGCGCGCCCATCCTGAAGCGCTCATGCCAGCGCACCAGATGCGGCGAAGTGTGGAGGTGGCAGGTCAGCCCCGCGGCTTCCACCAATGCGCGGGCAAAGGCCGAGGATGAACCCTTGCCATTGGTTCCGGCGATATGGATCACGGGCGGCAGCCCGTCTTGCGGATTGCCAAGCCGCGCGAGCAGGCCGGTGATCCGGTCGAGCGACAGGTCGTAGCCCTTCGGATGCAGCGTCATCAGACGCGCGATCACGGCCTCGGCCTGTGACAGGGGCGTTTCCGCCGGATGGCTCGTCATGATGGTGTCAGGCGGCTGCTGTTGGCGCGGCGATGGCCTTGGTCTCGGGCGCGGCCGCCGGTTTTGCGGCAGGCTCCGCCTTTGGCTTTTTGAGCAGGATGCGCAACAGGTCGCCGATGACGCGCTTCAGATCCTTGCGGTGGACAACCATGTCCACCATGCCATGGTCACGCAGATATTCGGCGGTCTGGAAATCGGCGGGCAGGCGCTCGCGGATCGTCTGTTCGATGACGCGCTTGCCGGCAAAGCCGATGACGGCGCCGGGCTCTGCGATATGGATGTCACCCAGCATGGCGTAAGACGCCGACACGCCGCCGGTCGTCGGGTTGGTCAGCACCACGATGTAGGGAAGGCCCGCCTCGCGCAGGCGATCAACGGCCACCGTCGTGCGCGGCAGTTGCATCAAGGAGAGGATGCCCTCCTGCATGCGCGCGCCGCCCGATGCGGCAAACAACACCAAAGGCGCGCGACGGCGGACAGCCTCTTCAAAGCCGCGAATGATCGTCTCGCCCGCCGCCATGCCAAGCGAGCCGCCCATGAAGCCAAACTCATGGATGGTGACAACAACCTCCAGCCCGTCGATCTTTCCTACGGCGTTGAGGATCGCGTCCTCCTGGCCGGTGCGGTTCCGGTAATCCTTCAGCCGGTCGATGTATTTCTTTTCGTCGCGGAATTTCAGCGGGTCGGACGGGACTGTTGGCGCGGGCAAGGTGATCCACTCGCCATTGTCAAAGAAGCGCTTCAGCCGCTCCTTGACCGGAATTTTCATGTGATGGCCTGAGGACGGGACAACGAAGTGGTTGTCTTCCAGATCCTTGTGGAAAACCAGTTCGCCCGTTTCCGGATCCTTGATCCACAGGTTCTCAGGCGTCTCGCGGCGCCCCAGCATCGAGTTGATTTTCGGGCGGACGTAGTTGGTGATCCAGTTCATCGCGGGGTCCTGTCAGAATGCGCCGCTGCGTGTTCCGGCGCGCTGTTCACATGGGGGAAGTCTGCGGCAACCGCAAGGCGGAACCGACCGCTTCCCTGCTCGCAATCCACTTTGCTCGGGTGAACACTCCTTCATGCTGAGGCGCATTTTGCCTCATGGTTCGAGGCTCGCTTTGCCGGGGCGAGCCACTTGTCTCGCCCGTCCCAAGGGCGGACCCTCACCATGAAGGCAAAAAGCCTCGAAGCACGAAGGGATGTTCCGTCTGCGCGAACCCTACACCACCCGAGGATGCGAAGACCTTTGCAGCCCATCCGCAAGGCGGAACCCTGTCGCCTGCGGTCGATATGTTCAGGCGGCACTTTCTCAGGCGGCGCGTGCGCGGCGCACACCTTCGGCGAGGCCGGACACCAGTGTCGCCACGGCTTCTGCCGGATCGGCGGTCGGCGTGCCATCCGGCGTCAGCACATTGGCGATGGCGTTGATGATGGCTGTCCCAACCACGACGCCATCGGCCGCTTTGCCGATAAGGCGCGCCTGTTCGGCGGTCTTGACGCCGAAGCCGACGCAGACCGGCAACGCCGTATGGCCCTTGATGCGGGTGACGGCGGCATTGACCTTCGACGTGTCGGCGATGGCCGAACCGGTGATGCCTGTCATCGACACGTAATAGACGAAGCCCGAGGTGTTTTCGAGAACGGCGGGCAGGCGCTTTTCGTCGGTGGTCGGCGTGGCAAGCCGGATGAAATTCAAACCGGCCTTCACCGCCGGAATGCACAATTCAGCGTCCATTTCGCGCGGCAGGTCCACAACGATCAGCCCGTCGATCCCCGACGCCTTGGCATCGACCAGGAAGCGGTCCACGCCATAGATGTAGATCGGGTTGTAGTAGCCCATCATCACGATCGGCGTCGTGTCGTCTTCGGCGCGGAAATCGCGGGCGAGTTGCAGTGTCTTCGCAAGCGTCTGCCCGCCCTTCAGCGCGCGCATGCCGGCCATCTGGATCGCCGGGCCATCGGCCATCGGGTCGGAGAAGGGCATGCCCAGTTCGATGATGTCGGATCCCGAACGTGGCAGCGCCCTCATGATGGAGAGGGATGTCGCGTAATCCGGGTCGCCGCCCATGAAATAGGTGACGAGCGCCGGACGGTTTTCGGCTTTCAGACGGGCGAAGGTGGCGTCAATGCGGGTGGACATGGTTGCAAATCTCAGACATCTCGGTCGTGCTCATCGCAGGTCGTCGTCGAAGAGTCGAGACGGTCCCCGACGTTGGTCGAGAATGCGCAAGATGCCAACGAAATCCGATCCGACCACATATCGCAGCGTGAATGGCGTTGAAGGAATGGCGAACTCCCGAGAGCGCCCGTCCTCAGGCAGATGTCCGGCCATCGGATGGATTTCGATCAGGCGGCGCACATTCCGAAAACGCCTCATTGCATTCGGACGCCCTTCACTGAAGATTTCCGAATAATAGCGGAGGAACTATCGAAGGTCGCTTCCCGCGCTCGGCAGGATCCTCGATTTCACGCGGCTTCGCCTGAAACATGTCCGTCAGGAAAAACATCCGGTTCAGGAAAGGGTTCTTCAATCCCTTCCGCGCCGTTTGCAACTCCTTGCGGACAGCTTCCCGCCGGTCGAGCCATTCCTTGATTGCCCGCTCAGCGATCTGCGAGGCCGAGCGCTCTTCGAGCTTTGCTTGCGCATCAAGCGCGGCGCGCAGTTCGGCATCCATCCGCATGGAAAAGGTTTTGCTAGGCATGGCGGCCTCCTTCGATTGCAAGACTATGTATTACATCGTCTTGCACATCTCAACGCTTCACAACTCCACGCCCAAAATCTTGCCGACCGTGAAGATGTCCTTGTCGCCGCGGCCGCAGAGGTTCATCACGATGATCTCGTCCTTGCGCATTTTCGGCGCGCGCTTGATGACTTCGGCGAGCGCATGGCTCGGCTCCAGCGCCGGGATGATGCCTTCAAGCTTGGTCAGCAACTGGAACGCGTCCAGCGCTTCCGAGTCCATGATCGGCACATACTCGACGCGACCCGTGTCTTTCAGCCAGGAATGCTCCGGCCCGATGCCCGGATAATCAAGCCCGGCGGAAATGGAATGGCCTTCCTTGATCTGGCCGTCGCCATCCTGCAGCAGATAGGTGCGATTGCCATGCAGCACGCCGGGCGAACCGGCCGTGAGCGAGGCGCAATGCTCCTCGCCGTCCAGGCCCTTGCCACCCGCCTCCACGCCAACGATGCGCACCTCCTTGTCATCAAGGAACGGATGGAACAGGCCGATGGCGTTCGAGCCGCCGCCCACCGCGGCGATGATCATGTCGGGCAGGCGGCCTTCGAGCGC
Organism: Rhizobiaceae bacterium; assembly: GCA_025458045.1. Classification (GTDB taxonomy): domain Bacteria; phylum Pseudomonadota; class Alphaproteobacteria; order Rhizobiales; family Rhizobiaceae; genus JALOTE01. The sequence goes on from JALOTE010000067.1 coordinate 4,325, forward strand.
CAGCATCTGCTCGCGCGCTTCCGCGCCGATGACGGATTGGAAAGTGCGCACCAGTTCCGGGTAGGGGTGCGGGCCCGCCGCCGTGCCGATCAGGTAATAGGTGTCGTCGACATTCGTCACCCAATCCCTCAAGGCTTCGTTCATCGCGTCTTTCAGCGTGCCGTGGCCAGCGGTCACGGGGTGAACCTTTGCGCCGAGAAGCTTCATGCGGAACACGTTCGGCGCTTGGCGCTGCACGTCGGTTGCGCCCATGTAGACTTCGCAGGGGAAGCCGAAGCGCGCCGAAACGGTGGCCGAAGCAACGCCATGCTGGCCTGCGCCCGTTTCGGCGATGATGCGGGTCTTGCCCATGCGCTTGGCGAGCAGGATCTGGCCGAGGCAATTGTTGATCTTGTGCGACCCGGTATGGTTCAGCTCGTCACGCTTGAAATAGATTTTCGCGCCGCCCAGATGCGCGGTCAGCCGCTCGGCGAAGTACATCGGCGACGGGCGGCCGGTATAATGGGCGTTGAGGTGCGCAAGTTCGGCCTGGAAAGCCGGATCCGCCTTGGCGCGCTTCCATTCCTCTTCCAATTCAAGGATCAGCGGCATCAGCGTCTCGGCGACGAAGCGGCCGCCGAACATGCCGAACATGCCTTGTTCGTCAGGCCCGGTGCGGAAGGAATTGGGGGGAAGCGTCTGGTTCACGGAATTTGCCTCGTTGCGCACACGGATGTCCTTAGCGGCATCGCAGGCAAGCGGCAATCGCAAGCCGGGCCGCCATCCAGCATCAATCGGCCTCAACCTGTGCGATCCAGTCTTTCAGGTTGTAATGCGTCGTCACGCGCGTGATGCGGCCATCGTCGATCTCGAAGAAAATGCCGGCGGGCAGGCTGTAGCGCTGGCCATTCGCTTCGGGCAGGCCGTCCGCCGTCGAGAGATATTCGCCTTTGACCGTGAATTCGGCTGCCGCGCGCATGCCGTCGGGCGAACTCATCACGACGATGTCCTGCAAGGTTTCGCGGTAATGCGCCTTCATGACGGCATTGAACCAGCGGAACTTCTCGACGCCGATTTCGCGCCCGCCCTGGTTGATGTCATGGGCGATGTCGTCGTCCATCAGGGAAAGCATGGCATCGCTGTCACCTGCGTTGAAAGCGTCGAGATAGGCATGGATCAGGGATTCGGTTGCGGCTCGGCTCATGGTTCGCTCGTTCAGGGTTCTTCTGCCAACACATGGTCGAAATAGTCTTCGGGCTCTGAAAGTTCAGTATCGAAAGCGGTGATTTTTCCCCTGACCGAGACGCGCGCACGGTGCACCGCTTCACGGTCGCCGCAGACAAGATGGTGCCAAGGGTAAAGGTCGCGGCCCTCGGATACGAGACGGTAGGCACAGGTTTTCGGCATCCAGTGCAATTGGGAGATGTTGGCGTGGCTGAGCGTCACGCAATCGGGAACCTCGCGCGAGCGGTTCGGATAATCGGTGCAGCGACACGTGCCCGCGTCAAACAGCCGGCAGGCGACCGACGTGTACAGGATCTCGCCCGTGTCCTCGTCCTCGATTTTGGAGAGGCAGCATTTGCCGCAGCCGTCGCACAGGCTTTCCCACTCCTCCGCGCTCATCTGCGCGAGGGTTTTCACCTTCCAGAACGGGGTATCAGGCGCAGGCATTGCGATTGCGGCCTCAAAGTGCGCCATCAGGAGCGCGGCTTCATCAGCCCTTCGGTGATGAACCGGCGGACGAGGCGCGAATGCGGCACGCCTTCCTCTTTGGCAAGCCGTTTGAGTGCGTCGAACTGGTGCTGCGGCAAGCGCACTTCCATGCGCGCCTCCTTTTTGGCGAACTCGAATTTCATCGGCTTGAAGCCTGACAGATCATATTCCGACAGGTCGGCCTCATCCAAAAAACGATCTGCGTCCTCGTCTGTATAGTGATGAGGCATGGGTTTCAGTTTAGTTGCTTCGCCCATATCGCAATATCTCCTTTCTGTGCATGTAACGGGCACTGATGGGCCTGATCAGGATGTCGCGCCCCGCACGAAATCGCATTGTGAAGTTGATGAACAGATATCGTCCATCGTTATTGGTGCCGATAGATTTCCATCGTTCTTCGTCAGACGAGTGCTCGGTATCGGGAAACACTGACGGGTCGTTCGACAAGGCGTGCTCAATCTCCTCACGGCTCACCCCGTGCTTTCCGCATTTCGGCCAATTGGCATCATCCCATTCGAAGCCTGCAACAAACATGCCGCCGGACATACGGTATTTTGTCCGTACAGATCAATGCGGCTTTTGCATGATGAGGCGGCATCTCAACGCATCAGATACATTTGCCAGACGCTTTTTCCCGCCCTAAATATGAGTGAAAGAGACGGGTTTTTGCAACGGCCAAAGGGGGAGCCGCGCCATGGCGCCAACAAAACAGGATATCCGGGCGGCACTCGCACATATCAAGACACCGTCCGGGCGCGGCTTGGGCGAGGCCGGCGAGCTCTCCGAAATCTTCGTCGCTGACGGGAAGGTGTTTTTTTCGATTGCCTGCGACGAGGCCGATGCGCCTGTGTTCGAGCCGATCCGGGCGCGCGCCGAGGCGATGGTGAAGGCGATGCCGGGCGTGCAAAGCGCCGCCGTCGCGCTCACCGCCGAGCGCAAGGCCGGTTCACCCAAGCCCGCCGCGCCGTCGTCACAGGGCCACGCCCATGGTCACTCGCACACCCACTCACACGCCGCGCACGCGGGGCAAGCGCGTCCGCCGTCAAAGCCCGAAGTGCCGGGCATTGCCCACATCATCGCAGTCGCATCCGGCAAGGGCGGCGTCGGCAAGTCGACAACGGCGGTCAATCTTGCCCTTGGGCTTGTCGCGCAAGGGTTGAAAGTCGGCATTCTGGATGCCGACATCTACGGCCCGTCCATGCCGCGCCTGCTCGGCCTGTCGGGCAAACCGCGCACCGCCGACGGCAAGCGGATGATCCCGATGGAGGCATGGGGACTGAAAGTCATGTCGATGGGTTTCCTCGTCGAGGAGGAAACACCCATGATCTGGCGCGGGCCGATGGTGATGAGCGCGCTGACACAAATGCTGCGCGAGGTCGAATGGGGCATTCTCGACGTTCTGGTCGTCGACATGCCGCCCGGCACAGGTGATGCGCAATTGACGATGGCGCAGCAGGTGCCGCTGTCGGGCGCTGTGATCGTGTCAACGCCGCAGGATCTCGCGCTGATCGACGCGCGGCGCGGCGTCGCCATGTTCCGCAAGGTCAATGTGCCGATCCTCGGCATTGTCGAGAACATGAGCTATTTCATCGCGCCCGACACCGGCAAGCGCTATGACATTTTCGGCCATGGCGGCGCGAAAGCGGAGGCAAGCCGCATCAGCGTGCCGTTCCTTGGCGAAATCCCGCTCGACATGATGATTCGCGAAAACTCCGATGCCGGGATGCCGGTGACAGCGGCCGAACCGCAAAGCCCGCACGCGATGGCCTATCGTGCCATCGCCGCGACCGTGGCGGGCCAGTTGGGGCAGGGCACCGTGAAGGCCGCGCCAGCGATCATCTTTGAATGAAATCTGACGTGGACGTCAGCAATCATTCACTTCCTGTTCATTGTCTGGCAATAATTTCGCCGCGAATGCGTTTCATGGGTGCGGCCTGTGCCCATCGCTCACGGAGAACAGATATGAACACGAAACTTGCATCCGCCTTTGCCGGCCTTATGGCCATCGCCGCGCTGACCGGCTGCACGGCCAGCCAACAGGGCGCTGTCGGCGGTGCCGCTGCCGGCGCGATCATCGGCCAGGCGGTTGGCGGCGACACTGAGTCGACCCTCATCGGCGCGGCTGTCGGCGGTGTTGGCGGTGCCATTGCCGGTGAATTGATCGGCCGTCAGGCCAATGGCAATTGCGTCTACCAGCGCGCAGACGGCACGCAGTTCATCGCGCGCTGCCCGTCCTGATCGGCCGGTTTTCGTCGCAAGACCTTGATGCGCCGCGTTGCACACGTGGCGCTGCCAAAAATCACCCTGCGCCGCGTTGAACACGCGCGGCGCTTTTCCATTTAGGTGGGCATTCCAACGGTTCGCGAGAGGACCGCATGCGCATGTTCGGCACCTACCTGATTTCACTCCTCGTCTTTCTCGTCATTGACGCGATCTGGCTCGGCTTCATCGCGCGCGATTTCTTCGTGCAGCAGATGGGGCCGCTACTGCGCGACGACCCGAACCTCGCCGTCGCCGCCGTGTTCTATGCCGTGTTCGTCATCGGCCTGATCTATTTCGCCGTCGTGCCGGGCTTGCGCGAGGGCTCGCTCTGGGTGGCGGTGCTGAATGGTGCGTTTCTCGGCCTGCTCGCCTATGGCACTTATGACATCACCAACCTGGCGGTCTTGAAAGGCTACACGGCCACGCTCGCGATGGTGGACATCACATGGGGCACGGCCCTGTCCGGGCTGACGGCGTTTGTCGGCTATCAGGCGGCGCGCTGGCTGGGCTGGACGCCTTGACCGTCACGTTCCCGCGCGGATTTGGCTGAGCGTCCGCGATGGCGTGATCGCCTCCGGGTCGATGCGCAACTCGATGATGGCAGGCAGGCCGCTATTGGCGGCGCGCAACCATGCCATAGGGAAATCTTCGGTGCACTCCACTGTTTCGCCATGGCCGCCATAGGCGCGGGCGAGCGATGCGAAATCCGGATTGGTCAGATCGGTTGCCGACACGCGGCCCGGATAGTCCCGCTCCTGATGCATGCGGATGGTGCCATACATGCCGTTGTTGATGACGAGCACCACAATGGGCAAATTGTGGCGCATCGCGGTCGAGAATTCCTGCCCGTGCATCAGGAAGCAGCCGTCACCGGCAAAGCACACGACTTGCCGCCCCGGAAGGGCGAGCGCGGCCGCCACCGCGGCGGGCAGGCCGTAACCCATCGAGCCGGATGTGGGCGCGGCTTGTGTGGCAAACATGCGGAATCGGTGGAACCGGTGCAGCCATGTCGCGTAGTTTCCCGCACCATTGGTCATGATCGCATCTGGCGGCAGGTTGGCTTCCAGCCAGTTCATCACCGCGCTCATCGAAAGCGCTCCCGGCTGGCGCTCCGGCGGGGTGGACCACGCCAGATAGTCGGCATGGGCCTGCGCCGCGCGCTCTCCATTCGGCTGCGCCGAGGGGTAGAGCGTTTCCAGCGTCATGGCGAAATGGGCGGGCGTCGAGACGATGCCGAGGTCGGCCTCATACACCTTGCCGATTTCGTTGACGCCCGGATGGACATGGACGAGCTTTTGTTTCGGCCGCGGGATGTCGAGCAGTTCATAGCCTTGGCTCGGCATTTCGCCCAGCCGCCCGCCGACAAGCAGGATGAGGTCGGCCTCATCGATGCGCTTGCGCAGATTCGGGTTGATGCCGATGCCGACATCGCCCGCATAATTCGGGTGCAGATGGTCAAACAGCATCTGGCGGCGAAACGAAACGGCGACCGGCAAGGCCCACGCTTCGGCAAACCGTGTGAAGCGGTGAACGGCGTCCGCATCCCAGCCGGATCCGCCAAGAATGGCGATGGGGCGTTGGGCATCACGCAGCATGGACGCAAGCACGATCAGATCGGTGAGCGACGGCGCAGGCTTTTCGGGCTCAAGCCGGATTGCACTTGCCTCCGCCTCCTCTGTCAGGATGTCTTCGGGAAGCGCCACCACGACCGGGCCCATTCGGCCCGATTGCGCGATGCGGAACGCGTCGGCGACAGCCTGGGGGATGTCTGCGGCGCGCACCGGCTGGAACACCGCCTTGGCGACCGAGCCGAAAAACGCCTGATAGTCGATCTCCTGAAACGCCTCGCGGCCGAGATGCGCGGTCGCCACCTGACCGATGAACAGCACCAGGGGCGTGGAATCCTGCGAAGCAACATGGATACCTGCCGACGCATTTGTGGCGCCCGGCCCGCGCGTGACAAAGCAGACGCCCGTTTCGCCCGTCAGCTTGGCATGGGCGTCGGCCATCATGGCTGCGCCGCCTTCCTGGCGGCAGGTGACGACCTCGATGCCGCTGCCGACAAGCGCGTCCAGCACGGCGAGATAGCTTTCGCCTGGCACGCAGAACAGCCGCTTCACGCCATGGGCAACGAGTCCTTCCACCACATGAGCGCCACCGGTTTTCATCATCATGCGCTGCGTTCCCGTGCCTTGCGTTCCAATGCTTCGAGTTCGGCCAGGATTTCCGCGCCATGCTCTCCAAGGCGCGGCGAGGGGATGCCGCTGTCAACGGGCAGGCCATCCATGACAATCGGCGTGCGCACGCCGGGGATCAGGTTGCCGTCCCTGTCGGGGCTGTCGACACGCAAGCCCCGGTGGATGATCTGCGGGTCGGCGAACATTTCCGAGATGCGGTTGATCGGTCCGGATGGCACTGCATGCGCCTCGCAGGCATGCAGCAGATCATTGCGCTTCCATTTCAGCGTTTCGGCCTTGAGGAGCGACGTCAGCTCGGCGTGGTTCCGGAGCCGTGCCTCATTGGTTGAGAATTTCGGGTCATCGGCCAGCGCCGGCACGCCGAGAATGGCGCACAAGCGGTGGAACTGCCCGTCATTGCCGACCGCCAGAATGATGTGGCCGTCGGCGACCGCGATCACCTCATAGGGCGCGATGTTGACGTGGCTGTTGCCGACGCGGCGCGGGTTTTGGCCGGACGCGAGGTAATTCATGCCTTGATTGGCCAGCACGCCGGACATGACATCAAACAACGCCATGTCGATGACGCGGCCCATGCCGGTTCGGGCGCGCTCGATGAGGGCCGCTTCGATGGCCACCACGGCATAGACGCCGGTGAAGAGATCGGCGATGGCCACACCGGATTTCATTGGCTCGCCATCCGGCACGCCGGTGATCGACATCACCCCGCTCATGCCCTGGATGATGTAGTCATAACCGGCGAAATGCGCGTAAGGCCCGTCCTGCCCGAAGCCGGTGATCGAGCAATAGATCAGCGCCGGATTGTCGGCCTGAAGGCTACTCGCGTCGAGGCCAAATTTCTCCAGCCCGCCGACCTTGAAGTTCTCGACCACCACATCTGCGGTTTTCACCAGCCGATGAACGAGCGCGCGGCCTTCATCCGTCCGGTAATCGGCCGTGATGGAACGCTTGCCGCGATTGGCGGCGTGGTAGTAGGCAGCTGACAGGCTTTCGCCATTCCTGCTTTCAATGAAGGGCGGGCCCCAGTGGCGCGTGTCGTCGCCCTCCGGATGCTCGACCTTGATCACGTCGGCCCCCATGTCGGCCATGATCTGGCAGGCCCATGGCCCGGCCAGCACGCGGGCCAGTTCGATGACGCGGATGCCGGCAAGCGGCTTTGGGCGGACGGGCTGATCTGTCATGCGGGTCTCCGGGTGCGGTTCGGTTATCAAAGCGTCAGGCGCCGCGCCACTGCCCGCAGACCCGCGTCGCCCAGCCGATGAATTCGGCCGTCACGGCATCCTTGTTGATATCGTTCAAACTTTCATGACAGCCCTCCGGGTCGATCGCCAGAGTCACATCGGTGAAACCGATTGCCCCGCAGCGTTTCGCCAAACTGTGGGTCGCCTTGGCGAAATCTGTCGCCGGGTCGCGCCCGCCGCCGCGGATGTGCAGGGGAAGCCCGCGCGGCAGGCGGCGAAGCTGGACATCATCGGCACCGGTAAACACAAGCCGGAACACATCCTGCCACATGGCGACGCTTGCATCCCAGCCGCACAGCGGATCGTCGACATAGGCATCGACCTCAGCAGGATCACGCGACAGCCAGTCGAAATCCGTGCGGCGGTTGGCGACACTTTTCGCCCAGGCCTGAAAGGTGAGTTTCGGCACGATGCGGGAGGCGACATCATGGCCCAAACGAAAGCGCTCCCATGCCAGCAGCATCTGACCGATGCGCCCCAGAAGCCCGGCCGAGAAATTGGCGTTCCAGACGGCCACGCCCGCCGAGCGCAGGGGATGCGCAACGGCGTGGTTGAGCGCGATCAGTCCGCCCATGGAATGGCCGAAGGTGATGACCGGAAGGCCAGGATGGCGCGTCGCGATCAGGTCGTGGACAGCGTCAACGTCGGCGATCACCTTGCCCGCACCGCCTTGCGCGGCGAACAGGCGCGGCCGCGCGTCGGGTGCCGTTGTCGCGCCATGGCCGCGATGATCATGCGCATAGGCGTGGAAACCCGCGCCATTCAACGCCGCGGCGAAGCGGGCATAGCGGCCCGAATGTTCTGCAAGGCCGTGATTGATCTGCACCACGCCGGCAGCCGCGCCGCTGGCCGGGCTATGACGCAGCGCCAGCCGCGCGCCGGTCGGGCTCGTGATCGATTCTTCGTGCATCGAGGCTGTATGGTGCTGCATGGCTTACTCCCGTTCCGCCTATGGCATGACGGAGCGCATTCGGCTATCGCCTCGGTGTTTCCAGAGGATGCCCTGCAATGCCCGATTTTCTTGCCGCCCCCTTCATGGGAACCCCGTTCTGGATGTGGGCGATTTTCTTCATCCTTGTTCCGGCCATCCTCGCCTTCGATCTGGGTGTGCTGTCGAAAGGCCAGCGCGAGATCGGCGCGAAACAGGCGACCCGGCTTGCCGCGGTCTATATTTCGGCTGGCCTGTTGTTTTCCCTCGTCATCGCATGGGAGCGCAACTGGTCGGATGCGTTCACCTATCTGACGGCCTATGTGGTGGAACAGAGCCTCGCGCTCGACAATCTGTTCGTCATCGCCGTCATTTTCGCTCAGTTGGGCGTGCCACGCCATTTGCAGCACCGCGCGCTGGTGTGGGGCATCATCGGGGTTGTCGTGCTGCGCGGCGTCCTCATCCTCGCAGGTTCCGTGCTGATCGAGCAGTATAGCTGGCTTCTGACGGTGTTCGCGTTCATCCTGCTTTACACAGGCATCAAGATGTTGCGGTCGGGCGATGTCGAGTACGATACGGAGTCGAGCCCGATCCTCAAGCTCTTGAAGAAACGCATTCCGATCACCGAAGGCCTGCGCGGTGACGCGTTCTTCGTGCGAGAGGCGAATGCCGCGGGCCAGGTCGTGCTGATGGCGACGCCGCTGTTTGTGGCGCTCGTGATGGTCGAGATCGCCGACGTGATGTTTGCGTTCGATTCCATTCCGGCGGTGTTTGCCATCACCACGGACGCCTATCTGGTGTTCACATCCAACATCTTTGCCATTCTCGGCCTGCGCGCGATCTATTTCGCACTGGCCGCCGCCCTGCAGCAGTTTGAATATCTCAAATATGCGCTGGCGGGCGTGCTTGTCTTCATCGGAGGCAAGATTCTTGCCCATGACATTTTCGGCCTGCCGCATATTTCGTCGGGCTGGTCGCTGGCCATCACGCTGATGATCCTTGCGGCCGGCTTCATCGGTTCGTTCCTGCATGGACGCCGCATCGAGGCCTCAACGCTCGACGGCAAGGAGTGACCAGACATCAAGAGCGTCTGCTGAATTTTTAGGCGCAATCTGATGTGGTGAAAAATGTGGCAAAACGCTTGCATTGTTGGCGCAATGGCGTTTTGATCAGGCCTCCCAAGACCGAGAGGCCAACCATGACACGCTCTTCCCTCACGCGCCGCACCTTTGGATTGCTTGCCGCCGCCGCGGCCGGCATGCTGATGCTTCCCGCCGCCGCATCCGCGACCGACATCAAGTTCACGCTGGACTGGAAGTTTGAAGCGCCGTCGGCGCCCTTCTTCATCGCCATCGACAAGGGCTATTTCGCCGCCGAGGGCCTGAATGTGACGATCGACACGGGGGCAGGTTCACGCGAATCGATTCCGCGTGTCGCGACGGGCGCCTATCAAATGGGCTTTGGCGACGTGAACGCGCTCATCAAGTTCATTGAGGAAAATCCGGACGGCAAGGTCAAGGCTGTGATGATGGCCTATGAGCGTCCGCCCTTCGCGGTCATCGGGCGCAAGAGCCTCGGCATCACCGAGGACCCGAAATCGCTTGAAGGCAAAAAGCTCGGCGCGCCGCCGCCGGACGCGGCTTTCGGCCAATGGCCGGCGTTCGCCAAGGCCGCGGGGATCGACACGTCCACGATCACCATTGAAAATGTCGGCTTTCCGGTGCGCGAACCGATGCTGGCGCAGGGCCAGGTGGACGCGATTTTCGGCTTTTCCTTTTCGTCCGTCATCAACCTGAAGGCCCAGGGCGTTCCGGCCGATGAGATCGTCACCATCATGATGGCGGAAAAAGGCCTCGATCTCTATGGCAACGTGGTCATGGTCAACACGGATTTTGCCGCCGCCAACCCGGACGCGGTGAAGGGTTTCCTGAAAGCGCTGATCAAGGGCTATCAGGATGCCGTCGCCGACCCCGTCGCGGCAATGGATGCCGTGCTGCCGCGCAACGAGGTGCTCAACAAGGATGTCGAGGTCGACCGCATGAACATGGCGATCGCGCAGTCGATCAAGACGCCTGCGGTCGTTGCCAACGGTTTTGGTGACATCGACCCGACCAAGATGACGGCGTCGATGGAATTCCTCAAGGATTCCATGGGGCTCAAGGCTCCGGTTCCGGTCGAAACCGTGTTTGACAGCCAATATCTGCCGCCCAAGGAAGAGCGTATGCTGCCTTGACCGCCGCACCGCCCCGCCTGCCGGCGGCGGTTGATCCGCCGCCTGGCACCAGCCTGAAAGCCCTTGATGTCACGTCCGCTCGTTTCCATTGAGAATGTCGATCTGCGTTATGGCGGGGAGGGCGGCACGCTGGCCGTGTCGGGCCTCTCCCTGGCCGTCGAGAAGGGCGAGTTCGTTGCCGTTGTCGGTCCGTCCGGCTGCGGCAAGTCCACGCTGATGAAGCTGGTGACGGGTCTGAACATGCCTTCCGCCGGGCAGGTTTCGGTGGCAGACGAGCCGGTCACAAAGCCGGTGTCGATTGTCGGCATGGCGTTCCAGAACCCGACCATGCTGCCTTGGCGCACCACGCTCGACAACATCCTTTTGCCGCTCGAAATCGTCGAAAGGCACCGCGTCCGCCTGCGCGCCTTCAAGGCCGACTACATCGCCAAGGCGGAAACGCTTCTGGCCACAGTGGGGCTGAAGGGTTTCGGTGCCAAGTTCCCGTGGCAATTGTCCGGTGGCATGCAGCAGCGCGCCAATCTGTGCCGGGCGCTCATCCATGAGCCGGAGTTGCTCATGCTCGATGAGCCGTTTGGCGCGCTGGACGCCTTCACGCGTGAGGAACTCTGGTGCGTGATCCGCGATCTGCATCAGGACAGCGCGGCAACGGGCCACCCCGTGACAATCGTGCTCGTCACGCATGATTTGCGCGAAGCGGTGTTCCTTGCCGACCGGATCTTTGTCATGAGCGCGCGGCCGGGCCGCATCATCGAAACGAAGACAGTGCCGTTCCAACGTCCACGCGCGCTGGACGTGATGTACACGCCTGAATTCAACGGCATCGTGCATGATCTGCGTGCGTTGATCGCCGAGGCGCGCGTCCAACCGGCGGAGGCCGTGTGATGGCCGTGACCGCTGCAAAGCCGTTCGATTGGGTGAAGGCCGCGCCTTGGCTTTATGCCGTCGGGTTGTTCGCTGTCTGGGAAGGAGCGGTGCGGTTGTTCGCCCTGCCGCTCTACATCCTGCCCGCACCGTCGGCGATCATGGGCGCGATCATCCAGTATTGGCCGGCGATCTGGAAGAACTCGCTGCAAACGCTCTACACCACGCTTGTCGGCTTCGGGCTGGCGGTGGCGGGCGGTCTGGCGCTCGGGCTTCTTGTCGGCTGGTCGCGCTTCATTTATGCCGGATTGTACCCGCTGATGATCGGCTTCAACGCCATCCCCAAGGTGGCGGTGGTGCCCATCCTCGTCATCTGGTTCGGAATCGGCTCCGTTCCCGCCATATTGACGGCGTTCCTCATCGCCTTCTTCCCGATTGTCGTGAATGTCGCGACAGGCCTCGCCACCATCGAACCGGAGATGGAGGATGTGCTGAGGGCGCTCGGTGCGCGCAAATGGGACATCATGGTCAAGGTCGGCATCCCGCGTTCGATGCCTTATTTTTTCGGCTCGCTGAAAGTGGCGATCACGCTCGCCTTTGTCGGCTCGGTGGTCTCCGAAACCATCGCCGCCAATTCCGGCCTCGGCCACATGATGCTGGCGGCGCAAAGCCAGTTCAACGTGCCCTTGGTGTTTGCCGGGTTGATGATGCTCGCGGTGGAAGGCATTATCATGTATGCGCTGATGGCGTGGCTCGAAATGCGGATGACCGGCTGGGCGCATCGTTCAGGCCACGCGCGCTGACGCGACGCCGGTCTGGCCACGCGCGCTGACAAACGGGCGATTGCCCCGCCCACCGGCTTCGCCTATGGGAGCGCCAACCCCGCAATCGCTCAACGGAGCCCGCGCGCCATGGCACGCCAATTCGTCTATCACATGTCCGGCCTCACCAAGGCGTACGGCGCCAAGAAGGTGCTCGAAAACATCCATCTCTCGTTCTACCCCAATGCCAAGATCGGCATTCTGGGGCCGAACGGCGCGGGCAAGTCCACCGTGTTGCGCATCATGGCCGGAATGGACAAGGAGTGGACAGGCGAAGCGTGGCTCGCGGAAGGCGCGACCTCCGGCTACCTGCCGCAGGAGCCGCAGCTCGATGCGTCGCTCAACGTGTTCGAGAACGTCAAGCTCGGCGTCGCGGCCAAACAGGCGATCATCGACCGCTACAACGACCTGATGATGAACTATTCCGACGAGACCGCCGACGAGGGCGCGAAACTCCAGGATATCATCGACAGCCAGAACCTGTGGGACCTCGATAGCCAGGTTGAAATGGCGATGGAGGCCCTGCGCTGCCCGCCGGGTGAGGCCGCGGTGGACGGGCTTTCGGGCGGCGAGAAGCGCCGGGTCGCCCTGTGCCAGCTCTTGCTGCGCAAGCCCGACCTGCTGCTGCTCGACGAACCGACCAACCATCTCGACGCTGAATCGATTGCCTGGCTGGAAAAGCACCTGCGCGACTATGAGGGCGCGGTGATCATGGTCACCCATGACCGCTACTTCCTCGACAATGTGACAGGCTGGATCCTCGAACTCGATCGCGGCCGCGGCATTCCCTACGAGGGCAATTACACCGCCTATCTGACGGCCAAGGCCAAGCGGATGGAGCAGGAGGGCCGCGAGGAAGCCGCCCGCCAGAAGACATTGGCGCGCGAGCGCGAATGGATGGGTGCTTCTCCCAAGGCCCGGCAGGCGAAATCCAAGGCCCGCATCCGCGCCTATGACGAACTGGTGCAGGCGGCGGCCGACCGCCGCCCTGGTGACGCGCAGATCATCATCCCCGTCTCCGAGCGGCTGGGCAACAATGTCATCGCCTTCGAGGGCCTGTCGAAGGGCTATGGCGACAAGCTCTTGATCGACAACCTGTCCTTCAAGTTGCCCGCCGGCGGCATTGTCGGTGTCATCGGGCCGAACGGCGCGGGCAAGACCACGCTTTTCCGCATGATCACCGGACAGGAACAGCCCGATGCCGGTACCATTACGGTGGGCGAAAGCGTGAAGCTTTCCTATGTGGACCAGAGCCGTGACGCGTTGGCAGCCAACAAAAGCGTGTATGAGGAGATTTCCGGCGGCGCCGAAATCATCAAGCTCGGCAAGCACGAGATGAACGCACGCGCCTATTGCTCGGCGTTCAACTTCAAGGGCGGCGACCAGCAGCAGAAGGTCGGCACGCTGTCAGGCGGCCAGCGCAACCGCGTGCATCTGGCCAAGATGCTGAAATCAGGCGGAAACGTCCTGCTGCTCGACGAGCCGACCAATGATCTCGACACCGAGACGCTGGGCGCGCTGGAAGAGGCGCTCGAAAACTTCGCGGGCTGCGCCGTGATCATCTCGCACGACCGCATGTTCCTCGACCGGCTTGCCACCCACATCCTCGCCTTCGAAGGCGACAGCCATGTCGAATGGTTCGAGGGCAATTTCGAGGACTACGAGGCCGACAAGGTGCGCCGCCTCGGCCCGGACTCCATCAACCCGCGCCGCGTGACCTACAAGCCGCTGACGCGGTGAGGGCGATCGTAATCCGATTGTGAT
>JALOTE010000155.1 GCA_025458045.1 Rhizobiaceae bacterium
CGAAGAAGGTGCAGGGTCCTCGGGATAAACCCGAGGATGACTATCAGAGCGGGATGAACCCGAGGATGACTATCGGAGCGGGACAAGCCCGACCATGACCAATGTTGGGACGCGCTTCACCGCCGCAGCAAACTGCCCAAGATCCCGCGCACGATGGCGGCACCCACCTGACGCCCGACCGACGACCCGACAGAACGGACGACGGATTTCATCGCCGCCTCCGTCACACTTTGTGTCCGCGACGATGACCGGCTGGCACGCTCTTCCTCGCGCTGGCGTCGGATCGCCTCGCGCTCGGCTTCGCGTTGTTCACGCAGGCGGATTTTTTCCTCCTCAACGTCGAGCTTCGCCTGCTCGGCGGCCTGCTTCTCGCGCTCGGCGGCCTTTGCGGCTTCCGCGCCGCGCTTGGCCAGCAATTCATAGGCGCTTTCGCGGTCCAGCGTCTGGTCATATTGTCCGGAGACGGGAGATTGCGCCATCACCTTGGCCCGTTCCGCATCCGTCAGCGGGCCAAGACGCCCCGCCGGCGGGCGGATGAGTGTCCGCTGCACCATCGACGGGATGCCTTTCAACTCCAGCGTCGAGACCAGCGCCTCGCCGGTGCCAAGCTTGGTGATCGCGTCGTAGCAATCGAAATCCGGATTGGGGCGGAATGTGTCGGCCGCCGTGCGCACCGCCTTTTCCTCGCGCGGGGTGAAGACGCGCAGCGCATGCTGGAAGCGGTTGCCAAGCTGGGCGAGCACGCGGTCCGGCACGTCGAGCGGGGATTGGGTGACGAAATAGACACCCACGCCCTTGGACCGGATCAGCCGCACCACCTGCTCGATGCGGTCCACCAGCGCTTTCGGCGCATCCTCGAACAGGAGATGCGCCTCGTCGAAGAAGAACACCAGCTTCGGCTTGTCGAGATCGCCCACCTCGGGCAGTTCCTCGAACATCTCCGAGAGAAGCCAGAGCAGGAAAGTGGCGTAGAGGCGCGGGCTCATCATCAGCCGGTCGGCGGCAAGGATGGAAATCGCGCCGCGCCCGTCGGGCGTCGTGCGCATGATGTCGGAGATGCGCAGCGCCGGTTCGGCGAAGAAATTCGCGCCGCCCTGCTGTTCCAGGACCAGCAACGCCCGCTGGATCGAGCCGACGGACTGGCGGTTCACATTGCCATAGCGCGCCGAAATCTCGTCAGCGCGTTCGGCGACATGCTGGAGCATCGCCTGCAAATCCTTCAGGTCGAGCAGCAGCAACCCTTCCTCGTCGGCGATGCGGAAAGCGATGTTCATCACGCCTTCCTGCGCTTCCGACAGGTTCATGATGCGTGAGAGAAGCAGCGGCCCCATTTCGGAGATCGTCGCGCGGACGGGATGGCCCTTTTCGCCGAACAGGTCCCAAAAGATGACCGGGAATTCCTGATGCTCATACGCGTCAAGCTTGATCTGCTCGGCGCGCTTCAGAAGAAAATCCTTCGGCTCGCCCATGGCGGCGACGCCGGAGAGGTCGCCCTTGATGTCGGCGGCAAACACCGGGACGCCCGCATTGGAAAACGCTTCCGCAAGGATCTGCAAGGTGACTGTTTTGCCGGTGCCTGTCGCTCCCGTCACCAGCCCGTGCCGGTTGCCGAATTTCAGAAGCATCGTTTCAGGCTTCTGATAGTCATCGGCGGGAGTGCGGCTCGCGCCGATGAACAGGGTCGCGTCGGTCATGGTCGATGTGCGGGCGCCGGCCCGTCCCCCGATTGGCTTTGGTCCTGTATAGGCAGGCGCCCCGTGCGGCTCAATGGGAAGCGCAACAGGCGTAAAGATTTTCGCCGTTCCACACGCGCAACCGATTGACGTTCACGCAAACGTCAAAAACTTGTGCGAGCCGTATTGCGGCGTCGCGGCTTCTCACCTAGCAACAGCGCATCACATCAACGCTTCCGGGAGGCCACAATGGACGAACTCATCACGCGCATCACCAGCACCGTCGGCATCGATGCGGATGTCGCGCAAAACGCCGTCGGCCTCATGCTGGCATTCCTGCAAAAGGAAGGCGACGCGGCCGCCGTCTCAGACATGATGTCGAAATTTCCCGGCGCCAGCGAGATCGCCGCGCAATATGCTTCACAGATCGGCGGCGGGTTTCTCGGCGGCGGCGTGATGGGCCTCGGCCAGAAGCTGATGGGCCTCGGCCTTGGCATGGGCGACATGACGACGGTCGCCAAGGAAACGGTGGCGTTTGCCAAGGAAAAAGCCGGAGCCTCCACGATTGACCAAGTCGTCGGCTCGATCCCCGGCCTGTCGCAGTTCGTTTGACGCCTGCTTGCGCCAAAAACGGCAAGCGAACCGAAAGCCCTATGGCGCGCGCCGCAAATCGCGATAATCAAGGCCATGGGCTTTCGCGGAAACGGTGCGCAGATTGGCGGTTGACACATCACTTCTGGATCAGTCCGGGTGGCCGGACGTCCCGTTTGACACATGGACGCGCGCCGCGCTGAAGGCAGCCCGGGTCGAAGCGCTTGACCGGCTGCGCTCGGATTTCGAGGGCTTGCCCATCGAGCCGCTGTATGCCCCGGCGGCAGGTTGCATGCCCATACGCATGCGCCGCCCGGGCTGGGCTGCATTCCAGCGCGTGGATGACCCGGATGTGGCGCGGGCGGCCGCGCAAGCCACCACCGACGCCGGGGGAGGAGCAGACGGCCTCGCCTTGGTGTTTGAAGGGGCGGCGAACGCATTCGGGCGCGGGCTTCCCGCCACCGAGGATGCGTTGCGGGCCGTGCTTTCCGGCATTGAACTGGAGAAAACCGCGCTGCGCATCGACGCGCATCCGGCGATCCGTCGCAGCGCCGATTGGTTGGTCGCCCTGTTTGAGGAACGCAAGCCGGACCTGCGCAAGGTGCGGCTCGCAATCGGCATCGACACCGCGAATATTTTTGCCGCAACCGGCCGCCTCGGCATGACGCTGGAGGCGCTCAGCGCCTCCCTGCCGCAATCCATGTCGGGGTTTTTTGCCGCCGGTCTGCCGGGCATCCTGCTCGAGGGCGACAGCCGGGTCATCCACAATGCCGGCGGCACAGCCGCGCAGGAACTTGGCCATGCTCTCGCAGTCGGCGTCCAGCACTTGCGGCTTTTCAACGAGGCGCGCCAGCCGCTGATCTACGGCGCGCCGATTGTCGGCTTCGCGCTCGCGCTTGACCAGGATTTCTTCGCCGGCATCGCCAAACTGCGCGCCATGCGCCTGTTGTGGCGGCGCGCGCAGGAATTGTGCGGCATCGAGACGCCGGTCGAAACCCGCATTCACGTCGAGACGTCGTTTCGCATGGCATCCGCCATCGATGCTGAAACCAACATCCTGCGCAATGTGATCGCGCTGTCAGCGGCGGCCATCGGTGGGGCCGACACGGTCAGCGTGCTGCCGCATTCCATCGCGCTTGGCCTGCCCGACGCGCAGGCCCGCCGTCTTGCCTGCATGATGCAGCTCATCGCGCGCGATGAGGCGCATCTCGGACTCGTGACCGATGCCGCCGCCGGATCGGGCGCGATACAGGCCCTGACCGATGCCTTGTGCGCCGCGGCATGGGCCGAATTCCAGCAGATCGAGCGGGAGGGCGGCCCGCTGCGTTCGTTGGCCGCCGGGCATGTTCAATCCCGCGTGCGGGAGGCTGCCGCCGCGCGCGCAAACGCCGGCGGCAGCATGATCGGCGTGACGATCCATCCGCAACGCCAGCCGCGGGCCATCGCCACAGTGCCGCATCCGGAGGTGAACACGCGCTTCCCGGAGGCGATCACCTGCGAGCGGCTGACGCCATGGTCGATCGACAGCCTTGCCGAAAAGCGCCCCGCCGATGGAGATGCCACATGATCCCCGATTTCAGCCGGATCGACTGGCAGGCGCCCGCCACCGCAACTGTGGTCAATGCACGGACTGTGTTTGACAGCCCCGAAGGCATCGCCATCCGTTCCGCTTATGGCGAGGCGGATCTGGCAGGGCTGGCCGCGCCGCGCTCCATGCCGGGCTTCGCGCCTTTCCTGCGCGGCCCCTACCCCACCATGTATGTGCAGAAGCCATGGACGGTGCGCCAATA
>JALOTE010000068.1 GCA_025458045.1 Rhizobiaceae bacterium
CGCGGCCTCGAAATCGCCTTTGTGGCAGACCCTGTCGACGCCTTCTTTGCCCACGTCCAAGGGTGCGCGCGCCTTCTCCTGCCGGAAGGCGAAATCCGCGTCACCTATGATGGCAAGTCCGGGCACCCGTTCACCGGCATCGGCCGGCTGCTGGTGGAGACGGGGCAAATCCCGCGCGAGTCGATCTCGATGCAGGCGATCCGGGATTGGCTCGCCGCCCACCCGGACGAAGCGCCCGGATTGATGCGGCGCAACCGCTCCTACATCTTCTTCCGCGAAGCCCCCGTCGATGACCCCGCCTTGGGTCCTGTGGCGGCGGCGAAAGTGCCGCTGACACCCTTGGCCTCCATCGCGGTTGACCGCACGATCCATGCCTTCGGCCTGCCCTTCTTCATCGACGCGCCATCCCTGTCCGGCTTTGGCCCGCACGGCTTTCGGCGTCTGATGATCGCACAGGATACGGGTTCGGCCATTCTCGGCCCTGCGCGTGCCGACCTGTTCATGGGGTCCGGCGATGCGGCAGGCGCGTTGGCTGGAGCCGTCAATGCACCGGCGTGCTTCCACATCCTGCTGCCGAAACGCACGGGGGCCGGGCGATGATGAAGCGCAAGGCGCTGAACGCGAAGCCCCCGACTGCGAAGCCTCCCGCCGCGCTGGAAGGCGAAGACCGCATCCTGTGGGAGAAAGTCGCCCGCAGCGTCACCCCCCTTGGGCCAAGGCCGCGCTTTGGCGGCGAGGCGCAGGCCGATACGATGGCGGCGTTGATGGACGAGGCGATGCTCGAATCCGCGCTGGTCAACGTGCCGCCGCCGCATGCCGCGCCCGCTTTGGCGGCCGGCCGGAAGCCAAAACCTGCAAGGCTGGCCTCGCCCGAAGCACTCGACCCGGCGACCCAGAAGAAGATCGCCAAGGGCCGCCTTGTCATCGAGGCGCGCATCGATTTGCACGGCATGACACAGGACGAGGCGCACGGGCTCCTCCTGTCGTTCATCGAGCGTGCCGCACAGCGCCATCTGCGCACCGTGCTCGTCATCACCGGCAAGGGCCGTTCGCCGCGTTCCGAGGGTGCGTTGAAACGCGCCGTGCCGCTTTGGCTGGCGCAACCGGCCTTCGCCCGCCATGTGTCGGGGCATGCCGATGCCGCGCAGGGTCATGGTGGCGCAGGCGCGCTCTATGTGCGTTTGAGGAAACCGGCCGGATCAGCGGACTGATGTCGCCGCGGCGCCATCAAAACAGGGCTTCGAGGTCGGCCTGTTTCTCGTTCACGAACCAGCCGTAATAGTTCACCTCCGGCACGCCGCCGCGCCTTTTCAGCGCCTGAGCCCGGCCAACCGGATCACCCAGATTGTAGAGCGTCGCCGTCAGCCCGGGATTGGCCGAGATGTCGAACCCGGCAATGCTCTTGTAGGCGTCAATCGAGGTGCGGATCACGGCGGCGATGTAAGGCAGCGTCAGATCGGGGTCCATGATCGTCTCATAGACCTTGCGCGCGTTTTTCGCGTCAAGCTTGGGCAGGCCCGAAACCGAATTCACCTTGTCCGACATTTGCAGCGCGGTGAGCGGGTTGAGTTGCCCGATGCCGAAGGTTTGGCCTGCATAATAAGGCTGGAAGAACACCTGGCCGAAGCGTTGCTTCGGGTAGCGCACATCATCGACCGTCTTGCCGCGGAAGGCACTGTCCCAGATCCGTTCACGGCAAATCCAGAGGTCATAGCTTGACGTCTTGGACGAGCACGGCTCGAATTGCGGCCGGTTGACGAATTCCGAGACCTTCTCGCCTTCGAATTTGAAGGCGAAATCGGAGTTCAGATAGGCGACAGCCTTCACATAATAGGTTTGCAACCTGTCATAGGCGTCAACATTGAAGGTGTGCTCCCCGACGATGGCACCGGCGATGTGCACCGGGTCGACACCATATTTGGACGCGACAGACTTGATCTTGCCAGTGAGCTTGCCGTCATTCTTGAGAAGGTTGAGCGCCTTGGCGTATTTCTTCTCGAACGATGAGCGCAAATCCTTGGTGCGCTTCACCGATGCGCCCGGGATGGCGGGCTGCTCGGCCATCGTATTGCCGGGTTTCACCTTCGTGGCGGCCAAGGCACCGGATGTGAGCGGTGCGCAGGCCATCAGGATGGCGGCGGCAAAACGACAAATCGCGCGCGAAAACAGCATGGCAAGGGACCGTGTGGGCTTTGAGGCTCCTAACAGGTCAGGGCTTGCGTGGCAAATCCCGCCTTTGCGGGTCTGCCATGTCACAGGACGTAGCGCGACAGATCCGTGTTTCCGGCAAGGGTTCCCAAGGCCGCGCGCACATGCGCCGCATCCACTGTCACGTTCGCCCCGTTCATGTCGGGTGCGGCAAAGGACGCTTCTTCCAGGGTTTTCTCCAAAACCGTGTGCAGCCGCCGCGCACCGATGTTCTCGACACTGGCGTTGAGGTGCACCGCGATGTCGGCGAGCGCATCAATGCCGTCATCGGTGAAGGTCAGCGTCACGCCCTCGGTTGCCAAGAGCGCCACATATTGCTTGGTCAGGCACGCTTCGGTTTCGGTCAGGATGCGCACGAAATCGCCCTTGTCGAGTGCCCTGAGCTCCACACGGATCGGCAGGCGGCCTTGCAGTTCCGGCAGCAGGTCGGACGGTTTGGCGACATGGAACGCACCGGACGCGATGAACAACACATGGTCTGTCTTGACCGGGCCGTGTTTGGTGGCCACCGTCGTGCCTTCAACCAAGGGCAGAAGGTCGCGCTGAACGCCCTCACGGCTGACACCCGCGCCGATCCCATCGGCCCGGCCCGCCACCTTGTCGATCTCGTCGATGAAGACGATGCCGTCATTCTGGGCGAGATCGAGCGCTTCGGCCGTCACCTGCTCCTGGTCGAGCAGCTTCTCGGCCTCGTCGGCGACGAGGATGTCATGGCTTTCCTTGACGGTGGTCTTGCGCTTTTTCGTCCGCCCGCCAAAGGCCTTGCCCAGCATGTCAGAGAGGTTGATCATCCCCATGTTCTGGCCGGGCGGCAGGCCGGGGATCTCGAATTGTGGCTGCGCGCTCGCGTCGGCAACCTCGATTTCGATCTCGCGGTCATCGAGCTCGCCGGTGCGCAGCTTCTTGCGGAACACATCGCGTGTGGCGGGCGAGGCCGTTTTGCCGGTGAGCGCGTCAAGCACGCGTTCCTCGGCATTGAGATGGGCCTTCGCCTTCACGGCTTCGCGCTTCTTCTCTCGCACCAATTGGATGGCGGCTTCCACCAGATCGCGCATGATCTGGTCGACGTCGCGCCCGACATAGCCGACTTCGGTGAATTTCGTCGCTTCGACCTTGATGAAGGGCGCGCCCGCCAGCTTGGCGAGGCGGCGCGAGATTTCCGTCTTGCCGACGCCGGTCGGCCCGATCATCAGGATGTTTTTCGGCATCACCTCTTCGCGCATCGTGTCGGCCAATTGCCTGCGCCGCCAGCGGTTGCGCAGCGCGATCGCCACCGCGCGCTTGGCCTCCTTCTGGCCGATGATGTGGCGGTCCAGCTCGGAGACGATTTCGCGGGGGGAAAATGACGAGGCGGAGGATGACGACATGGGGCCGGTTTCAAAAGGGGGAACAGCCCGTTAGATAAGGCTGTGTCCGGCCTCAATCAAATGGAACCGCAAACCGTGACCGAACATGCACGCAAGCCGGTGCTCTGGCTCGTTGCCGGCGCCAATGGTGTCGGCAAGACAACCTATGCGAAGGCACATATCGAACAGGTCTCGGGCTCGCGCAGCTTTGTCAACCTGGATGAGATTGCCCGCGGACTTTCCCCGCTCGACCCGGAAGCCGAACGCGTGCGTGCGGCGCGCGTTTCGCTCGATTATCTGCGGTCCGTGTTGCTGGCCACGCCGTCGCCTGATGGAAACGGCCGCAAATCGATCACGTTGGAAACAACGCTTGCCGGCCGCACCCATTTGCGCAGCATCGCGCTGGCCAAGGCACAAGGCTGGGCCGTGCACCTCCTTTATCTTGCCGTCACCTCGGTCGAAGTTTCGCTCGCCCGCATCGCGCGCCGCGTATCCGAAGGCGGGCACGACATCCCGGAAGCCGATGCACGCCGACGCTTTGCGCGTTCGCTTGCCAATTTTGGAACCTACGCCGCCGAGTGCGAGATGTGGCGCGTCTTCGACAACAATGCCCGCCCGCGTGTGGTGGCAGAGGGCCGGGGTGGGTGCCGCGCCTATCTCGCTGACGGCACTGCCGGCCTGCCGTCGCAACTGGCTGCCATCCTCTGCAGAATGCCGGTTTGCTCGGAAGGTTGACGCCTATTCGTCCAACGCAAACTCAGGATTGTCCTTCGCCATCATCAGCGCCGGGCCGAACTCGCTTGCCCGTTCATCAAAGCGCATGAACCCGGCCTTCTCATAGGCGCGGATGGCGCGGAGATTGGCCGGGTCCGGATCGATGATCAGGCGCGGCACGCCTTCCTCAAACAGCATCCCGGCGAGCGCGAGGATGATCGCGGTGCCGAGCCCTTGCCCAAGGTCTGCCGCATCGCCAATCGAGATATCCAGCCCGAGCGTGCCAAAGGGCTGGTCCTGATAGGGGTGCGCTTCTTCCAGATGCGGATCATAGGTCTGCACATAGGCGACCGGACGGTTGCCCAGAAGCGCGATCATCGGCTCGGTTGAATCCTCGTCCATCGCCGCCCCGATTTCGGACACTGTCTTGTCGGCCGCGCCCCACCATTCCAGCCAATGCGGCTGCGCCGCCCAGCGGCGGATCAGCGCCATGTCGCGCGGCTCGACGGAGCGGAAGCTGATCGCCGCCGTGGTTGTCCGTCCGGCGGTCATGCCGTCACCGGCGGCAGGCGTCGGGCGAAGGCGTCAGGCACAAGAACCCGGATCACCACGCGTCGGATGCGCTGCCAGCCTGCGCCAAACAGGATGATGAGCCCGCCGACCGCGATCAGCACCAGCGCGAGCGGATTGATGCCGGCGCTAAGCGCGGTCTCATCGACCAGATTGGCGAGGCCGAGCGAGCCGAAATAGGCAAGCGTCGGCACCAGCAGCGACCGCCGGTCGATGATGAGGGCGACCAGCGTGAACAAGGCGATCAGCACCGCAAGGCCGATCACGGCATCGGTGCCGGGCTTGATCGCGCCGAAGGCGACATCCTGTCCCGTCGCCATGATGAACAGCGGATGGACCAGCAAGGGCGCGGAGACGACATGCAGCCAGAACGCGCAATCCGACCAGATCGTGCGCCGTTCCCGGTCATTCAGATCAAGCGCCACGGCAATGCCAAAGACGACAATCCCGCAGGCAAGCGGGATGTAGAGCGCCTGGCGCAGCACGTCCGGCAATTGGTCAAGCGTGGGAATGGCCACATCGCCCGTCGTCACGCCATCATAGAGAAACAGCGCTGTCTGCGTGAAGGCCAGCGCCGTTGCGGCCAGCGCAGCCAACGCCGCGATCACCGGCACTCGGAACCGCTGGAAATAGACGAAGCATGCCGCAAGGAACGTGCCCGCCGCCGCAAAGCTGATCCAGCCGATGTCGCCGCGCATGGCGGCAATCGCCAGCGGGTTGTCTCGGACGGACTCCAGATCAATCACGCGCTGCGCGCCATGCGCGATCAGCGCCGCGACAAGGCCAAGAAACACCGCCGCCAGCACCGTGGAGGACAGCCGCATCCGCTTTTGCCGTGTGACGATTTCGGCCAGCGCCCAGACGCCGCCTGCAAGGATCGCCGAAAGCGAGGGCGAATCCTCACCGACCAGCGGCGTCAGCGCGAAGCCCGCACCGAAAATGAACATCAGCGCGCCGATCGTGACAAACAGGTCATTGCCGCCGCCGACAAGGCGCAACTGCTCGTCCGGCGTGCCGTCCGCCTCGTCGATGACCCCGCCATCGTGCGGCAATGCCAGCAGCGCGTCGCGTTGCAGGGGCGTGATGATGCCGCGGCGGACGCCCGCCTCGATTTGCGCACCGGTCAGCATCAGGCGGTGGGGCCTTCGGCGGCGTCAAGCGCTTCGACCACCACCGAATGATTGGTATAGACGCAAATATCCGCGGCGATCTGCATCGCCTTGCGCGCGATCTCTTCGGCGTCAAGCTCGCTGTCTTCCAGCGCACGCGCGGCGGCAAGCGCGAAATTGCCGCCCGAGCCGATCGCCATGATGCCGTGCTCGGGTTCCAGCACGTCGCCCGCGCCCGTGATGCAGAGCGAGACGTGCCGGTCGGCCACCAGCATCATCGCTTCAAGGTTGCGCAAATATTTGTCGGTGCGCCAATCCTTCGCCAGTTCGACGGCGGCGCGCATCAACTGGCCGTGATGGGCTTCCAGCTTCTTTTCAAGGCGCTCCAGCAGCGTGAACGCATCCGCGGTTGCCCCGGCGAAACCGGTGATGACAGAGCCATCCTTGCCGATACGGCGCACCTTGCGCGCATTGCCCTTCATCACCGTCTGTCCGAGCGACACCTGCCCGTCACCGGCGATCACCACCCGGCCGCCCTTGCGCACGGTGACGATGGTGGTGGCGTGCATCGGGCCGTATGGGGTGTGGTCGCGTTTCGTCATCTCAGGCCCATATCCTCTTTCGCGGTGCAGCGCATGTAAGCCGCCCGTCGCGCTTTGCAAATGCCGGTTGCGGGGCTAAAGCGGAATCCCGCTGAAAGAAGCAGGAATTGCCGCATCATGGGCCGCACCGCCACCATCACCCGCAACACCAATGAAACGCGCATCAGCGTGACCGTGAACATTGACGGGACGGGCACCGGCACGATCGCGACCGGCATCGGCTTTTTCGACCACATGCTTGACCAGCTCTGCCGTCACTCGCTGATCGACATGGTGATCAAGGCCGAGGGTGACCTCCACATCGACGACCACCACACCGTCGAGGACACCGGCATCGCGCTCGGTCGCGCGGTTTGCGAGGCTTTGGGTGACCGCAAGGGCATCTCGCGTTACGCATCGCTCGATCTTGCCATGGACGAATGCCTGACACGCGCGGCAATCGACGTGTCGGGCCGTCCGTTTCTGATGTTCGATGCGCGCTTTCCCGGCCCGAAGATCGGCACATTCGATACCGAACTCGTGCGCGAGTTTTTCCAGGCGTTCAGCCAGCATGCGGGCATCACCCTGCATGTGGCGAACCTTTATGGTGCAAACAACCACCACATCGCGGAAACCTGCTTCAAGGCGGTGGCCCGTGTCTTGCGCGCGGCCTGCACGGTTGATCCGCGCACGGCCGGTGTCATCCCGTCGACCAAGGGCGTGCTCTGACATGGCGCGCTTTGTCGTGATGGAACGACCGGGCGACGGCGCAAACGCCGTCATCATCCGTGATGCGTTTTCCGTGTTCGCCCTTGTCTTGCCGGTGGTCTGGCTGCTGTGGCACCGCCTGTGGTTTGCAGCCCTCGCCGCTTTTTCACTTGCGGCCTTGGGGGCGCTTGCCGCGTGGCATTTCGCCTTCCCGCCCGCCGCATTCGCCGGTGAGTTGATCGTGTCGCTGTTTGTGGCGCTGGAGGGCCCGTCGCTGCGCCGGCATGCACTGGAAGCGCAAGGGTTCAGGGAGGCGGGTGTCGTGCACGCGGACGGCGCCGAAGAGGCTGAAATCCGCTGGTTTGCCGAGAGGCACACCGCCGCGGAACCATCTTCATCCGCACCGCTCTACCGTGCGATCGAAACCGGCCGGGGCGGCGGCGCCACGGGAAACGCCGCGTTCGCATTCCCGACCGGCGGTCGCGCCTGATGCGTGTGGCGATCATCGATTACGGCTCAGGCAATCTGCGTTCGGCAGCCAAGGCGTTCGAACGTGCGGCGCGCGAGGGCGGGACCGGCGCTGAGATCGTCGTGACAGCCGATGCCGATGTGGTCGCGATGGCCGACCGCATCGTGCTGCCCGGCGTCGGCGCCTATGCCGATTGCCGCGCCGGGCTGGATGCCGTGCCCGGCATGGTGGATGCATTGAACGAAGCGGTGACGGCCAAGGGTCGGCCCTTTCTCGGCATCTGCGTCGGCATGCAGCTGATGAGCACGCGCGGCCTCGAAAAGACCGTCACAGCCGGGCTCGGCTGGATTTCCGGCGATGTGGTGCCGATGCAGCCGGAGGATGCAAATCTGCGCATCCCGCAGATCGGCTGGAACACGATCAATGTCCGCGCTCCGCATCCGCTTTTGTCCGGAATTCCTGCAGGCGAAACGGGCTGGCACGCCTATTTCGTCCATTCCTATCACCTCGCAGCAACGAACCCCGAAGATGTGGTGGCGACCACGGATTACGGCATGGCGGTGACAGCGATGGTAGCGCGCGGCAACGTGGCGGGAACGCAATTCCACCCGGAAAAGAGCCAGAAGCTGGGCCTGAAGCTGATCGCCAATTTTCTGGAGTGGACGCCCTGATGTCGAAAATCCTGTTCCCCGCCATCGACCTCAAGCAAGGCCAATGCGTGCGCCTGAAGCTCGGCGACATGGCGAGCGCGACCGTCTACAACGACGATCCCGCCGCGCAGGCGAAACTGTTTGAGGATCAGGGCTTCGCATGGTTGCATGTCGTCGATCTTGACGGAGCATTCGCCGGTGAAAGCCGCAATGGCGAAGCGGTGGACGCGATTTTGAACGCCACAAAAAATCCGGTCCAGCTCGGCGGCGGCATCCGCTCCCTGAAACAGATCGAGGCCTGGCTGGAAAAAGGATTGGCGCGCGTCATCCTCGGCACGGTCGCGGTGCGTGATCCGATGCTGGTGATCGAGGCGTGCCGCGCCTTTCCCGGCAAGGTCGCCGTCGGCATCGATGCCAAGGGCGGCACGGTGGCGGTTGAAGGCTGGGCTGAGGCCTCCACGCTCGGTGTCATCGAACTGGCCAGGAAATTCGAGGGCGCGGGCGTCTCCGCCATCATCTACACCGACATCGACCGTGACGGCGTTCTCGCCGGAATCAACTGGCAATCGACCATTGAACTGGCGGATGCGGTGTCGATCCCGGTCATCGCGTCGGGCGGGCTTGCGTCATTGGCCGATGTCGCCCGCCTGACCATGCCGGATGCGGCAAGGCTCGAAGGCGCGATCACCGGCCGCGCGCTCTATGACGGACGGCTCGATGCGCGCGAAGCCCTGGGCTTGCTCTCGGGCGCGATGCGCCAGCCCTTGTGGAGCGCCGCATGACACGAGCGGCGCGGCGCGGCTTGTTTGTCGGCCTCGCCTTGATCATCGTCCTGTCGCTGTCGCCGGTCCTGGCTGCGCTGACGGCATCGGCCATCGCGTCATCGGCGGGCTGTGTGCTGACGGGCGCCGGGCCGGAACCCTGCCTGATCGGCGGGGTCGATTGGGGCGTCGCATTGTCGGCGAAGTTCACTGCCCATTGGTTCGCATTCCTCACGCTTGCCGCCGGTGCTATCGCCTTGGTCGTCTGGCTGTTTGTCGCCCTCATCCTGTGGTGGCGCGGACGCTCCGTCTGAACGCGGCGTCCTGCCGCGTGATCCTGGGCTGATCAGTGGCGAATCCGTCTGCACGTGCCGCGGCGGCGCGTTCGACGCAGTCAGGCAGGCATTGCCTTTAGCCGCTTAACCGCCTTTCAATCAGTTTCGTTCAACCTCCGGGCGTGCTGGAGGGTTATGGGCAACCGGCACGCGATCGATTTGCGTGGTGGTGAGGTTTGTCCATGAGTGAATTGCGCGGTGCGCTGCCCGATCCGTCCGTCGCCTACCTGTCGTCCGTGCTGGATCAGGGCACGGCGTCCACCAGCCTGTGGCTTGCGACGGCGACGATCCTTGTCCTGTTCATGCAGGCAGGATTCCTGCTGCTCGAATCGGGGTCCGTCCGCTCGAAAAACACCATCAATGTCAGCCAGAAAAATGTGATCGACATGATCATCTGCGCATGCGCCTTTCTGGCGGTGGGCGGCGCGATCATGTTCGGTGCCGGCGCAACCGGCTTTTTCGGGTTCGGCGGCTTCAGCCTCGATGACGCGGAAACACGGCTCCTGTTCCTGTACCAGTTCGCGTTCTGCGCCACGGCAGCCACCATCGTGTCCGGCGCGGTCGCCGAGCGCATGACCTTCCATGCCTACATCATTGCCGCCGCCGCGATGGCGCTGATCATCTACCCGGTGTTCGGCCACTGGGTGTGGGGGGCGGCGCTCATTCCCGGCAATCCGGCCTTTCTGGCCGACTGGGGCTTCATCGACTATGCCGGCTCGACCGTGGTGCATGTTGTCGGCGGAGCGGCGGCACTAGCGGCCATCATGGTGATCGGTCCGCGCACCGGGCGCTACAATGGCGATGGCTCGGTCAATTCCTTCCCCGCCCATTCCAGCGTGCTGGCGCTGGCGGGCCTGTTCTTCCTGATTGTCGGCTGGCTCGGCTTCAATGCCGGCGGCGCGAAGCCCGGTTCACCGGAATTCTCGCAGATCATCCTCAACACCGTTGTCGCGCTCTCTTTCGGCGGCGCCGCCGGCATCGTGCATGACATGCTGCTCAACGGCAGGCGCCTGCGCAGCCGCGCCACCGTCAGCGGCATTCTGGGCGGTCTGGTTGCGGTCACGGCAGGATGTGCGGTCGTCGATCACAATGGTGCCATCGCCATCGGCTTCTTGGGTGGGCTTGTCGCCACATTGGCCGCCGACGACCTGCTGAAGCGCCGCGGCGTCGATGATCCGCTCGATGCGGTCGCCATCCATCTGGTTGCGGGGCTTGTCGGCACCGTGCTCGTTGCCGCCTTTGCCAAGCCGGAACATCTGGCCGCCGGTTCGCGTTTCGATCAATTGCTGGTGCAATTGTTCGGTGCAGCCCTTGGCCTCATCTGGGCGTTTGGCACCATGTTGCTTGTCTTGAAGGTGGCGGCCCGTTTTGGGGTGCGGCTGCGGGTTTCGCCTGAGGACGAGGAAATCGGCCTCAACCTGTCGGAACATGGCGAGGGGATGGACATCGCCGCGCTGAAGGCGATGATCGCAGGAGAAGGCGCGATCAGCGGTGTTTCCGCCGGCATTGGCGGCGAGGATCTGGAAGAATCCCGCCCGCATGCCCGCGAACAGGCGCTCGATCTGGTCGGCAAGGTTCTTGGGACGCACCAATCGTTGCAGCGCGAGCATGGCGAACTCAGCGGCCGCCTTTCGGATTTCGAGAAGGTCGGCAATGACTGGCTTTGGGAAACCGGGCCGGACATGCGCATCAGCCGCATATCCGACAAGTTCTATCGGACCTTCGGCACCCTTGCCGACGGGATTGTCGGGCGTGATTATTTGAAACTGCTCGGCGAGCATGAATTTCCGCTGGCCGCCCATGCGGCCCAGATCGAACGCCGCGAAGCGTTTGACGACACGATCTTCTCCATCATCGGCCCCGACCGGGTGACACGCCTGTTTTCCGTATCGGGCCGCCCGACCTTTGACGCCGAAGGGCGGTTTTCCGGCTATCGCGGCCGCGCGCTCGACGTGACCGAGCAGGTGAAAGCCGATGCCGAGATCCGCTATCTTGCCTTGCATGACCATCTGACCGGGCTGAAGAACCGCGCCGCCTTCGACCTGGAGGGGCAGGCAAAGGTTGCGTCCGCCGCCCGCGCGCTGGTCGGCTCCATCGATCTGGATGGCTTCAAGGCCGTCAATGACAGTTATGGCCACCAGACCGGTGATGAATTGCTCAAGCTGGTCGCGGCGCGCATTTCAGATGCATTGACCGATGATGCGCTGGTGGCCCGTTTCGGGGGCGACGAGTTCGTGTTTGTGCTGCCGCTGCCTGGGGCCAGTACCGAGGACGGCGGCGAGGATGCCCATGTGCGGCGCGTCTGCGACAGTCTGGTCGCGAGCTTGTGCCAACCGGCGACGCTCAACGGCAATGAACTGTTTGTCGGCGGCTCGCTTGGCATCGCCCTCGCACCCGATCACGCGGTGTCGGTTGTCGAACTGATCCGCCGCTCCGACTTGGCGCTTTATGAGGCCAAGCAATCCGGCCGCGGCCAATGGGTCGCCTTCCGGCAGGAACTCGAAGACAGGGCGAAGCGGCGCAAGCGGCTTGAAGCCGATATGCGCAGCGCCATTGCCCATGATGAATTCTTTGTCGAATTCCAGCCGCAAGTCTCTGTCGAGGCGCGCCGGATCACCGGGTTCGAGGCGCTTGCCCGCTGGGAGCACCCCGAGTTCGGCCGGATTCCGCCGATGGAGTTCATTGCCATTGCCGAGGAAACAGGTGCGATCGTCGAAATCGGGGCGGCGATGCTGCGCAAGGCCTGCACGGCTGCAGCGCAGTGGCCGCTGATCATGGGCGAAGCCTGCACCATCTCCGTCAACATCTCGCCGGTGCAGTTCTACAAGCAGGATTTGGCGGCGACCGTGCGCGCCGTGCTGGCGGAGACCGGCCTCGACCCGCACCGGCTGGAGTTGGAGATCACCGAGAGCGCCCTCGTCAAGGACCAGGCGGAAGCGATCCGCATCCTTGGCGATCTGCGGGATCTGGGCGTGCAGGTGGCCGTCGATGATTTCGGCACCGGCTATTCATCGCTGTCCTACCTGCAGAATTTCCCGCTGGACCGCCTCAAGGTGGATCGCGCTTTCGTCCGCAACATTTCCAGCAACACCAATGACCGGCGCATCACGCAGGCCATTGTGCAGCTGGGCAAGTCGCTCGGGCTCAAGGTGATCGCCGAGGGCGTTGAGACAACCGACCAGTTCGATGCGCTCGACAGGCTCGATTGCGATGAAATCCAAGGCTATCTCTTCTCGCCACCGGTGTCCGAGATTTCGACCTTGTCGATGATTGTCGAAGCCAATGGCCACGAGCCGGAGGAGTGTCCGGCGCTCAAGGCCAGGCAGGATGCCGCTGAGGCAGCCGCATGACGCTCATCGGTCGGGCGTCTGCCAGGGTCGCGATCCGCCGCGCCCAGTGAGGTGTTTCAACGCCAGTCCGGCGACAACCCCGGCACCGATGGCGACCGTCAAATCGGCAAACGCGGTGAGAACCAGCGTCAGCAGCATCAATGCCGCGTCAGCGCGGCTCTGGCGCAGGCGTGACGGCCAATGCCGTATCTCCGCCATGTTCCATGCGGCAACCAGCAACACCGCGGCAAGCGCCGGCATGGCGAGATAGGCGGCAAGCGGCGCGGCGAGCAGCATGAACGCCAGCAGGAACAGCGCATGCGCCATCCCCGCGACAGGCGTGCGCCCGCCTGCCCGCACATTGGTCGCCGTGCGTGCGATCGCGCCGGTTGCCGGCAGCCCTCCCATCACGGCGGAGGCGCAATTGGCCACCCCTTGCGCGATGATTTCGGTGTTGGGCCGTGTGTTGCCGCCAATCATCCTGTCGGCGACGACGGCGGACAGAAGCGACTCAATGCCTGCGAGAAACGCGATCACAAGGGCGGACGGGAGCATTTCGCCCAGCCGCGCCAGGGACAGATCCGGCAGGGACGGCGCGGGGAGCGAAGCCGGTATGGTCCCGAAGCGGCTGCCGATCGTTGCGACATCGAGGCCGAGCAGCGGCACCGCGGCTGACGCCGCCACCACGGCAAGCAACAGCCCCGGCAGGCGCGGGAACAGGCGGCGCAGCAGCACGATCAGCGCCATGCAGCCAAGCGCCAGCAAGAAGGCCTGGGGATTGAATGCGGCGCGCGCGGCCCACAGCGCGTGGAGTTTGGCCATCAGCTCCGCCGGCACATGTTCCGCGCCAAAGCCGAACAGGTCGTTCAACTGGCTTGCGGCAATGATGATGGCGATGCCGCCGGTGAAGCCATGGATCACCGGTTCCGGCACATGGCGCAAGAGGGCGCCGGCGTTGAGAAAGCCTGCAACGGTCAGGATCGCGCCTGCCATCAGCGTCGCGGTGAGCAACCCGTCAAAGCCGTGATTGGCAATCGTCGCGTAGACGACGACAATGAACGCGCCCGTCGGCCCGCCGATCTGCACGCGGCTGCCGCCGAGCGCCGAGATCAGGAAGCCGGCGACGATCGCCGTGACCAGACCCGCGCCCGGCGCGGCACCCGATGCGATGGCGATGGCGAGCGACAAGGGCAGCGCCACCATGGCGACCGTCAGCCCGGCACCGAGGTCTGCAAAGAGGCCTGCCGCCCCATAGCCGCGCAGCGTCGTTGCGAGCTTGGGTGAGAACCGGGGGGATTGTGCGGCACCGGACATGATGTGCCTTGCAGTTTCGCGGCTGCCACGCTGCGCCTTTGCGCTGCCTCGCGTCAAGCCCGACTTGGGGCGGGCGGCCGCTTGCGATCCGCCGTCGCCCGCTTGAACCGGAACGATACGGATGAACGGCGCATGACGGGCGGATTCAGGGAATCTTCACCGGCTTTTGCTAATAGCCACGACAAGAGTGGAGATCTGCCTGCCATGCGTGCCGCCCGTGTCATCGTGAACGACATATTCAAGGCGTTGTTTTCGGGGTACCGCCCCGAGCGTCACTATATGCGCGGGCCCGGCCCCGCGTGTGCGGCACGCGGGCGATTGTGACACTTCCCGCGTGTGCGGCACGCGGGCGATTGTGACACTTCCCGCGTGTGCGGCACGCGGGCGATTGTG
>JALOTE010000156.1 GCA_025458045.1 Rhizobiaceae bacterium
GACGAGGAACTTGCCGTGCTGGCCACGACCGAGATGCGGCACGCCGCAACCGATGACGCAATCGGAAAGCGCCTTGCGCGCGCCGACGCGGATGCGGCGGTCGTTGAGGAAGGCGCCGCCGCCCTTTTCCGTCGTATAGAGTTCGTCGGTCGCCGGGTTGAAGATCACGCCGGCGACAATTTCGCCATTGCGCTCAAGCGCGATCGAGACGGCAAACTGCGGAATGCCGTGCAGGAAGTTGGTCGTGCCATCGAGCGGGTCGACGATCCAGCGATGCGCGCCGTCGGTTCCCTTGATCTCTTCGCCTTCCTCGCCGAGGAAGCCATAAGTCGGGCGTGCCTTGAGCAGCTCTTCACGCACGATCTTCTCGGCGCGGAAATCGGCCTGCGAGACGAAATCGCCGGGGCCTTTCACAGAGACTTGCAGATTCTGCACTTCGCCGAAATCGCGCGAGAGCGACTTGCCGGCCTTGAGTGCGGCCTGAACCATGACATTGAGAAGGGCTGAGCGGGCCATGTATCGAATTCCTTGAAACTGGGAGGCGCCGGAAGGCGGGATGGCCGTTTTGGCCTATGCATGCCCGTCAGACGTGGCGTGCAGCGAAGCTGACCAAGAGGCCCGCCGTGACCGAGACTGCCGAGGCAAGCGCGAGCCTGAGCGCGAAGCCGCGACTGCCCGCCATCGCCGCATAGACGACCTTGGCCGCCATGTTGGCCACGACGGCAATGCCGATGGCGACACCGGCAACCTCCGTCGACAGGGTCGGCAGCATGCCGGCGACGGTGACGGTTACCGCATCGACATCGGCAAGAGCGGTGAGCGCGGATACCACGTAGAGGCCTCCGTCACCGAAGACCTGGCTCGCCGCACGCGCAACGAAGGCGATGACCGTGATCAGAAGCGCCATCTTCAGGACCTGCAACAGCTCGAACGGATTGCCGGGCAAGGCCGCCTCTGGCGCGCCCTCCGTTCGAGCGACAAGGGCGACAGCACCCACAAGCATCGCGCCGCCGGCCACAAGAAGACCTGGCAGCAGAGACCAGCCGAGCACCGGGGCCAGAGCGAGAAGAACAAGCGCCGTGCGCAGGAGCGACACGCTGCCCGCCGCAATCGCCCCGGCCGCCGGTCCGCCAGCACTCGCCGTGTTCAGGCTCTGCCGCGCCATGGCAAGCGTTGTGGCCGTCGAAGAAACGAGCCCGCCAACGGCCCCGGCCACAAGCTCCCCGCGCCCGCCCCCGATCAGGCGAACCGCGACGTAACCAACATAGGAAATGGAAGCCAGCATGATCACCAGGATCAGCAGGCTGCGCGGTGAAACACCGCCGAAGGGACCATAGGGGTCGGCGGGAATGAGCGGCAGGATGACGAAACCCATGGCAAGCAGCACGACCGCCGAGCGCAGCTCAACCCAGGTCAGGCGCCGGATCGCCCCGTGCAGGAATTCGCGGCTGGCCAAAAGCGTGACCATCGCGGCCCCGGCGGCAGACGCCACAGCCATGTCACCGACCACCGCAAGCGCCCCCAGCCCAAAGGTGGTGATGCCAGCAATCACGGTCGTGGCGCTGAAGGTTCCCTGCGCTCGTGCCTCCATCAGACCGAAACGCAGTAGCACCGCAGCAATGGCAATCAGAAAGCTCGCAACAATCAATCCGGAGAGAGCTTCGCCGAGAAGCGCGCCATCCAGCAGACCGGCAATCCCGCCGGTCATGCCGATCAGCGTGAAGGTGCGGATGCCGGCAATGCGCGCGCCCTCGGGCTCGTCACGCTCGCGCCAGTGGCGCTCGACGCCGACGGCTGCACCGATGGCGATCGCCAGACCCAGACGCTGGAAGACATCGATGAGATCCATGGCCGCCGCCCCCCAAAGCAGCAGAGCATGCTGCCTCAGATGCGCCTGAAACGGTTGGCGAGATCGATCGCCTGTTTCTGCTGCTCTTCGTTCAGCCCGAGATAAAAATCCTCAAGTGTCGGATCAGTGAGACCG
The DNA here is from genome assembly GCA_025458045.1 of Rhizobiaceae bacterium. Taxonomy (GTDB): domain Bacteria; phylum Pseudomonadota; class Alphaproteobacteria; order Rhizobiales; family Rhizobiaceae; genus JALOTE01. The sequence goes on from JALOTE010000156.1 coordinate 1,985, forward strand.
GCACGCCGCGACAGCACATACCACTTGGCCGCCTCTACCGGGTTCGGACCTGTGCCGAGCGCATTGATGTAGAGATGCGCAATCCGGTTCTGGGCCACCACATTGCCACGTGCCGCCGCGATGCTCAGCCAGCGATAACCGGCCTCGTAATCGCGCGGGCCGTTATAGCCGTTGACGAGCCACAATCCGAGATCAAGCTGGGCCGTGTCGAAACCGGCACGAGCCGCGCGCAGCATCCATTCGCGCGCCCGCGCTTTCTTCTCGGGCGGCACGTCCTTCAGGGCCGAATAGACCTGCGCCAGCGCATATTGCGCATCCGCAATCCCCTGCTCGGCTGCCTTTTCGTAGTAGGGCATCGCCGCCGTCAAGCCGCGCACACCGGGTGTCCCGGCAACGAGGATCTGCGCCCAGTTGAATTGCGCCGACGGATTGCCGGCCTCGGCGGCGCGGTGCATGTATTCATCCGCCTTTGCCCTGTCCTGCGGGACTTCCCGGCCCTCCATCAGCAACAGGGCATATTTGAACATGGCGGCGGGATCCCCGCCCTGGGCAGCCTGGCCATACCAGAAGGCAGCCCCTTTCAGATCGCGCTTGACGCCGAGCCCGCGCGACATGATTTCCGCAAGCAGGGTCTGGGCAGCGGGATCGCCGAGTTGCGCGCGTGGCAATGCCTTGTCGACGGCGGTGAGGAAGAGGCCGCGCTGAAAGGCGCCGTAAGCCTCGTCCGGCTTGCCTTCAAACGGCTTCTCCGGTGGCAGATCCGGCAACGGCGCGCCCATGCGCAGATAGATGTTGATGCCCTGGAGATCCTCGGGCTTGTCGCCTGGGTTCGGCTTGGCACCCTTGGTCACCGGCGGTGCCGCATCCCTATCCCCGCGATCGAGCGTGTTCGCATCACCTGTCGTGCTGCTCGGTCGGGCGCCCCGCTCGATCGCGCCCGCATCATCGGGGTCAGCCGGGAGGATCGCCGGCGCATCGCCGATCTCCACACCGTCAGCATTCTCCTGCGCCAAGACGGGCTGGACTGCCGCAAGGCAGACCCCGGCAAGCGCGGCAAGAATCAGGCAGTGGGTGGACGAGATCAAACGCATGAGGCGGTTCAATCTTCAAACCGTGGCGCTTTTTCGTCAAGCTCGGCATTCACCCGGGTCACAATCGCGGCAGCCTGGGCCGGATCGGCAAAGACGGCCTTGCCGAGCGCCACGAATTCGACGCCGCTTTCCGCCACGACGACGGCAGACGCGGGGTCCGTGCCGCCCATCACGATCGCCGGGATCTCGATCATGGATGACCACCATTCGCCAAGCGCGATGTTCTTGGAATGCGCCTCCGGCTTGATGTCTCCATCGATCTTGCCGAAGAAGATGTAGTCGGGCTGGATCTCGCCGATCTCCAGAGCATGGTGCCGGTCCATGGCATTGCCACCACCGACGATCAGCTTCGGCGTGTGCTTTTCGACAGCTTCGGCAAGCGCCTCGGCATTGCCGGTGACATGCAGCCCGTCAGCCTTCACGCGACCTGCAACGCGGCTGTTGTCGACGACGAGGGCAGCAGCCCCGGCCTCCTGGACCACAGGGACCAGCATCTCGGCATGCTTCTGGAAGACGGTATCATCGAGCCCGTATTGCGGGATGATCACCGAGGCCACATCGCCGCCGCGAAGTGCATCGCCGAGCACCCGGGCGCACTCGGCGGTATCAGCGATATCGGGAACAATGAGGACGAGGCGGCAGCGATTATCGGTCATGCGCGGTGTTTCCGTGTGCGGGACAGGTCCGTTTCTCAGGATTTCGTCCTCGTTTTCTCTAGACAAATCCGATAGACCGCTCTTCCGAAAGGATCAACCGCGCAATGCTGACAGACCCGAACTTCTATGCCGTCGCCATTCCCGCCGTTGCCCTAGTCGGCCTCTCCAAAGGCGGCCTCGGTGGCGCCTTCGCGCTGATCGGCGTGCCGCTTCTCGCCTTCGCCGTTCCCCCGATGCAGGCCGCCGCGATCTTTCTGCCGATCCTGCTCGTCATGGATGCTGTGGCACTCTGGGCCTGGCGCCATCACAACAACCGGGCGACCCTGATCGCCATGCTGCCCGGCGCCGTCATCGGCATTGGGCTCGGCTGGGCGACCTCGACCTATGTCTCGGCGGACGCCATGCGCCTGGTTCTCGGCGGCATTTCCATCGTCTTTGCGCTCAAATACTTCGTCGAAAGCTGGGCGGCCTATAAGGGGCAGGAAACAGCACCTGCCGGACAGCGTCCGGTTGCCGGAACGTTCTGGGGCTCGTTTGCGGGCTATGCCAGCTTCGTCGCCCATGCCGGCGGCCCGCCCTTCCAGATCTATGTTCTGCCGCTGAAGCTGGATCCACGCACCTATACCGGCACCTCGACGCGCTTCTTCGCCATTCTGAATGCGATCAAGGT
>JALOTE010000157.1 GCA_025458045.1 Rhizobiaceae bacterium
GCCGCCTCCAGCGTTTCGCCCGGCTCGACGCGTCCGCCCGCAAACGCCCATTGGCCCTTGGCCGGTTCATGCGCGCGCTGCACCAATAACAACCGGTCCCCGCGCCGGAGCGCGATGGAAACGGCAAGCTGCAAGGGTGGCGCAAGGTCCATGGTCATGGCCGCGTGATAGCGCTTCCGCTTGACCGCCTCAACCGCCTCTGCCACGTGAAGGCTGATGTGCGGCCGTTTCGCCCTTATTGCCGATGCCAAGACCGTGGTCGAACTGTTCTCGATCCTCGATGTCGTGCCGTTTCCGCCGCGATACAACATCGCGCCCACGCAGCCGGTCCTCGTGGTGCGCGCGTCACAGCGGGCCGACGCAGGCTCCAACCGGCCCGAGCGCGAGGCGGTTCTGGCGCGCTGGGGCTTGCTGCCGGGCTGGCTCAAGGACATGAAAGGCTTCCCCACGCTCATCAACGCTCGCTCCGAGACGGCTGCCGAAAAGCCAGCCTTCCGCGCCGCAATGCGCCATCGCCGCGTGCTGTTTCCGGCGTCCGGCTTCTTTGAATGGAAGCGCGACGACAAGGACAAGCCGCTGCAGGCTTATTGGGTGCGGCCAAAGCGCGGGCAGGTGGCGGCCTTTGCCGGCCTCATGGAAACATGGATGGGTGCGGATGGCAGCGAGATCGACACCGCCTGTATCCTGACGACCGAGGCGAGGGGCCCGATCGCCTCCGTCCATGACCGGATGCCGGTGCTGATCCAGCCCGAGAATTTCGCCCGCTGGCTTGATTGCCGGACGCTTGAACCGCGCGACGTGGCAGACCTGATGGCAGGCAGCCCGGACGACTACGCCGTGCCGGTGCCTGTCTCGAATGCGGTCAACAAGGTCGCGAACACCGGGCCGGATCTCATCACCCCCGTGGCAGAGCATCCCGACGCGCCGGCCGCGCCGCCTGCCAAAAGCCCGGCCAGCGGGCCGACGTCGCCAAAAGCCAAGTCCGCCGAACCGGCGCCTCCAACCGACCAATTGAAGTTGATCTGAATGCTTGCCGATACACCTTTGCTCGCCGGTTTCCTGCTTGGCGGCTCGCTGATCATTGCCATTGGCGCGCAAAACGCCTTCATCCTGCGCCAAGGCCTGATGAAGAGCCACGTCTTCATCCTGTGCTTCACCTGCGCGCTGTCCGATGCGCTGCTGATTGCCGCCGGCGTGGGCGGGCTCGGCACGCTGATCGATGGACACCCGGAATTCGTCCGTTGGGTGACCTATGCGGGGGCGGCGTTCCTGTTTGCCTATGCGCTGTTCGCCTTGCGGCGGGCATGGAAACCGCAGGCGTTGCAGGCGGCAGCGTCAGGGCAGGGAAGTCTGAAGGCGGCGATGGCGCAGTGTTTGGCCTTCACCTTCCTCAATCCGCATGTCTATCTCGATACGGTGGTGCTCGTCGGCGGGATTTCGTCACGCTACCTTGGCGGCGACAAGCTGCTGTTTGCCGCCGGCGCAATGGCGGCGTCCTTCGTCTGGTTCTTCTCGCTCGGCTACGGCGCGCGGCTTTTGCAACCGGTCTTCGCCAAACCGGTGGCTTGGCGCGTGCTCGACCTGATCATCGCCGCCGTGATGACGTTGATTGGAGTGAGCCTGCTGCGCGGCGTGTGACCGCCGTTCAATTGACCTTGCGCGCAGTAAACATCAGCGCTGCGCGGATATGCGCCGGGCCGACGGTTTTCAGGCAGTTCAGCGTGCGGCGCGTGTTGAGTTTCGCCTGTGCGACGCGCTTTTGCGCGGCCATCGCGATCAGTTCATGGGTGGTTGCGGCGTCAGCCATGGTCGTGTCCTTCCCGGAGATGTGGCGCGGGTTTTTCCCGCTCGATGCGTGAGCTAGGTATCGATCTGGGCGGACGCTTGGAGAAATTGTGTCAAATGCGCGGCTTTGCAGACTTTCTTCGCACCCGCCTTGACGCGCGGCCCGTCTCCGATGCACGTGGTTAACATGATGTTAAGCCGCGCCTGTCTCTGTCGGGTCTTCAATGGGTGGCCGGGCTCGGTCTGAAAGCCTCTTCACCCTGAGGTGCTTTTTCCCTGGTGCTTGGAGGCTCGCAAATGCTCGCACCCCAGCATGAAGGGAAAAAGCCTCGAAGGGTCGATTTCAGTCCGGGTCGTACTCCACCGATTCCCATCGCCGCCCGACGCGCGCTTTCATTCTGACTGTAGCCGCGCCGGGCCGATGCCCCGATGATGCGCGCCTGCGCGAGGAATGATGATGACCGACCTGCCTGAACTGAAGCTGTGGAACACGCTCACCCGCCGCAAGGAGGTGTTTCGCCCCATCGACCCTTCAAATGTACGCATGTATGTCTGCGGGCCGACGGTCTATGATTTCGCCCATATCGGCAATGCGCGGCCCGTCATCGTGTTCGATGTGCTGAACCGGCTGCTGCGCCACATCTACGGCGCTGAGAACGTCACTTACGTTCGCAACATCACGGACGTCGATGACAAGATCAACGCGCGGGCGCTGCGCGATTTCGGGCCTGAGATCACAGCCGGCCGAATGAGCCTCAACGACGCGATCCGCCGGGTGACCGAAACCACCGCCAATCAGTTCCAGGCCGATGTGAAGGCGCTGGGCTGCCTTGAGCCCGACCATCAGCCGCGCGCCACCGAGCACATCCCCGGCATGATCGAGATGGCGCAGGCCCTCATCGACAAGGGTCATGCCTATGTCGCGGAGGGGCGCGAGGGGCTGGAGGTGCTGTTCGATGTGGCGTCCATGCCCGCTTACGGCAAGCTCTCCAACCGCAAGATCGAAGACCAGCAGGCCGGCGCCCGCATCGAGGCGAAAGACCACAAGCGCAACCCCGGCGACTTCGTGTTGTGGAAGCAGAGCGAGGCCCATGAGCCGGGCTGGCCCGCCCATTTCCACTTCAATGGCAGCCATGCCGACATTTTCGGCCGCCCCGGCTGGCACATCGAATGCTCGGTGATGAGCCGCGCGCATCTGGGCGATGTCTTCGACATCCATGGCGGCGGGCTCGACCTCATCTTCCCGCACCATGAAAACGAGATCGCCCAATCCTGCTGCGCCAACGGCACGCCGGTGATGGCGAATTACTGGATGCACAACGGGTTTCTGCAGCTTGAGGGCAAGAAGATGTCCAAGAGCGACGGCAACTTCGTGACGATCAACGAGTTGCTGACGACGACGAAGTTTGGCGGCCGCGCCTGGCCGGGCGAGGTGCTGCGGCTTGCCATGCTGATGACGCATTACCGCGAACCGATTGATTTCAGTGTCAGACGGCTGGAAGAGGCGGAGGACATCATTAAGAAATGGAAACGCCAAATTCCAGTGGCGACATCGTGGAATACATACGAGCGAATGCGAAGTGATTGGCAAGCAATTCCAATCACGGCGTTCGAGGCATTTGATCCGTTGCTCAACGATCTGGACGCGTATGGCTTTGTCCAAAACATATCGAAGTTGGCAAGCGATCCGGATCCGCTGAGCGCGCTCCAAGCTTTTGCATTGGCGCAACGATTTGGCTTATTGTCTTTTGACCACATCAAGAGCTTGTCGGTAGATGAGGGCGTTGCAATTTTGGTGGGTGGGGAAAATGCCTTGCGTACCCAAGTCGCCAACCGCCTCGCCCTCCTCGCCGCCAAAAACTTCGCCGAGGCCGACCGCATCCGCGATGAACTCGCCGCGCAGGGCATACAATTGATGGACTACAAGGACCCGGAGACCGGCGAGCGCCGCACGAAGTGGGAAATCAAGCGGTAGGGTTTGCGCCGTGTGCCTTTTTGTTGTCGCGTCCTTTGTCATTTCCCCCTCTGTCGGCATGTGCCGACATCTCCCCCTCTGTCGGCATGCGCCGACTTCTCCCCCTGCGAGGAGGAGAGTGGTTGTGCCTTTTTCAAGCCTTTCGATTGGTCCCAACCTCCGATGGTTGAGCTCCAATCTCCCCCTCACAGGGGGAGATGTCATCGCTTGCGATGACAGAGGGGGCGGC
>JALOTE010000158.1 GCA_025458045.1 Rhizobiaceae bacterium
AGGGTGAGCGTCATGGTCTTGTTGCCATTGCTCCAGGCCGTCGTGAAATTGCGGATCACCATCTCGCCGTGGTTCGCCATCCCGGGCATCGCGGTCATGACGATGCTGGCGGCGGCGGTCGGCGGCAGCAGAGCTTCGCTGAATGTTAGGGTCACCGCCCGCGGGCGCGCAACGGTTGCGCCCTCAGCAGGAGTCGAGGCCACGACGCGCGTATGAGCAAGCGCGATCGACGGGGCCGCAAGCGGCGCAGCGATCATGGCAATTGCGGCGAGGAGAGATGCGAATTTCATGGGGTATTCCTTTACTTCAAAACCAGAAACGGATGCCGACGAGATAGTTGGTGACGCTGGGATCCTCGCCGCGTGCGCGGGCGTAATCGGCGCTGCCGCCGAGGCGCCAGCTTTGTTCGATGCCGATATAGGGGGCAAACTCCCGGATAAATTCATAGCGCAGCCGAACGCCGACCTCGACCGAGTCGATGCCTGACCCGATGCCGAGGCGCGGAATGTCCTGCGCCGACAGATTCACTTCGGCGCGCGGTTGCAGGATCAGACGCTGCGTGATGCGCTGGTCAACCTCACCCTCGATCCGCGCGGTCAGATCGCCGCGCTGCGACAGGAATAAGGCGGCGTCGACTTCGAACTGGTAAGGCGAAAGCCCTTGCACGCCGATCACTGCATGCGTGGTGTCAGGTCCCCCGAAGTCTTGCCGCACGCCCGCCTGCAGATCCCAAAAGGGAGCAATGGCACGCGCGTAAAGTGCCTGAACCTCAGCGTCTTCGATCTGTTCGCCGAACGTGCCTTCGCCCTCGCTCTTGAACCAGAACCGGCTCGTCGGCCCGCCATAATAACCTTGCAAGTCCCACAGGTAGCCATCTGCACCTTCGCGCACTTGTGTCTCGAACCGGTCGCCCTGAAACCAGAAGACCGGGAAATCGCCATGGGTGCGTTGCAGATCCTCGCGCGAAGCTCGCATCGCGTCGGCGCCCCAAATGGCATCGGCAGCGCGAGGTGGACCGCTTCCAGCCTCAGGTGGCGGCGGGGTTTCCATCTCAGGTCCAGGCGATGCCGACACAGCGTCGTCCATCATGCCGTGATCCATGGTGCTATGATCCATGGTGCTATGATCCATATCCGCCATCGGATCTGCTGGATCAGATGCGGGCATCGCTGGCATGGCATGCTCGGCGTGAGGGTCAACCGGCGGAGCTGTCGGTGTTGCAGGCATCGTATGACCGGCATGCGGATCAGTAGGTGTAGGCGCTGGCGTCATCGGCGCAGCGGGCATGATGTGCCCGGCATGGGGATCGGCGGGAGGAGTCGTCGGCGCAGGAGTAGGGCTCGGCGCAGGTGCCGGGGCAGGCATTGGCATTGCATGACCCTGATGCTGCGCCACTGCTGGCGCAGCAATCACCGCGCTGCCTAGCAATGCCGCATAAAAGACAGGCCGCACACTCATGCGCCGCCGCCCGGACCGACCACGGTCACAGTCTGCATCATCCCGCCATGCATGTGATACATCAGGTGGCAGTGAAACGCCCAGTCGCCGGGCTCATTGGCCGTGAGATCAAATTGCGCGCTGGCGCCAGGTTGCACAATCACGACATTCTTGCGCGGCTGATGTGCAGCGCTTTCCCCGTTGACCAGTTCGAAGAACATGCCGTGCAGATGGATCGGGTGCGCCATCATCGTATTGTTGACCAGCTTCACCCGCACCCGCTCGTTCCACGCAAAACGGATCGGCACATCGCTGACGGCGGAATACATCCGCCCGTCGAACGACCACATATAGCGTTCCATATTGCCGGTGAGGTGAAGCTCAAGGAGCCGCGACGGCTCGCGGGTGTCGCGATTGGGTTCGAGCGCAGTCAGCATCCGGTAATTGAGCACGCGGTGCGGCACGTCGCGCAGTCCAAGGCCAGGATCGCCCATTTTGTCGACCGGTGCCATGGATACCATGTCGATCCCTGGGCCGATCTCGACGTCAGGCGGAAGCAGAGTGGTGTCGCGCATCTTCATGCCGTCCATGCTCATGCCGCCCATCGCCATGCCTTCCATGCCGCCATCGGCAGGCTCAGTTTGACTGGCCTGAGCACCATGTCCCATCGCCGCGTGATCCATCTCGCCCGCAACTGCACCAGTTGCGCCGCCCGTCGCAGCAGCGTCTGCAGGTCCGCCATGATTCATTGACCCATGGTCCATACCGCCTGACCCATGGTCCATCCCCATGTCACCCATCGTCAGCAACGGTGGATCACGCAAAGGCGGCACGGCAGCGCGCACGCCAGGGCGGCTCGCCAGCATCGCCAGCGCCATACCAGAGCGATCCATGGACTCTGCCACGATGGCGTAAGCATCTTCGTTGCTCGGCGTTACAATGACGTCGTAGATTTCGGCAGTGCCGATCTGGAACTCGTCTACTTCAACAGGCCGCACATTCTGTCCGTCCGCAGCGATGATCGTCATCGGCAAGCCGGGAATGCGGACGTTGAAGAAGCTCTGCGCCGATCCATTTATGATGCGCAGCCGGATGCGTTCACCTGCGCGGAACAGATATTCCATGCCCTCTGTCGGTCCACGTCCGTTGGCAAGAAAGGTGTAAGTCTTACCGCCAATATCCATGATATCGGTCGGCATCATCCGCATCTGTGCCCACATCCGGCGCTCTTCTCCGGTCATCGGGTAATCATCCGTCCAAGTGCTTTGCTGCCGATTGAAATAGCCTTCGCCAGTGCGCAGCCGCTGCATAATGAAATGGGGGTCGAGCACGGTGAAATCGCTTAGCAAAAGAACGTAATCACGGTCATATTCGACCGGTTCCGGACCGGCCGGGTCAATGATCATGGGGCCATAATGACCAGACTGCTCCTGCAAACCAGAATGGCTGTGATACCAATAGGTGCCCGCCTGCCGAACGGAGAATTCATAATTGAAAGTCTGGCCCGGCTTGATGCCAGGAAAGCTGATGCCCGGCACCCCGTCCATCTGGAACGGCAACAAAAGGCCATGCCAGTGGATCGAGGTGTCGTCGCCAAGGTTGTTGGTCACATTGAAGCGCACATTCTGCCCCTCGCGCAGGCGGATAAGAGGGCCAGGAACACTTCCGTTCACCGCGATGCCGGGACCGCGGCGGCCTTCGATAATGCGATGACCACTCCCAACGGCAAGATCGATCACGTCGCCGCTCAGTTCGCCAAAGCCAGCAGGGATGCGCGGCCCACCTTTCCCGTGGGTGCCTCCACGGTGCACGCTGTGTCCTTGTGCCCAGGCCGGCGTAGCGGCGAAAGCGGATGCCGCGCCAAACGCGGCTATGAGGTGACGTCGAGTAAGGTTAGGACTGTTCATACACCTCTATACGCGCGGTTCGGTGTCACCCCTCAAAAAAACCATCAATTTTTGACGCGCACGGTAAAGCCGCGTCTCGACCGCCTTGAGGCTGATGCCCAGCGTCATTGCTGTCTCCTGCTGGCTCAGACCCTCGATCGTGCACAGGATCAAAACGTCTTTCAGGCTGGCCGGTAGCTTGGCGATCGCGCGGGCGGCCGCAGCGAGTTCGGAGCGGTCTGCGACCAGTGTTTCCGCTGAAGGCGCATCATCGGCGATCCAGTCCGCGGCCTGTTCCGGCATCGGCAGGCCGATAAACCGCCTGACGGCTCGGCGACGGGCCCAGTCGCGGCATTTGTTGAGCGTGATGGCGCTGATCCAGGCCTTGAAAGGTCGCTCGGGATCATATCGGTTCAGCGCAGCAAACGCGGCGACGAACGCTTCCTGCGCGATATCGAAGGCTTCCTCAGTGTCGCCTGTCGCCGAGCGCGCAAGCCGGTACACGGTCTCACGGTAGCGTTCGACCAGTGCACGTTGCGCGCCGGGATCGCCAGCCCGTGCTCCGCGTATGAGCGCCGCATCCAGATTGTCAGGGGTCACTGCGGCTGAGCAGCGAGGCTCTTACTGACCACCGCATCGAACCGC
>JALOTE010000069.1 GCA_025458045.1 Rhizobiaceae bacterium
ATCGGCCGCATCGTGCTGTTCGGCTACACCTGGGCGCTGATGCATCACATGCTGGGCGGCATCCGTCATTTCGTCTGGGATGCGGGGCTCGGTTTCGACAAACGTTCCGCGACAAACATGGCCATTGCCACTGCCGTCGGTTCCGTCACCCTGACAGCCCTGATCTGGCTGGCAGTCGCGCTCATCTGAAGGCTGGACCTGCATGACACCGAATTCCAAACAGGATCTCCGCACCCCTTACGCCAAGGTGCATGGGCTCGGTTCGGCCCGTTCGGGCACCGAACATTTCTGGTACCAGCGCCTCACCGCGCTCGCCAATGTGCCGCTCACCCTGTTCATCGTCGGACTCGTGGTCGCGCTGCATGGCGAGACTTATGACAGCGTGCGGGCGACGCTCGGCTCGATGCCGGTGGCGCTTGCGCTGCTCGCCTTCACGGTCACCGGGCTTTGGCACATGCGCCTCGGCATGCAGACCATCATCGAAGACTATGTGCATGGCGAATTGCTGAAGTACTTTGCCCTGACGCTCAACATGTTCATTCCCGCCGCCCTCGGCATCGCCTGCGTGTTCGCGGTGATGAAGATGGCGCTTTCCGCCTAACAGGAACGCGACGCCCCATGGCCAATCTCAACGGCTCCTCCTACACCTATGTGGACCATGCGTTTGACGTGGTCGTTGTCGGCGCGGGCGGCGCTGGCTTGCGTGCAACGCTTGGCATGGCCGAACAGGGCCTGCGCACAGCCTGCATCACCAAGGTGTTCCCCACCCGCTCGCATACGGTGGCCGCGCAAGGCGGCATCGCGGCGAGCCTGCGCAACATGACGCCGGATTCATGGCAATGGCACCTCTATGACACGGTGAAAGGCTCCGACTGGCTGGGTGACGTCGATGCCATGCAATACATGGTCATGGAGGCGCCCAAGGCCGTCTATGAGCTTGAGCATTACGGCGTTCCGTTTTCGCGCAACGCGGAGGGCAAGATCTACCAGCGCCCGTTTGGCGGCCACATGCAGAATTACGGCGAAGGCCCGCCCGTGCAGCGCACATGCGCCGCCGCCGACCGCACCGGCCACGCCATCCTGCACACGCTTTATGGGCAGGCGCTGAAAAACGATGCGCAGTTCTTCATCGAGTATTTCGCCATCGACCTGATCATGACGGACGGCGTCTGCACCGGCGTTGTCGCTTGGAAGCTGGATGACGGCACCATCCACCGCTTCCGTGCCAAGATGGTGGTGCTGGCGACCGGCGGCTATGGCCGCGCCTATTTCTCGGCGACATCGGCCCACACATGCACCGGCGACGGCGGCGGCATGGCGGCACGCGCGGGCATCGCGCTGCAGGACATGGAATTCGTGCAGTTCCACCCGACAGGCATCTATGGCGCGGGTTGCCTCATCACCGAGGGCGCACGCGGCGAAGGCGGCTACCTCACCAATTCGGAAGGCGAGCGCTTCATGGAGCGCTATGCGCCGTCAGCCAAGGATCTCGCCTCGCGCGATGTGGTCTCGCGTTGCATGACGATGGAAATCCGCGAGGGGCGCGGCGTCGGCAAGGGCAAGGATCACATCCACCTGCATCTCGAACACTTGGATCCTGCGGTGCTGCACGAGCGCCTGCCAGGCATTTCCGAAAGCGCCAAGATTTTCGCCGGCGTCGACGTGACGCGCGAGCCGATCCCGGTCTTGCCGACGGTGCATTACAACATGGGTGGCATCCCCACCAATTATTGGGGCGAAGTGCTGCGGCCGACCAAATCCGATCCGGACGCGGTGCTGCCCGGCCTGATGGCTGTCGGCGAAGCGGGCTGCGCCTCGGTGCATGGCGCAAACCGCCTCGGCTCCAACTCTCTGATCGACCTTGTGGTGTTTGGCCGCGCCGCCGCCATCAAGGCCGCGCAGGTGGTGGATCCGGCAACGCCGGTGCCACCGCTCAACGAAGCCGAGTGCGACAAGATCATGACCCGCTTCGACCGCATCCGCCATGCAAAAGGCGGCGCGCCGACCGCGGAGCTGCGCTTGCAGATGCAGAAGGTCATGCAGGATGACGCGGCCGTGTTCCGCACGCAGGAGAGCCTTGAGAATGGCTGCCGCCGCATGGATGCCGCCTATCAGGCGATGGCCGACATCCGCGTGACGGACCGTTCCATGATCTGGAACACCGATCTGATGGAGACACTCGAACTTGAGAACCTGATGCCGAACGCGATCGCCACGGTTTATTCAGCCGAAGCGCGCAAGGAAAGCCGCGGCGCGCATGCGCGCGAGGATTACAAGGACGGCCCGATGGGCGGGCGCAATGACGAGGTCTGGCGCAAGCACTCGCTCGCTTGGGTGTCTGAGACCGGCAAGGTGTCGCTTGATTACCGCCCGGTCCATACCGAACTCATCGCCGAAGGCATCGACGCCAGGAAGATCGCGCCGAAGGCGCGGGTGTATTGAGTCAGATGCTCGATATCCTTGTCTCATTGGCAAAGTGGGGACGCGACGAAGCGATCAAAGCAGGTCAAAGCGGCGACCGACGGAAGCTTCGCCTGCTTCGTTATGCTCTGCGCGAGTTCCTTTTTTCGGAGATTACTTTGAAGTATATTTCTGATTTTGCGAATGGAGACTCAGACCAAGCTGGGTTTGAACAAATTCGAAGCCGTCTAGTGATGCGTTACGTTGACAGTCGAGATGGTGTAGTGGATGCGTTTGATCACATTAGTGAATTTATATCACACCCTGATTTGAGCATAGCTGCACAGCGTACGCTCGCAGATATTATGGGTGGCAAAAATAGAATTCGAGACGATATCGCTATTGCTCTACATGAATCGACGAAGGGAAATCATCGTGATGTCAGGCAAATGGTCAAAAGAATTTCCGAACTCAACGCGGCAATCATTCAATTTGACCAAGAGCTGGGACTCTTAACCTAGTGGATCGAGACCATGGCTGAACTGACCCTCCCCAAATCCTCACGCCCGCTCGAAGGCAAGGCCTGGCCGAAGCCTGTGGGCGCAAACAACCTGCGCGAGTTCCGCATCTATCGCTGGTCGCCGGATGATGATGAGAACCCGCGCATCGACACCTATTTCGTCGATTGCGACGATTGCGGGCCGATGGTGCTCGACGCGCTGCTGTGGATCAAGGCGAAGATCGACCCGACGCTGACCTTGCGCCGCTCCTGCCGCGAAGGCATCTGCGGCTCCTGCGCCATGAACATCGATGGCGCCAACACGCTCGCCTGCACCAAGGGCATGGATGAGATCAAAGGCGCGGTGAAGGTCTATCCGCTGCCGCACATGCCGGTGGTGAAGGACCTCGTGCCCGACCTCACCCATTTCTACGCGCAGCACCGTTCCATCGAGCCGTGGTTGAAAACCACGACGCCGGCACCTGAGAAGGAATGGCTGCAAAGCCACGAAGACCGTCAGAAACTGGACGGCCTCTATGAGTGCATCCTGTGCGCCTGCTGCTCGACCTCCTGCCCGTCCTATTGGTGGAACGGTGACCGTTACCTTGGCCCGGCCGTGCTGTTGCAGGCCTATCGCTGGCTGATCGACAGCCGCGACGAGGCCAAGGGCGAGCGCCTCGACAATCTCGAAGACCCGTTCCGGCTCTATCGCTGCCACACCATCATGAACTGCGCGCAGACCTGCCCGAAAGGCCTCAATCCGGCCAAGGCGATCGCCGAAATCAAGAAGATGATGGTTGAACGGCGGGTGTGACCGCACAAGGGCGGTCGACAGGGCAGACTAAAGCCCCGCGACGGCCCGCTTTTCGCGCCTGCGCTCAACAGACGAGGCGATCCCCATCGCCTCGCGGTATTTGGCCACCGTGCGCCGCGCAATGTCGATCTTTTCGCCTTTCAGCGCATCGACAATCGCGTCATCGGACAGGACATTGCGCGCCGTTTCCGCTTCGATCAGCGCACGGATGCGATGGCGCACAGCTTCTGCGGAATGGGCGTCGCCCGCATCATCGGCTGACGCGATCGCCGCGGTGAAGAAATAGCGCAATTCAAATGTGCCGCGCGGTGTCGCCATGAACTTGTTGACGGTGACGCGGCTGATCGTCGATTCATGCATCTCGACCAGTTCGGCGAGCATGCGCAAGGTGAGCGGCCGCAAGCCGCTGACGCCATGCACGAAAAACGCGTCCTGCTGGCGGACGATTTCAGTCGCGACCTTGAGAACCGTGCGCGCCCGCTGGTCGAGGCTGCGTTCCAGCCATGTCGCGTTTTTCAGGCACTCCGACAGGAACAGCCGGTCTTCCTCATTGCGCGCGCTGCCGCTGATGCGGGCGTGATAGGGCCTGTCCACCAGCACGCGGGGAAGCGCGTCGGGATTGAGCGTCACGGCCCAGCCTCCGGCGGGTGCCGCGCCAACGACGACATCGGGCACCACAGGCTCCGCTCCCGACCGCGCGAACGCCGCGCCGGGCTTCGGGTCCAGATGCCGGATCTCGGTCAGCATGTCCATGAGGTCGTCGCGGTCGACGCTACAGATCGGCGACAGCGCGGCAAAATCCCGCTTGGCGAGCAGCGGCAGATGCGCAAGCAACGCCTGCATCGCCGGATCGAGCCGGTTCTTCGCCTTCAGTTGCAGCGCAAGGCATTCGGCCAATGACCGGGCGAAAACGCCAGCGGGCTCCAGTGTGTGCAGCCGTCGCAGGAGTACTTCGCAACCGGCCTCGTCAACACCGAGTTCAGCGCCATAGTCCGCCGCATCGCCGGGCAAATAGCCATTGTCGTCCAGCGCATCGATCAACACATGGGCCAGTGCCGCATCCGCGAGCGAAAGCCGCAACAGCGGCAGTTGGGCACGCAGATGTTCAGCCAGTGTCGGCGGGGCTGAAAGCCTGTCCTCAAGGTCATCGGGAAGTGCCGCAAACGGGTCGCGTTGCATGGCGCTGCCGCGCCCCATGTCGCCAAGGCCGGGCAGGGTCTCCGGCAACGCGTCGGGAAACACAGTGTCGAGAGGTGCATCCAGATTGGAGGAGAGGGCCTGCGCACTCACATCCAATTCGGCACTGACCACATTGTCGGCTGACACATCGCCCGCCTGCTCTGCGGAGCCTTGCGGCTGGTCGCCCGCCACATGCCAGGACGGATCGTCCGGGGTGTCGGCACCGTCATCGCGCCGTAGAAACGGGTTTTTCTCAATTTCCGATGCAATGAACTGTTCGAGTTCGAGTTGTGACAGTTGCAGGAGCCGGATCGATTGCAACAGCTGCGGCGTCATCACAAGGGCCTGGCCCTGACGCAATTGCAACTGCGCGGAAATACTCATCAATCACGCCCGCCCGAAACATCGCGGCCAGCACCTTGCAACTGGCCCGCTTCTTGCATGTAGGGCAAAATGCTTGGGAAGGGAAGTGCGGCGATGCATGGCGCATGCCGCTTTCACCTAAATGGTGAACTCCTCGCCGAGATAGAAGCGGCGCGCATCGGGGTTGTCAACAATCTGTTGCGGCGTCCCGTGGGTCAACAATTGACCGGAATGCATGATATAGGCGCGGTCCACGGAACCCAGCGTCTCGCGCACATTGTGGTCAGTGATCAGAACGCCGATGCCGCGGGTCGTCAAATGCCGCACCAGCGCCCGGATATCTGCGACCGCGATCGGATCCACGCCGGCGAAGGGTTCATCCAGCAGCATGAATTTCGGGGACACAGCCAGCGCGCGGGCGATTTCGAGGCGGCGGCGCTCGCCGCCCGACAGGGCAATTGACGGTGATTTGCGCAGCTTCTTGATGCCGAACTCATCCAGCAGCGATTCCAGCTTCCGGCTGCGCGCATCAGGGTCGGGTTCGGCGATTTCGAGCACCGCCTTGATGTTGTTTTCCACCGAAAGTCCGCGGAAGATCGACGCTTCCTGCGGCAGATAGCCGATTCCGAGGCGCGAGCGCTGATACATCGGAAGCGCCGTCACATCGGTTCCGTCGATGCTGATCGTGCCTTCATCGGGGGCGACCAGCCCGGTCACCATGTAGAAGCAAGTGGTCTTCCCGGCACCGTTCGGGCCGAGCAGGCCGACCGCCTCGCCCACGCGCACGCCAAGCGTGACGTGGTCGACCACAGTGCGGCCCTTGTAGGCTTTGGTCAGGTTGTGGGCGATCAGCGTGCCCTTGAAGCGCTGGGAGCGCTCCGCCTGCGCGGCGGAGGCGGTTGCCGCAGGCGTTTCCTTTGCGGCAGTCACAGGCGCGCCAATCCGGTCCACAACAGCGGCATGGCTTCAGTTGCCTTGCTGGCTCTTCGGATTGATCATGATCTGCACGCGGCCGCTGCCGGTGCCCTTGCAGCCCTGCAAATCGGCCTTTCCGCTCTTCATCTGATAGGTGAGCTTGCAGCCGACCGCGACATTGTCCCCTTCGGTGAGCACGACCTTGGAGCCGGACAGGACGAGCACTTCGCTTGCCATGTCGAACACGCCCTCATCGGCCGTCGCCGATTGGGTGGGCGAACGCAGCACGACCTTGCCTGACATCTCCAGCTTCGTGATCGCCGCGGATCCTGTCATCACCGAGCCTTCGCCCTGCTTGTCGTAATGGACGACCAGACGGCCTGCTTTCATCGTGCTTTGGCCCTGCGTCACATTCACCGCTCCGGTGAAGATCGCGATCCCGTCCGCTTCGCGCACTTCGAAGCTGTCGCCTTCAATGGCGATCGGCTCGCTGCCTGACAGTTTCAGCGTGTTGCCGGACTGGGCCAATCCCGGCGAGGCTGCGCAGGCGAGCAGGAAAAACGGCAACAGGCCAAGGCGGAAGTGGAACGTTGTCATCAGGGTGATCCGGTCGGTTGTGGCGCATCGGCTGGCGACGGCTCGGACGTCTTGGCTGGTGCCTCAACTGGTGTTTTGCGCAGCGCATCCGGTGTTAGCACCAAGCGCACCTTGTTTTCAAAGAGCAGTATCGCCCCGTCGTCGGAGATTTTCAACGCGCCGGCGGTGATGTCCGTCGAGGCGTTGCGGATCGTCACCGGGCGCTTCGTCACAAGTCCACCGTCGGCAATGTCGAGCGTCGCCGCTTCGAAAGTCGCCGTCATGCCGTCACTGGATACGAAAGTGAAGCCACCGTCCAGTTTCAGCGTCTTCGATGCATTGTCGAGATGGCCCTTGGCCGCAGTCAATTGGCCAGTCGCGGCCGTTCCGAATGGCACATCCGCCGTGATCGCTTCCAAAGCGATGTCGTCGGCATTGCTGACCGACTGGAAGGCGCGTTCCGCCGTCACCGAATAGGGCCGGTTGTCGCGGGTCAGGCCGGTCAGGCGCGGGTTTTGCATGACGATGCGGCCATTCTCGATGGCAACGGTATCGATCTCCACCGGTCCGGAGCGTGCCAGCCATGCGGCTCCGCCAAGCCCTGCGAGCAGTGCGACGGCGATGACAGGCAAGGTGCGCTTCAGCACGGCGACACGGCGTGAATGCGCAATCGCACGGCGCATCGCACGCTCGCGCGCCTCTTCGGCGACTGTCGGCATCAGGTCCGGGGGAAGTGTCAGCGCCTCGTCCGTCATGCGGCTCCGCCGTACCGGCCGTTCAGGGTTGCGGTTGTCATGCGGTGCCCGCCGAATGCGTTGATTTCAAGGACATCGCTCGCTGTGCCGCGTTTTTGCGCTCCGCAACGATTTGAGATTGAAGCGGACGCGCCTCCCGCTATCATGCCCTCAACGAAAACGGAATTCCATCGCCATGCCCGGTTCATCCGCCGATGACATCATCGACCGTCGCGCATTGCGGCGCAAGCTCGCCTTCTGGCGGGTGGCCGCGATCCTCGTGGCAGGTGTCGCCATCGTCGCCGCAGGGCTTGCCGCCGGTGACGGACTGGGCCTCGGCCAAGGTGACCACATCGCCCGCATTCCCGTGTCCGGCACGATCCTCAATGACGCCGCCCGCATCAAGCGCATCGCGGACGCCGCCGACAATGAGCGCGTCAAGGCGATCATCATCGCCGTCGACAGCCCCGGCGGCACCACGGTCGGCGGCGAAAGCCTGCATGAGGCGATCATCAAGGCCAAGGCGAAGAAACCTGTCGTCGCCGAAGTCTCGACGCTGGCAGCATCCGCCGGCTACATGATCGCGTCGGCGACCGACCATATCGTCGCGCGCGAAAGCTCGATTGTCGGCTCCATCGGCGTGCTGGTGCAAATGCCCAACATCTCGACGCTGATGGGCCGTGTCGGCATTTCGGTCGATGAGGTCAAATCCTCGCCGCTGAAGGCCGAGCCCAATTTCCTCAACCCCACGACACCCGAGGAACTGGCGATGATGGAGCGGATGATCCGCGACAGCTATGACTGGTTCGTCGATCTGGTGATCGAGAACCGCAAGATGACACGTGCGCAGGTTACGGCGCTGGCGGATGGTTCGGTGTTCACCGGCAGGCAGGCCAAGGCCAATGGCCTGATCGACAGCCTGGGCGGCGAGGATGCGGTGCTGGCCTATCTGAAAACGCGCAACATCGACACCGAACTGGACATCATCGACATCCGCCCGCCCGCCGCCGAACCGCTTGGCCTGTTTGGCCGCCTGGCCGGAATCGACCAGTCGGCCTTTGACCGGATGTTGCAGGCAAGCGGTCTTGGCGGAGTCTTCCTTGACGGTCTTGTTTCTGTTTGGCAGGGTCCGATACGCAACCCGAATGGCGGTTCGGGGCAAAAGTGAGGGACGTTTGCGCCGGGAATCGCCCCCGTGGTTGCGGGAGGACTGAGCATGATCAAATCTGAACTGGTGCAGGCCATCGCCACGCGCAACCCGCACCTTTACCTGCGGGACGTCGAGAACATCGTTGGCGCGATTTTCGATGAAATCTCAGATGCCCTGTCCCAGGGCAACCGCGTGGAACTGCGCGGCTTTGGTGCGTTCACCGTGAAAAACCGCGCCGCCCGCACCGGGCGCAACCCGCGCACCGGCGAGACGGTGACGGTGGATGAAAAATGGGTGCCGTTCTTCAAGGCAGGCAAGGAACTGCGTGAGCGCCTGAACCTGTCTTAGAGCATGCTGCGATGAAGTGGAAACCTGTTAATCGGAAACAGCATGCTCCAAGATATTGATTTTGATCATTGTTCTTTTGTTTTGATGACTCCATCAAAACACAAAATGACTAATGGGTCCTGACCCTAAGCGTCGCCTGAGGCGGACTGCACGCGCAGAAACGGCCACCCGATGCGGGTGGCCGTCTGCGTTTTGGGGTGACAGCCATCAAAGGCCACGGCATTGGCCTTCCTTGTTGCCCGCAACGATGTTGCCGCTGCCGGTGGGGGCGGGCCGGCTTTCCTGGCACTTCAAATTGCCCTGGATCACGTTCTGGCTGACCAGCACGCCGCGCAGGTTTTTCTCGGCCTGGATGTCACCTTGAATGTCGTTGTTTATGGCCGACACGGCACCGATGCCTTCCTCGAACTTCAGGTCGCCATCAATCATCGAATTGCTGACCGAAACCGGCCCGGACAGTTTCCATTCGACCGAACCGGCGAGCCGCGTATTCGCGGTGACCACGAGCGAGCGGGCGCCGTCGCCCTTGATGTTGCCCATGATGAGACCACGCTCGACACGCGCGATGCCGCCACGCTCAACGATCACATCGCCGCCGACACGTGTGCCGCGCAATACGCAACGGGCACCAAGCGGCACGGTGACGGTGTCGACGGAAATCGCGCCGACAAGGCCGGTGCAGCGGATGTCTTGCGCGGATGCCGGAACGGCAGACACGCTGATGCCGATGGCCGCCATCGCGGTCGCAAAAAGGATGGAACCGACGGCAGGCGCGGTTGAGGCTTTCGACGAGTTGGAAGCACGAAATGAAGTACGAAACATGGCATTTCTCCTTTGAAACTTCGCCGCGTGGCGCGGCGTGGTTGACAAAGGGGAAACGCGGCAGGCGGCGGCTTATTCCCTCCGCCTGCCGATTTTTGTGTCACGCTCGGACTTGTCTCACGCCCGGAGCGTGCCGCCGGTCGCCTTCTCGACTGCGGCGATGATCGCCCTCGACGCTGTGTCGATCTGTTCATCGGTCAAGGTCGCGTCGGCCGGCTGCAGCGTCACCTCGATGGCGATGGATTTGCGCCCTTCGGCAGCCAACGCACCGCCGGTGAAGACGTCAAACACCGAAACATCGCTCACAAGTTTCTTGTCGGCGCCCTTTGCGGCGCGGATCACTTGGGCGGCTTGCGTCCTGCCATCGACGACAAAGGCGAAATCCCGCTTGACAGGCAGGAAGGCCGAGAGATCAAGTTTCGGCTTGGCTTTGGTCGGCTTGGCTTTCGTGTCCGGCAGCGCGTCCAGCCAGACCTCGAAGCCCACAACCGGCCCTTTCACATCCAGCGCTTCCAGCGCCAGCGGGTGCAATTCGCCGAAGACGCCCAAGACCTTGGGCCCGAGTTTCAGCGTGCCGGACCGTCCGGGATGGAACCATGCCGGCGCATCCGTGCCGATCTGGATGTTTGCAACCGGCGCACCGGCGGCCTCCAGCGCGGCCAGAGCGTCGGCCTTCGCATCATAAACCGAAACGGGAGCGGCATTGCCGCGCCAATCGCGACCATCGCCGCTCATGACCGCGGTTCCGCGGCGGACACCGCCCGCCACACGGCGCTGGCCCGTAGGCGTGTCATTCTCATAGGTGCCTGACACTTCAAACAAGGCGACATCGCCACGCCCGCGCCGCGCATTGCGGCCCGCCGCCGCGATCAGCCCCGGCAGCAGCGAGGGCCGCATCGTGCTCATGTCGGAGGCAATGGGGTTTTCAAGGATCAGCGCCGCATGGCCGCCGCCAAAGGCTTCGGCATGGGCTTGCGGGATGAACGAGTAAGTCACGCACTCCAGCATGCCGCGCACCGCAAGCGCACGGCGCGCCGCCCGCGTCCGGATCTGCAAGGGCGTAAGGATGCGCCCCCCGACCTCGGCCGCGCGAGGAAGCGGCACGGGCGCAATCGCGTTCATGCCGTTGATGCGCATGACTTCTTCCACGATGTCGGCGCGCGGCGAGCCCCGCCAATCCACATCGGTGCGCCATGAGGGCACTTTGAGGATCGTCTTGCCGCCGCGCTGTTCGGCTTCAAAACCGAGCCGGGCGAGGATGGAAAGCTGTTCGGCTTCCGGCACATCGATGCCGGTCAGCCGGTTCACTTCCGGCGCATGGTGCTCGATCTCGGCAAGCGGCGCCTCCGTGTAACCTTCGATGATGGCTTGCGAGGGCGTGCCGCCGCAAAGCTCGATCACCATCCGCGTCGCGAGATCGAGGCCGGGCACCATGAAGCGCGGATCGACGCCACGCTCGAACCGGTAGCGCGCGTCCGTGATGATGCCGAGCGCGCGGCCGGTGCGCGCGATGTTGAGCGGGTTCCACAAGGCGGATTCGATCAGCACATCGGTCGTCGCGTCATCGCAGCCCGAATGCTCGCCGCCCATGACGCCGGCGATGGATTCAACGCCGTTGGCGTCGGCGATGACGCAGTTTTCCGGTGCCAGCGTGTAAGTGCGGCCGTCCAGCGCCAGCACGGTTTCGCCGGCCTTGGCGCGGCGCACCGTGAGGTTGCCAGCTACCTTCGCCGCGTCAAACACGTGCAGCGGGCGGCCGCGGTCGAAGGTGATGTAATTGGTGATGTCGACCAGCGCATTGATCGGGCGAAGGCCGATGGCGATGAGGCGCTGCTGCATCCATTGCGGCGAAGGCCCGTTCTTCACGCCGCGCACGAGGCGGAGCGCGAAGCCGGGGCAGAGGTCCGCGTCTTCGATCGTCACCGAGACCGGGCAGGCGCCATCGCCGTTGACCGGCGCAACGACGGGCGTCTTCAGCGTGCCAAGGCCCGCTGCGGCAAGATCGCGCGCAATGCCGGAAACGCCCGTGCGGTCCGGCTGGTTCGGCGTCAGCTTCACTTCGAACACCGGATCATCCAGACCGGCATAGGCCGCGAAAGACGTGCCTACGGGCGCATCGCCGGGCAGGTCGATGATGCCATTGTGCTCGTCCGACATTTGCAATTCGCGCTCGGAACACATCATGCCGCGCGATTCCACACCGCGTATGGACCCAACCGCCAGCGTCGTGTCGATGCCGGGCACATAAGCGCCTGGAGCGGCAAACGCCCCGACAAGCCCGGCGCGCGCATTGGGCGCGCCGCACACCACCTGCACGGGGTCCCCCTTGCCGATGTCCACCATCAGCACGCGCAATTTGTCGGCGTTCGGATGTTTTTCGGCGGTCACTACGCGGGCGATGACAAAGGGTTTCAGCGCCGCCTTGTCGTCGAGCGATTCCACTTCAAGCCCGATGGCGGTGAGGCGTTCGGCGATCTCGGTCGCGGTGGCGTCGGTCTCAAGATGATCCTTGAGCCATGCGAGGGTGAATTTCATGACAACCTCCTCAGGTGCTCAAGCCGCCGAACAAGGTCGGCAGGTCAAGCGGTCTGAATCCATAATGTTCGATCCAGCGCACGTCCGCCTCGAAGAAGGGCCTCAAGTCAGGCATGCCATATTTCAGCATGGCGATGCGGTCGATGCCCATGCCCCAGGCGAAGCCCTGATACTCATCCGGATCGAGCCCGCCTGCGCGCAGCACGTTCGGATGCACCATGCCGCAGCCCAGAATCTCCAGCCAGTCCTTGCCTTCGCCCATGCGGATTTCGCCTGGGCGCGAGCGGTCGCACTGGATGTCGACCTCGATCGACGGCTCCGTGAACGGAAAGTAAGAGGGCCTGAACCGCATGTTCACATGCGACACCTCGAAGAACGCCTTGCAGAACTCTTCGAGAATCCAGCGCATGTTGGCGACATTGGCCGTGCGGTCGATGACGAGTCCCTCGACCTGATGGAACATCGGCGAATGCGTCGCGTCACTGTCCTGCCGGTAGGTCTTGCCGGGAATGACAATGCGGATCGGCGGCTTCTGCGTCTCCATGGTGCGGACTTGCACCGGTGAGGTATGCGTGCGCAGCACCTTGCGCTCGCCGTTTGCATCCGGCGGCAGGAAGAACGTGTCGTGCATCTCGCGCGCCGGATGGCCGGCGGGAAAGTTCAGCGCGGTGAAGTTGTAATGGTCGGTCTCGATGTCCGGCCCTTCGGCGATGGCAAAGCCCATGTCGGCGAAGATGGCCGTGATCTCGTCGATCACCTGCGCAATCGGGTGGATGCGGCCGCGCTCGGCGGGCGCCGGCCGCACGGGCAAAGTCACGTCCAGCGTTTCGGCCGCCAGCCGCGCATTGATGGTGGCGAGCTTCAAGGCTTGCTTGCGGGTGGCGAGCGCGCCGGTCACGGCGTCGCGCAGCGCGTTGATGGCGACGCCTTTTTCTTTGCGTTCATCCGGCGTCATCGCGCCGAGCGATTTCAGCAATTCCGAAACCGCACCCTTCTTGCCCATCGCTGACAGGCGCACAGCCTCAAGCGCGGCCTCGTCGGAGGCGCTTTCGATGGCCGTCATCAATTCGGTTTCAAGCGTCTTCAACTCGCTCATCAGGGCAACACCATCGGGGAAACGGACAAAAAGAAAGGGCCTGCGTCGGCGAACCGTCGCAAGCCCTTGAGGATTTGATGGACCGGGATAACCCTCAAGCGGCCGCGACGGCGCGCTCAAAAGCGTTCGGGGTCGTGTCTTTGAGATAGGCGAGCGCGTCCTTGGCTTTCGCGACAAGCACGGCGAACGCCTGCGGCTCATGGATCGCCATGTCGGAAAGGACCTTGCGGTCAATCTCGATGCCCGCCTTGTTCAACCCGTCGATGAAGCGGCTATAGGCCAGTTCATGTTCGCGGCAGGCGGCGTTGATGCGTTGCACCCACAAGGCGCGGAAGTTGCGCTTGCGGTTCTTGCGGTCGCGATAGGCATATTGCATCGATTTCTCGACGGCCTGTTTCGCGATGCGGATCGTGTTCTTGCGACGGCCATAGAAGCCCTTGGCGGCTTTCATGACTTTCTTGTGCTTGGCGTGGGCTGTTACGCCGCGTTTGACGCGTGCCATGATCTAGCTCCTGATTTCGTTCTCGTGCGCCGGGCTCACAGGCCGTTCGGCAGATAATTCTTGATGACCTTCTTGCCGTCCGGTTCAGCCAGAACCATCGTGCCGCGGGCATCGCGAATGAACTTGTTGGAACGCTTGATCATGCCGTGGCGCTTGCCTGCGGCAGCGGCGAGCACCTTGCCCGTCGCCGTGATCTTGAACCGCTTCTTGGCGGCCGACTTCGTCTTCATCTTGGGCATTTGGCTTCTCCTGATGGCATGGCACGGGAGATGAAAC